>DKKJ01000127.1:0-5951 GCA_002455175.1 Opitutaceae bacterium UBA6669
CGACGCCCGTGCCCCCAAGCTACAGGCATTTCGTGCCACCCGTCAGCCGAGTCCATGGATGGCGGATTACGGGCAGTTCATGATCATGGCGACGGCAGAGGCACGCCCCCCCTGCTCGTACGACGATACCAGTTCGTCCTACGACAAGGCACAGACCCTATCTCGCCCGCACTATTTTCACACGGTTCTGCAGCGACACGGAATCGAAGTAGAGCTTTCGGCCACCGAACGAGGCGGAATCTTTCGCTTCACGTATCGCCAAGGTCCTTACGCGTGGCTAGCGTTCAAACTCGGACAAGGCGAAGCTCTTCGAGTCGATCGGAAACAGCGGTGCGTCTATGGCATCTCCACCGCAAACAGTGGGGGAGTTCCGGGCAATTTCGGTTCTCACTTCGTTGCGACGATCAGCACGGAAATCCTCGATGTGGGCGAGCCTGCGCCCAACGCCGCCTCACAACCCAACGAGGGACGAGGCGCTTGGGTTTGGGTGAAACTGAAACGTCCCGCCCATCGTCAGATCGTGGTCCGGATCGGGACCTCGTTCATCAGCGAAGCTCAAGCCGTCTTGAACCTTCAACGTGAACTCGGAGCGCGTTCCTTCGCCACGATTGCCGCCCAAGCTCAAACGGTCTGGGATCGTCGACTCGGAGTGATCGAAGTAGAAGGCGCTTCCGAAGCACAACGCCGCACGTTCTACAGCTGCCTCTACCGCTGCTTCCTTTTTCCGCGCGCTTGGCACGAATACGACGAGCACGACAATCGCGTGCACTTCAGTCCCTATTCCGGAAAAGTCCACCCAGGCCCTCTCTTCACCGATGTAGGGTTTTGGGACGTACACCGCACGCTGCTTCCGCTGCTCTCGCTCTTGGATCCCGATTTATTGGGCGAAATGATCGAGGGTTGGGTGAACACCTACCGCGAGGGCGGCTGGCTCCCCAATTGGGCGAGTCCTGGCTATCGGACTTGCATGGTAGGCTCACATAGTAACGCCGTCATCGCTGACGCCTACGCCAAGGGCATTCGTAATTTCGATGTGGCTGCCGCTTACGCCGCCATTCGGCAAGACGCCTTTGTTGAACCTCCGTCCGAAGCCGTCGGCCGCGCTGGCATCGCGGACTACATCCAACTGGGCTACGTCCCGGCAGACCGCGTTTCTCACGCANNCGCCCACTGTGATTTTGCCCTCGCTCAGTTTGCTCGCTCCCTCGGCCACGACGACGATGCCGGCCTTCTTCTCAAACGAGCACTTAACTATCGGAACGTTTACGATCGCCGCACCGGCTTTCTCCGCGGACGCAACGCTAACGGTTCGTGGCGCCAGCCGTTTGATGAGTTTGAATGGTCGAAGGACTACATCGAGGGAAGCGCTTGGCAGCACACCTGGGCCGTCCCCCATGACGCCGCTGGCCTGATTCGCCTGATGGGAGGCAACCGCAGCTTCGTCGCTAAACTCGATCGCATGCTGAGCCTGCCACCTCGTTTCAGTATCGGCAACTATCCCACTGAAATCCACGAGATGAGCGAAATGGCCGCGGCTCGTTTCGGTCAATATGCACACTCCAACCAACCGGTGCATCATGCGCTCTACCTTTACAGCTGCGCCGGTCGCCCCGATCGAACTCAGTTTTGGGTCAGGCGCGTCATCGACGAACTCTACACGCCCGAGCGACTTCCCGGTGATGAAGATAATGGAGAGATGTCAGCCTGGTATGTTCTCAGTGTGCTCGGACTCTTTCCTCTCACCGTCGGTCATCCGGCCTATATCCTCGGAGCGCCGCGCTTCTCTCGTGTACGGGTTCACCTCCCCGCAGGAACGTTGAAAATTGAAACGGAAGGGGACTCTGAAAAGCACGTGTACACCCGCTCGGTGGAGTTGAACGGTCGTGCCCACCGCGGCCTCGAGATCTCGCACACCGCGCTGCGGGCAGGCGGGCACCTGAGCTTTAAACTCACCGACAACCAAAAACTGGCCGCGCAACGAGGAAAGCAGACACCCCCATTCTCACTTTCGCAGCGACGCTAACTCCCCGACCCCGTGAGCACCCTACCCCACCGCTCGGCTCGCCGAGCATTCCTCTACCGTCTCTTCGCACCGCTAATGATCGGCGGATTGCTTCAGGCTCAACCCAAACCTGCGCCCGCCCTGCCCGCGGCCACACCGAGTGCGTTTGAACAGTCGGCCGACGGCTGGATATCTTTGCTTTCCCAACCCGATCTTTCTGAGTGGAGGCGAGAGCGCTACCCTGCTTCGAAGCCGATGGGAGAATCCAATCCCTGGTCCTACGATCCAAGTTCCGGGATTATCTCGTGCCGTGCCACGGGAATTCATGAGATGCTCCTTCATCGCACCGTTCAGGCGGACGGGGTCTTTCACCTGGAGTTTCGTTTTGTCGGAGGGTCGGCCAAGCCCAATTCCGGCGTATTTGTTCGTACCTTACCAGACGCCTCATCCTGGTATCAGGCGCAGCTGGCTCCCTCTGGCCTTGGGATGGTTTTTGGACAAAATGGAGTGAGCGAAGGCAAACCCAAGCGGATCAGCGGAGGTGCGCGTTATCCCGAACTTCTCCGTCCCCAAGGCGAGTGGAACACGATAGAAATCACCTGCCAGGGATCAGAGCTCACCCTGTGGATCAATGGTCATGTGACCGCTCGCAGCAACGCGCTCTCCACCATGAGGGGCCACATCGGCCTGGAGGCCGAATTTAATCCCGTAGAATTCCGCAATCTTCGCTTCAAACCCTTCCCCTAAAACATCACCGGCCCGCAGCTCTTCGACGAGATATTCGCCTCCCCCTTTTTTCGAACAAACCCAACCCCGCCAGCTCATTCATCCATGAAACCACTCCACCGCCGCCCCTTCGGCGTCGCCGCTCTCCTCCTCTCCACTAGTGCCGTTCTGCCTCACTCGGCAGTAGCGCAAGGGTCGTCTTCACCGGACGAAGTGATCACCCTCGAAGAGTTTCAGGTCGCAACCGGAACCCTCCAGGACTCCTACATCGCAACCGAGGCCACCGCGGGAACCCGCACGGGCGACAAAATCATCAACATCCCTCTCTCCATCCAGGTCTTCACCGAGGATTTTGTTAACGATTTCCAGCTTTTCAACGACGACGACCTCCTCGCCTACGTTTCTGCCGCCACGACCAATACGGGCACGTCCACGGGCATTCGCGTCCGTGGTTTCAATGCCTTGGTCACACGCGATGGCTTCCAATACGCGATGCCGGGAACTCCGTCCAACACCCTGCAGACAGAAATCATCAAAGGGCCGCTCTCCACTTTGTATGGGCGCGCTACACCTGGCGGCATCATCAACAAAACGTCGCGCCGTCCTTCGCTCCGACCCAAGTACACTGCGTCTGCAACCTATGGCACGGACGACTTTCGCCGCTACAACGCGACGGGTTCGGGTCCGCTGATCAAGGACAAACTCTACTACTACGCGTACGCAGAGTACCAGCGCGCCAAGCCCGCCCACGAAAACTATATCGACGGCAACGAAAAGTTCTACTTCGGGCTCTCCTTCCTCTACAAATTCGCCAAAAACACCTCGCTGTCCGCCACGTTCGAATACCAACCCGAGTACACTCAAGACTCGTCCGGCGGCGTCATTCTTCTTCCCCCGACCGGTACGGGTGCGGCCTTCCCTGCAGACGTTCCCTACATCACGGGAAATCCGACTAAAGGTGTCCGCCATTGGCAAGGCATCGGTGACTATTCCGCTTACGGACCGCAGAACAGCCGCGAGGCGGACTACTACGGTCTNNTAGCATCGCATCAATCAGATCCTCGCCTTCCGCGCTGCCTTCCAAACCTACTCAAAGGTGACCGACAAGGATCGCTGGTCTGGTGGCGATCAGTACCGGTACGCGTCCTCGGGAATCTATGCCGGCGCGAATGACCGGCGGCCCTTCCGTCAACACCAGGATGAGAAAAACTATGCCGGTCAGATGGACTTGCTCGCGAAGTTCCAAACCGAACGTTTCACGCATCGCATCCTCGCTGCCGTCGATTCTGCTTCGTTTAATCGCGACGACTTACAACTCCTCGGGGCTTACACCGCCAATGGCACGGGACCGGATCAACTGTCCACAGCCTTCGTCGGTCGGCGTCTTTCTCTCGGCCGGGTACCAGGCCAGTGGANNTCAACACCGGCGGCTACGGCGATTATAACTTCGACAACATACGCACGAAGAACGCCGACTACACGTGGGAGAAAATGACTGCCGGCGCGCTCCTCAGCTATCGTGCCTCTACGTTGAACGACAAGATTGCAGTCATGGCGAGCGGACGACTCGACTACTACGATGACAAGTACGACAACAGCCGCATGAGCCGGGCTTCCGGCACGCTGTCGGATACGGCCCTCACCTATTCCTTCGGTGCGAACTACAAAATCCTGGGTGAACGATTGCTCGCTTACGCCAGCATCAGCACCGGTTTTGAACCGACCAGCACGGTGGACGATGGCATCGACGCATTGGTCCCTCCGGAAGAAAGCTTTGGCTACGAAGCGGGCTTCAAGGGCAATTTCAACGAAGGCAGAGCCGGTTACACGCTCTCGCTCTACGTCATCGAACTCGATAATGTCCGGAGCAACAATCCCGACTTCATCGCCGCGGGACAAGGTATCCCCCGCTACAGTATCAACAGCAAAAATTCAGCGAAAGGGATGGACGCGAATTTCTTCGTCAAGCCGGTCTCCAATCTGACGTTGCAGGGTGCTTTGGGTTATACCGACTCCAATACGGACGAAGCCGACGACGTTTTCGCTCGGAATCAGCCACTCCAATACGTCGCTAAATGGAACGGTTCCTTCACCGTTAGTTACGAGATTCCACAGTGGCGTATCACCACCGGACTCGGAACGCGCGCCCAGACTGAATACTTGGTTAATTACGAGACGGCGACGATCAACTCCGTCACCCGTCCGAGCCTTTTTCTCGCGGACTACTTCATCAACTACCGCTGGAAATGGGGCAAAGCCACGAACAAGATTGCCCTCAATCTCAGCAATATCACCGACAAGAAGTACTACACCAATACGGGTCGCCTGAACTACGGCTTTGAAAGCCGGTTCACCTACAGCTTGAACTTCTGACCGCTCACGCCGTTCCGCAACGCAAGGATCTAAATCTCGGCGTTGCGGGACCTTTCTTTCGTCTTCGGTTCACTCAACCCCAGGACGTCGCGGTCACGCAGGCGTCGTACCCCAGAACCTCTCATGATCCGACTCGCACTCCTGCTCTGCTGCACCTGCGTCGCTCTCGCCGCGGCACCTGCTCGCTTTATTAGCGCCCTGAACGCCGGCAAGCCACAGCACCTCGTCATCTACGGCACGAGTCTGAGCAAAAGCGGCGCTTGGGTTCCGCAACTCCAGGAGAAGCTCGATCTCCGTTACCCAGGGCTAGTGACCCTTACCAATGGCGCAAAAGGAGGACAGAACTCCAGTTGGGGCCGCGACCACGTGGAGAGCAACGTGATCGCCCATCGCCCCGACGCGGTCTTTATCGAGTTTGCCATCAACGATGCGGTGACGCGCTTCAACCTCTCAGTCGACGAGGTCCGTACCAATGTCGCGGTGATCCTCGACCGGATCAGTGCCGCGCTTCCGGAGTGTGAGATCATCCTGCAGGTGATGAATCCCGCCGTGGGCAAAGCCGAAGGTGACCCCAGTCACCGTCGTAACCAGGATGCGTATCAGCAAATTTATCGCGATGCCGCGCGTCAGCGCGGGCNNCGACCACTCGATCGCTTGGAACCGTTTACTCCAGGCAGAGGGCGAAACCGGTTTCAAACGCTACGTGCCGGACGGAGTTCACCCACGCGCGGAAGGCTACGCCAAATTCGTCGTCCCGGAAATCGTCCGGGCAATTGGACTTACCGACTCATCGGCAACTCCACGGGGTGTAGCGGAAGAAACGGATATCCTCGTCTACGGCGGCAATGCG
>DKKJ01000127.1:5975-10943 GCA_002455175.1 Opitutaceae bacterium UBA6669
CAGACCGCACGCATGGGCAAGTCAGTCATCCTGCTGGAGCCGTCTCACCATCTGGGCGGCTTGACCACCGGGGGACTCGGCGCGACTGACGCCGGTCATCGCTACACGGTGGGAGGCATTGCCCGTGAGTTCTACCGCCGCATCTTCCGCCACTATCAATCTCCCAGTGCCTGGGTGTCAGAGGCGCGTCTCAGCTATTTTCCTAGACATCCCTTGATTCATACCGAGGCGCTCGGGTTGCAGTGGTTCTTTGAGCCTAAAGTCGCGACCCAAATTCTCCGAGAAATGATGGCGGAGGCCAAAGTCAACGTGCAGCTTGGAGCCGTCCTCAATCGAACGTCCGGAGTAAAAAAAGCAGGGACGCGTATCGATGAAATCACTTTGATCGACGGACGTCGCTTTCGAGCTCGTGTCTTTATCGACGCTACCTACGAGGGCGATCTCCTCGCTGCCGCAGGCGCACAGTATATCGTGGGACGCGAACCCAATTCTCGATATCAAGAGACGCTCAACGGCGTACAACTCGCTCCGCCGGAGCGAACCGCTCATGTCAGCCCATATCGAATCGCCAATGACCCCTCCAGCGGACTCCTACCCCGGGTTCTCGCCAGCCATAACGAGCAAGGATCAGGGGATGGTCAGACGCAGGCGTTTAACTTCCGCCTCTGCTTGACGTCAGTTCCCGAAAATCGGGTTCCCATCGAAAAACCCGCCACCTACGACCCGCTCAACTACGAGGTGATCCTCCGCCACATTCTCGGCAGGCCCGGCATTCGGTTGAATCAGGTCTATTCACTCACCCCAATGCCGAACCAGAAAACGGATACCAACAATCGCGTCTACTTCTCGACCGACTTCGTGGGTGGCAGCCACACGTGGGCCGAAGCGAGCGACGAGGAACGCATCCGTGTCTGGCAAGAGCACAAAGATTATCAGTTGGGACTGCTCTGGTTCCTTGCGCAAGATTCTCGAGTTCCCGAAAACATCCGTAGCGAAGCCGCCGAATGGGGGCTAGCTCGCGATGAGTTTGTGGACTCCGCACACTGGCCGCCTGCTTTGTACGTGCGAGAGGCGCGCCGGTTGATCAGCGATTACGTGCTCACCGAACACGATTGCTCCGGAACACAAGTGGCCCCCGATCCGGTCTCGCTCGGGTCCTATGCCATGGACTCGCACGTCGTGAACTATGTGGTCGACCGCGAAGGCCGCCTCCGTGTGGATGGCTGGGTAGCAAAGTCGTCCAAGCCCTACGGAATCAGTTACCGGTGCATGCTCCCCCTGGAGGAGCAGGTTTCGAACCTGATTGTTTCGACCTGCATTTCCTCCAGCCACGTGGCCTACGGGTCGCTAAGAATGGAGCCCGTTTTTATGAATCTCGGTCAGGTCGCCGCCACCGCCGCAGTCCTCTCTCTGGAGAATGCGACGTCACTGCGAGGTCTCCCTTACCCTATTCTTCGAGCGCGTCTGGAGGCCGATGGACAGATTTTCGACGCGGCCGCCGCTCGCCAAGAGCTCGAGACCGCTCGTCGGAATTTCTCCGCCAAAAAGTCATAACACAGTCATGAATGCCTCATCGCGCCCTGTGCACTCTCGACGTCAGTTCCTCTCGCTTACCGCGCTTGCGGCGAGTGCGTCGTTGGCAGGATCACTTTCCGGCGCTGCGCCTTCCATCCTACCGAGTCGGAAGAAGAGACCAACGTTGAACGTCGCTGTGATCGGCACCTCGGGGCGAGCCCAGAACACCATCCGCGATCTTCTCCAGATCGAGTCTGTGGAAATCGTCGCCCTCTGCGACGTGGATCCCGCGCGTCTAGCTCGTGGCGTTGAGCTCTCGGTGGAAAAGTTTCCGAAAGCTCGACGTTACGCCGACTACCGTCAGGCGTTCGAGAAGGAACGCGAGTTAAATGCCGTCGTGATCACCACCCCTGATCACATGCACGCCCCCATCAGCCTTCTAGCAATGTCGAGGGGCCTCCACGTTTTTTGCGAAAAGCCTTTGTCTCGGACCATTGCTGAAGCGCGTTGGATGCAAGTATCCGCTCAGCGCTCCGGCGTGATGACACAGATGGGCACCCAAAGCAGCTCTGCCCATACCACTCGCCGCGCGGTGGAACTGATTCAAGCCGGAGTCATCGGACAAGTTCGCGAAGCACACATTTGGACGGATCGTTCGGCACGGCTCCCCAATCAACCTGCCTCGTCGGAGCCTCCTCCGGGCATGGCTTGGGACACCTGGCTGGGCGTGCATGCTCCCCGTCCCTACAGTTCCCACTTGCATCCGTTCCGCTGGCGCTGGTGGGAGGAGTTTGGATGCGGTCCCCTGGGTGATATGGGCTGCCACCTCACCAATGTCGCCTATCGAGCACTCGATCTCTCTGCTCCGTCAGAAATTGATGTGTCGATCAGCGATCCTGCCGCGCCCGGCCTTTTTCCTGCCAGTGCACGCTTCGACTACCGATTTCCCAACCGAGGTCGTTTGGCTCCGATGACGTTGTCTTGGTATGAAGGAGGACGCACCCCAGATTCCGCCCTGATCGATTCTCTCGGGATCGCGCGCCAATTCGGCAAAGTTCCCTCGAACAACAAAATCATCATCGGAGACAAAGGCATTCTCTACAGCGACCTCTACGTGAAGCTTAATGGAGAAGAGCGCTTCAACGGGATCACCAAGCATCCTGCGTGCATCGCAGTGCCCGAGTCACTTCCGCGCAACGCCGAGCAAGGCACCCTCGGGCACTACCGAGAGTGGGTCGATGCTTGTCTCGGACAAGGAACGCCCTTTGCCAGTTTCGATCTCGCCGCAGGCCAAACAGAAATGGTTCTCCTCGGCACGGTCGCTGCAAAGGTGGGCCGAAAGATTCGTTGGGACGCTAAAACCCTTTCTGTGCTAGGTGAACCCACTGCCGAGGCAATGATCCGTCCCACTTACCGCGAGGGCTTTACCCTTTCGTCGGCCGAACTCCGCTCACTTTCATCCTGATCCTATCACCCCACATGAATCGCCGCGACTTTATCCGAACCGCCTCCACGGCGGCCCTCGTCTCCTCGGTCTCCGCCGTCTCTCTTTCCGCACAGTCCCCTTCCTCTCCCGCTCGTTTTCGCAACCTCATTCCACCTGACCGCAAGCTCCGCATCGCCGGAATCGGTGTGGGTGGAAAAGGCTCTACCGATCTCTTGAACTGTGCGGACGAAGACATCGTCGCGCTCTGCGATGTGGACTTCAAACAAGGAAGTCCCTCATTCCTGCGCTGGCCACACCTTCCTCGTTTTCGGGACTATCGTCAGATGTTCGACCAGATCGGCGATCAATTTGACGCGGTCACCGTTTCCACCACGGACCACATGCATTTCCCCATCACGATGATGGCGTTGGAACGAGGAAAACACGTTTTTGTGCAGAAGCCGCTCTCACATACCATCGGTGAAGCCCGTGCCTTAAAAGAAGCTGCGAAAAAGTACGGTTTGGTGACGCAAATGGGAAACCAGGGACAAGCGGGTGAAGGCGCGCGCCTGGCTAAAGAATGGATCGAGGCCGGCGTCATCGGTGCGGTGCGCGAGGTACACTGTTGGGACCTTCGCCCCGTTTGGCCGCAAGGCATCCCACTGCCTACTCCCGTGAAAGAAATTCCCGCAACCATCGATTGGAATCTTTGGCTGGGAGTGGCGCCAGAGCGTGACTACAGCCCACTGATCGCTCCGTTTAAGTGGCGTGGATTTTGGGACTACGGATGCGGCGCACTCGGAGACATGGGATGCCACCTTTTGAACGCACCTTTTTGGGCGCTTAACCTGCGTGGGGATGTCCGCATCTCAGCGCAAAGTGAAGGCAACTCAGAAGTCTCCGCACCCAAGTGGTCGATCATCACCTACGAGTATCCCGCTCGTGGTGACCTTCCTCCGGTTAAACTGACGTGGTTCGACGGCGGAAAACTGCCTCCGGTTCCGAAAGAACTCGGCGCGGGAGCAAAACTACCGAAAGGCGGCGTTATCTATTACGGGGACCGCGGGGCTATCATGGATGGAACCAACTACGGAAGTTCCCCCCGGCTGATTCCAGAAGAAAAAATGGCCGCATTCACGGATCGTCCGGCTAAGAAACTGCCGCGAGTGACCGGCGGTATCATGAAGGACTTCGTGAACGCCTGCAAAGGAGGACCGGCACCCTGCTCCAATTTCATCGACCATGCCGCCGATCTCACCGAAATGGTTTTGCTCGGAAACCTCGCGATTCGCGCAGGCGCACCCATCGATTGGGATTCCAAGTCAGGCCTCTGCCGCGGCCTCCCTTCAGCCAGCCGTTTCGTGCACAAGAACTACCGCGTATTCTGATCGTCGCCTCAAATGAAACGTTCTCTCTGCTTTTTTCTTTCGTTCACTCCACTGCTCGTCCTCGGACTGATTTCCAGCGTCATCACCAGCCACACACTCACGGCGCNNCACCACATCGAGCTCGGGATGCAGGCCTGGACGCTGAACCGAGGTACGTTCGCCGAAGCGGTTAAAAAAACTGCTGACATGGGAGTCCGCTACTTGCAGGCGTATCCTCGCCAGACGATCGGCGGCGGAATCGACGGCACGTTTGTCGCCTCCATGGATNNCGGGAAAAGGTGCGAGCTTTGCTGAAAACCCACGGGGTCACCCTAACCAGCTTTGGTGTGGTCCGCGCCGCGAACGAGGCAGAGTGGCGCGAGATCTTTGCGTTCGCCAAAGACATGGGCATGCGCGACATCGCCGTGGAGCCGCCAAAAAACACTTGGTCTGAGGCGTTCCCGCTGCTGGATAGGTTGGCTCAGGAGTACGATCTCTCCGTCACGATTCACAATCACCCCAATCCCAACAATCCACCCGCTGACGTGGTCGCAGCACTGCGCCCCTATAGCAAGCGGCTGGGAATCTGTGGTGACACCGGCCACTGGGCTCGCTCGGGTTTTGATCCCGTCGCCAGCCTCCGGGCGGCGCAGGAGCGTT
>DKKJ01000074.1 GCA_002455175.1 Opitutaceae bacterium UBA6669
GGCTTTGGCCTGGTCGGCATCCGCTTGCCACTTGGCCAGCGATTTTTGGTAGCCGGGAGTCAGTGAGCCCGAAGCGATTTCGGCTTCTTTCGCGACCATCTCCTTCATCCGTTGGGCGAAGCGGGGATCGGCCTCTAGGGAAGATCGCCGGACCCAGGCTTCGGCCGCGGAACCACCCCAGGAATTATCAATCAACCCCACAGGCACATTGAGGATTTCATGGAGGTAGCGTCCGTAGAGCAGACCCACGGCGGAAAACGCGTGGGCGGTCTCCGGTGTGGAGACTTTCCAGGATCCCACGAAGTCAGACTTGAGATCTTGCGCCCCGACGCGAGGAACCGTGATCAGGCGCAGGTTGGGGTGACGCGAGGCGGCGGCCTCGAGGTCGCCTTTCCAATCGCTCGACAGCTTAAAACCCATGTTGGACTGACCGGAGCACATCCAGACCTCACCGATCAGGACGTCCTGAACTTCTTTTTTCGATGAGCCCTCAATCGTGATCGTCTGCGGAGTGGCGTTGGCGGCAGGGGTGCGGTGTTTTACGGACCATTTGCCGTCGGAGCCTACCGTCGTGGTCGAAGTGGCGCCGGCGAAGCGAACGGTGATTTTTGTGCCGGGGGTGTCCCATCCCCACAGGAGGTTCTCCTGATTCTGTTGGAGAACCATATGGTCTGAAATGATGGCTGGGAGGCGGAGTTCGGCTCGCGCGACGTGACACCAAATGGAGAGGCTACACAGGGCGCCAATGAGCAAACGGATCGGAAGCTTCATAAGGGTAAAAGGCTTTTCGAGACGGTCCGACCCTCCTAAATGGCCGGAGATTCGCCCAGTGTGGGAAAGGCCAAGGAGGGAGGCCAACCTCCTTTTTCAGTTAAGTGCCGGGATGGAGAACCGAGTACAGGCACTTTGCCGTGCGTAATGCCTTTTGTTGGCAGTGCGAGGCGNNCCGGGAGTGCGAGTCTATCCTTGCGCCTGGCATGAATCTCGATGGGGTAGCGCGCCCGTTTTCACGCCACCATGAACCGCTACATCTACGGTATTGATTTTGGAACGAGCAATTCGTCGGTCTCCATCTGGGATGTGGAGAAGCGTGTCTTGGTGAACGATCCGCGGATCTCGGGAGTGGAGTCGTCCTTCATGTATTTCCCCTACACCTTGCGGAAGGATCCGCCTTTGATCGGCGACGCGGCTAAACAGCGGTACGTCGAAGACCGCATGCGCGGCCGTTTTTTCCAGGCGATCAAGACCATCCTNNTATCTCAAGGCTAAGGGCGACGCGGTCACTGGGCAGGACGTCAAGCGTGTGGTCTTGGGTCGACCGGCGGTGTTCTCTAACGATCCGGAGGAGGATCAACTGGCTCAGGAGCGTTTGTTGAAGGCGGCACGTCTGACCGGATTTGAGGAGGTTCGCTTTCAATACGAACCCCTCGCGGCGGCCTTTGCCTACGAGTCACGCATTAGCCAACCGGAGCGTGTGCTCGTGGGCGATTTTGGGGGAGGAACCTCGGATTTCAGCGTCGTCCAGTTAGATCCAAGAAGGTTAGGGGAGACTGCCCGTCAGTCCGATATTTTGGCCACAGGCGGTCTGCCCATTGCCGGTAATCGCTATGATTCGGCCACAATGTGGCATAAAGTCACGCCACTGTTTGGACGGGGCGCAACCTACGAAAGCTGGGGCAAGCGCATTGAAGTTCCGGATACTCTCCACCGAAAAATCTGCCAGTGGGATCAGATTGTTTTTCTAAAGAATGCCCAGAAGCTGGATTTGATCTGGCGGATGGCTCAATCGTCCGACAACCCGGCTGGCTTTGAGCGATTGGAAGCGTTGGTGAAGGAGAATCAGGGCTTCGCGCTTTTCCAGGTGATCGAAGGGGCCAAGATCGCCCTGACATCTGCGGCAGAGGCGCCGCTGGTTTTTCGACACCCGAAGATTCCGATAAACGAGCGCCTCACCCGCAGCGAATTCGAGCGTAATTCAAGCGACATCACCGGGGAAATTATCCGTTACCTCGATTCGTTTTTGAAGGACGCCAAGATTGACCCCGCGAGCATCGAAGGGGTCTTTCTCACCGGGGGAACANNTCAGGAGCGGCTTCGTCAGGGGGCTGAGTTTACGAGTGTGGGCGAAGGGCTGGCACGGAGCGCTCCGTTGCTCTTTCCCGAACTTCACCGATAGTCCGCGAGATCGGAATGGATGGGGGCGCGAGCAATGAAGTGTAGTGCCGTCGACTATCGCGATCTATAGTTGAAAATATGATACGTCAGGGTGAGCCAGGCGCGGCTTTACGTCCAGCGGGACGATTTCCTTGACCCTTGATTTGCGTCAAAGAGTCGCCGAGGTCTTGCCGAAATGCGTCGGCCAACACCGTCAATTGCTGAACCACCTGGGGTTGGGTAGATGCGAGCGAGGTGGTCTCGGCGGGTTCTTGGCGCAGATCGAACAACTGTGGCTGATTCACTTGGCTGTTGGTGTATTTCACAGGTTTCCCTCGATCTCCTCCCGGTTTGCCTCCGAGGGTGCGATAGGTGTGGGGCAACACCAGTTTCCACCGGCCGTCGCCGCTGATCACCGCCTGCAACTCGTTTTGCGCGTACCATACTCCATAGGCTTCGTGAGGATTTCTGGCCTCCGGCTCATTCAGGAGCAGCGGCCAGACATCGCGTCCGTCAATCGCAAGGGACGGACGTGGCGCGTTCAACTTGCCCGCGATCGTGGGCAGAAGATCGATCGACATGAAAAAACGATCGTTGACCACCCCTTCCGGTAAGGTGTCCGGCCAGGCCATGATGCAGGGGACGCGCAGACCGCCTTCCCAGGACGTGCCTTTTCCTTCCCGGAAAGCTCCGGCGCTACCCGCGTGGGTTCCGTAGCTGAGCCAAGGGCCATTGTCGCTGGTGAAAATGATGAGGGTGTCCCGTTCCAAGCCGAGCGCTTTGACTGTTTTGACGATTTCACCCACGGACCAGTCGAGCTCCATGATAACATCCCCGTAGAGTCCGCGGGCAGATTTGCCGCGGAATTTCTCGCTCACGAAGAGCGGTACGTGAGGCATGGGATGTGCGAGGTAGAAGAAGAAGGGGCGTTTCTGCTGTTGGGTGATAAAGGAGACGGCGGCTTCGGTGAAACGAGTGGTAAGTTGGATTTGATCTTCCGGCGAAAGCGCGGCGTCGACCACACGGTCGTTTTCAAACAGGGGCAGGGGAGGATAGGTACCGGGAGGCGCCTCGGGATGATGCGGCCACATGTCATTCGAATAAGGGATGCCAAACCACTGATCGAAGCCCTGCTGGAGCGGTGAGAACTCGGGACCGGATCCCAAGTGCCACTTTCCTGCCATACCGGTGGCGTAGCCCTGCGCGCGGAGGAGTTCCGCGAGCGTGGTCTCTTGAGGGTTTAACCCGTGCAAGGCTTTTGGACTCAAAGCGCCGTGGATACCCAATCGGTTGGGATAACAGCCCGTAAGAAAGGCTGCGCGCGAGGCTGAGCATACCGCTTGGGCAACGGCGAAGTGCGTGAAGCGTACACCCTTCTCCGCGAGGGCGTCGAGGTGTGGCGTGGAGTAGCCCTTCGCTCCGTAACTACCTAAGTCGCCGTACCCGAGGTCGTCCGCGACGATGAGAATAATATTGGGCGGACGAGACCCGTAGGTGCTGGATGTGGCGAGTGCGAAAACGACTCCCAGGAAAAGCAGAAAGCGAGGGCAACGAATCATAGAAGAGCGCTTTAAGGGTAGAGAAGGCGGATGCGATCCAAGCGTCGAGGCGAGGGGAGGCGAGCGAAACGCGTCCAGAGGGGTGACTAAGAGAAGATTGGCTGCAGATCGAGCCTATCGGGTCCGGAACTTCGGGAACGAAATCGTCGGTGGAACGCGCTTGAGCCGGAGGAAAAAAGCGTAAGCATGCGCCGCTTACCCACGTTATCCCGTCTTTTCGCGACCCTTGTGGATGAATGGCGTTTTCGCCGTCGGCCCGCGGTTTCGATCTCGCCACTGCTCCCATGTCTCACGCCGCGTCTCCTGCTTCAGAAATTCAACCCGCTCCCACGTCGTTGGGCGGGCTGCTCCGCCAGTTGGGCCCCGGCCTCATCATCACGTCGATTATCGTCGGTTCGGGAGAACTGATCGTGACACCGAAACTCGGTGCAGAGGTGGGGTTCCGGCTGCTGTGGTTCATCATCGTGGGATGCTTGTTGAAGGTCTTCGTGCAAATTGAGCTCGGCCGCTATGCGATTACACGGGGGCGCACGACCTTGGAGGCTTTGAACACCCTGCCCGGACCGCGTGTAGCGGTATCGTGGGTGCTTTGGATCTGGTTGGGTATGTACCTCTGCATTGTGCCGCAAGTAGCTGGGATGATTGGTGGCACGGCAACGGCCTTCCGACTGGCTGGGGTGGGCATTCCGATCAGTGTGCTGGCCGTTTCCATTGGTGCGATCACCGCAATCCTGCTCGTGGTGGGGCGATACCGCTGGATCGAGTCGATTTCGACCACGTTCGTAGCTGGGTTCACTCTGACGACCTTAGTGGCGGTGGTCGCGTTGCAGTTCACACCGTTTGCGGTGACAGGCGAGCAATTGGCGAGCGGACTTTCTTTTCATCTTCCGGCTGATCTCGCGACTGCTTTTGGAGCGTTCGGCCTGATTGGCGTGGGCGCTTCGGAGTTGATCTATTATCCGTACTGGTGCCTCGAGAAAGGGTATGCGCGGAAGCTCGGGCCTGATGATGGCACGCAGGCCTGGCAGACGCGCGGTCAGGCTTGGCTGCGAGTCATGCGGATCGATGCATGGGTATCCTTCTGTCTCTACACCACCACCACGATTGCATTCTATCTCTTGGGCGCGGCGATCCTGCACGCCAAGCAGCTACGCGTCGAGAGCAAGGACATGATCGAGACGCTCTCGTATATGTACCGCGACACTTTCGGCGAGTGGAGCCTCTGGTTCTTCTTGGTCGGGGCAATCGCGGTTTTGTTTTCCACGATTTTCGGGGGAACGGCGTCCAATGCCCGTCTCCTCGCCGACGCACTGAGTCTCTGGAAAATCAAACACTACCGGGATGCCGAACATCGTATCCAGTGGATCAAAATCTCCTGCGTTTTACTTCCGATTGCGACGACCGCGGTGTTCCTGTTGATGGGGAACCCGGTGATGCTAGTGTTCGTAGGAGCCATCGGCCAAGGCATGATGCTTCCTTTCTTGGCGGGAGCGGCAATCTACTTCCACTACAAAAACCCTTACCCATTGCTGCGGGCGCGGCCTCTTTCGTTGGCGGGGCTTTTCTTGGCGGCGGCCGCGATGAGTGCACTTGGAGTGTATCAGATCATCGCCGTCTTCAAGTGATCGGAGTGCCTGCCGTTAAGGCGTTTTGACTTCGACCCATACGCGAGCGGTGGCGGGATGGCCGTGAGCGCTGAGATGTGTGGCGGTCACTAGATAGTTTCCGGGACGCTGAAAGCGATGGGTCGTGATGGCATAGCCATCTGGAGCGTTCCGTGATGCTCCACCGTCAGAACGCAGCGAGACCGGTGGTGTGCCATCGCCGAAATCGATGATTTCGCCAGAAGGCTTCGTGCGAAAGCTCCGGACTTTGAAAGTGATTTCGTCGCCCGGTTTTACTTCCCGAGACGGGTAGAATGAAAGGTGGAGGGAGGCGGGGATTCCCGTCGGGTCATTGGGAGCCGCCACTTGTACACTGGCAAAGTCCCAGGCCACATTGCCCTGGGAGTCGGTGACCTTTAGAATTTCGCTATACGCTCCTGGTTTCGGATACTGGCGAGACACCGTGGCTGTCGTGGCGGTGGTGCCATCACTCAACGTCCATTCATAAGAGCGGATGGGGCCAATTTTACTCCACGATTTTTCTCCGTTTAGGTTCACCGTTTCGTTTACCGCGGCGAGATGGTGTGGCCGCGCTACCGCGATAATTTTCGGTTGGTACTCGCGCTGATATGCCTCCCAAACGTAAGCATAGGCGTCTTGGATACCCCAATCTCCTGAAGGTTGTCGGCTGGTGATATCAAAATGAAGGTGAGACCAGCCGCCACTCGTCCCCTCTTTGCCCAGTGTTCCGAGACGTTGCCCGCGCTGAACACGATCGCCTGCCTTGACGTCAATGGTTTTGAGATGGCTGTAGCGATAGTACCAGCCNNCTGCTCCACCGAAATCCAGTCCGTAGTGGTAGTAAACATCTGCGGTCCCAGGGACATCACCTCCGTCGACATAAGTCGGTTCGTTGGCCATCTGCGTCGCCGTTGCGAACCAGCGTTGCTTGAGGGGATATTGAAACGTTCCGGGCTCAATCCAGGGTGAACCTTCCGGCCAGAGACGAAAACGAGCCGCCTTTTTCAGCGCCCAAACGTTTTCGCGGTTACCATTGTGGGTGTAGCCGCGGGTGATTGGACAATCGATTTGAACTCCGGCTGCGCTCACCCACGTCGGGAGCGTGTAGGTAGCAGAGGTCAGCGTGACCGATTGACCGTTGATTTCCACCTCCACTTTGGCCTCGCGCACGGCGCCTCTGAGGGTATCGCGACGCTCTTCGATCCTACGCAAGGTAATCTGGACGTTCTTTCCGTTAGGGAGTGCCACGGAGTGGGATTCTCCCAGTTCCAGATCCACGGTCTGGGCGATCGCCGGTTTGGGCTCGGCGCTCATCGCTTCGAGGACGACCCATGCTGTGGTGATGAGAACGAAGAGCAATCGAAGAGGCATCGGCATAAGTGCAAAAAGTCGGCCTGCAGACTCTGCGGAACCGACCGCAGTTGTCGAACGCCGAAACGTAACCGATCGGTGACCCGAACTGCTTCTCCCTATTGACCCGACAGGGCGCGGAAGGCCACGTGGGCGACGAAATGACCTATCGGCCCGGACTGCTCGATGACGACTGGGTCGGTTTGACGGTCACCGATCGGCCGTAGGTGTTGAACGTCGCGCCTTTATATTTCCACGGCCGAGTTTCATCGGTTTTGGTGTAGACGACAAAAAGTGTTTCGGGTGCGGTCTCGCGAACTCCGACGTAAGCGAGGGTGAGGCCCGTACTGATGCGAGTTTCCTCCGTCCACGTCACCCCAGAGTCCACGCTGAAAGCGAGGAAATTGCCATCGTCTCGGTAGTCGGGCTTGTGCCCGTAGCCCATGACGAGCACGCCGTTGGACATTTCGGTCAGATCCGGGTCGACGCCGATGATTTCCCGCTGACGACCGAAACGACTATAGGTCCAGGACAGCGCATGGGGCGTGGACCACGTTTGGCCTTCGTCATCCGACTCGGTCTGATAGACGGCGTGCTCTCGGCCCACGCGCATCTGACAAAGCAGTCGGCCAGCGTGGGGACCCCGTTGAAGTTGGATCAGCACAGGTTCACCGAATCCCTCCTGGCCGACGGGAGGTGGGGCTAT
>DKKJ01000367.1:0-2911 GCA_002455175.1 Opitutaceae bacterium UBA6669
TCGGATTCGGAAAATCAGAAACGGACCGCTTGAAAGCGGTCTCCGTGCAGGGAGCCCTTGAGGCGGGATTCATAACCCGGAGAGGGGATTGTGCGCGCTTGAAACCTCGGCTTATCTAGCGTCGATATGCTTTGCAGAATCGATCGCCAGTTCTGCGACACGGAGGGTTAGCAAGCCATCGTTGCCAGTGACAATGGGCGGCGACTGCTTAAGTCGGCTCTGTATCACCGAGCTGTGTTCGGCTCGAAAAAGATCATCGACGCGTTGGGCGATAGGGCCGAGCTCACGCCGAAGGCTATGCTGTTCTTTCCCGCGCAGGAGATGATACAGCTCGCCGGTCATAAAATCGTAAGTGAGAGTTCCACGATCGCCATACACTTCAAGTGNNGAACATAGTCGAGATGAATCTGCACCAGCGCACCTGACTCCAGGGCGAGTGTCATCTGAAACAGATTGGGCTGCGGCCGCTTTTCCACAGAACCGACAGTTGTTCCCATCGCCTGTACCCGTTGGGGTTCTCCCAGGAGCCAACGGATGTAGTCGATTTCGTGCGTGTAGTCCAAAACCAGGCTGTAGGGGTGCATTTCCTTGTCGTTGCACCGCGAATTCAACAGCGTGACATACGTCCCCACCATCGCACGCGCGCCGCAGATCTTGCCAATCTCGCCCTCGTTCAGCAGCTGATGTAGCAGGATCAATCCAGGGTCAAACCGCAGCATGTACCCCACGTGAAGGGCGCGTCCTTCACGTTCTGCCGCCTCGACCAAACGCACTCCATCCACCGCATTGTCGGCGATCGGTTTTTCCACCAGCACGTCGCAGCCAGCTGCAATTGCAGCCAGTCCCATCGGCGCGTGCAGATGATTCGGAGTACACAGGATAACAATATCCGGTCGAACCCTGAGAGCGTGATTAAAGTCCTCAAACTCGGGCACGGGCGACGTGAAGGCTGCCTGCGTTTCACTTCGATGATGAGCGTCAACATCGCAGAGAAAGAGACGCACATCGGATCGGGATTGAAGGAGGCGCGCATGACGCTGTCCGATCANNCGTTTTCGAATCCATTCCCTGGAAAAGTTATTGCCACGCGGTGAAGCCGCCATCGACAACGAGGTTGTGACCCGTGACGTAGGCTGAGGCGTCGCTCGCGAGAAAGAGGACGGGACCACATAAATCATGTCCATCGCGCCCCATGCGCCCCAAGGGGACTTTTGCGCTGTACGCTTGGATGAATGCCGGAGGCTGCCCACGTTCGAATCCTCCCGGTGAAATGACATTTACCCGCACGCCGAAAGGTCCAAATAGGGCCGCTAGGTCGCGGGTCATCGCGATGACCGCACCCTTAGCCGCTGCGTAGTCGATGCTCTGCGCTGCCATCTCTTTTGGGTACACTCGCCGGTCACGGCCGAANNACATTGGTGCGTTGCAGCAACTCCCACGCCTCAAGCGAACGTGTTTCCAAAGCAGTGCTCTGAGTCATTGAGCCAGCTCCGCCGCCGACGTTGTTGACCAGAATGTCCAAACGGCCAAACTCTTGCTCTACCCGTTTGAGCACGGACTGGATGGCGCTTTCATCACACGCATCCAACATCCATCCGCGCACTGTGCGACCTGAACGCTCAGATATTTCCTTAGCTGTTTTCTCGGCACGAGACAGGTCGCGTGAAGTGATGATCCCTTCTGCCCCGGCTTCACTCAACGCGGTGGCCATGTCCCGACCAAGGAACTGAGCTCCTCCTACGATGAGGAATACCCGCCCGGTGAGATCGAACGGTGCTGAGAATTTTTTCATAAGAGGGTCGATCGTCGTCTATTCGCGAAAGCGGAAGGAATAGATGTCCGCGTCGGAGAGCACGAAACGCAGCCGGGCGACGCGACCTGCCAGTTCCTTGACGCTCGATCCCTTTTTCCACGTCACCAGGTGGGCAAGCTCGTCGCCAAAAATTGCTTGGCAGTCAGAGAGGCTGAATCCAGGAAAAGGGACACCCGCCTCGTCCAAAATTTCCACCTGAACCGAGCCCCCTGCGCTGGTCGAAAGATTCAGCTCTAGTTCGTTACCAGAGAATCGCAGCGCTTTGGTGATCATTTCCCCACCGGAGAGCGGTGCGTTAAGTGACGAGAATCCGTCGAGCCGCAAGGTGTAGCGACGACCGCCAGTAAGGAAGAGAGACAGCTCGCTCTCGCTCGTCTGATGGATACCGATCGCCGCATAGTTGGCGCGATTCGCCCACGCCTCCTTTCCCAGGCCTGGCCGTAGGTAAGCCTCCGCAAAGGTACGATCGTATTCGGCGCCTCCCCGGGTAGTCATGAACATGATGTCGGTGGAGGCTCCTCGCTTGATCATGAATCGCGTAGGGGTTGCCACATAGATGTGAGGTGCACGCGTATAAGGCTGGGTGTTGGGCGTGTAGAGGTGTTCGCCTGGAAGGTTACCCTTCATCTCTACAAACGGAGTCCAGTGGATGAAGTCCACCGAAGTGGTGCGGGCGATACCTCGGAGGCCGTTCACAAACCTGCGAAAGTAACAGACGTAAGCCTGCTCGCTTTCGGACCAAAAAGCGTAGTTCTGGGAGTCGAAATACTTACCCCATGATTCTGGAATCACCGGCTCCTTTTGCAGCAGACGCCACCGGATACCGTCAGCGGATACATAGGCCTTCAGACCTCCGATGCCTCGTCGACTGCGAACTTTTTGATGCTCGGCGTTGGGCTGATAGGCCAGGCCGCCGAGGGCCTTGTATTTTTCTGCAGCAGGAGTGCCCGGCTTCGTATCGATGAAAGGAGTAAAATTGTGATTCACGCCGAACTCATCCATGAGCACGATGTTGCCCGAGGGAAAGGAGGGATGCGCGAAGAGGCCTAGGTTGGGCAGTGTCCAGCGAACAGCATCGTTACTTTCCGCATAAAGCGC
>DKKJ01000367.1:2977-4735 GCA_002455175.1 Opitutaceae bacterium UBA6669
ATCACGTCGACTGCTCCGGATGAAGTGCTTCTAGCCACGATCATCAACAAACCGACCACCAAAAACCAGCGTTCAGCTCGCCGGAGAAAAGAAGAAGAAATCATGAGTGTGAAAAGTCCGGGGGAGAGGCGTTCCGATCAGAATGAAGACTTAACGCCAAACGTCCAAAGCCCACCATATTCTTGCCGGCCCGATAGCTGTGCGTGCTCGGGTGTCAGCGGGTTGGCTATTTCTGTATCCAGCATGACGTCATTGTGGAAATCGGCGTAGACTGAGACACGTTTGAACAAGGCGTACTCGGCGCTAGCTCCTAGATACAGTTGGCGCGCTCCCCAGCGAAAGGTGTTGGGTGCAATGCTGCGTCCGGTTGCTACCAGGGTCGATCGATTACGACCCCGGTAGCTGGAATTGACCCCCAAGGAGAACTTCTGCCGTGAAAGGGTGAATCCTGCATTGTAGGTTCGTGGGACATAACCGGCAAAGTTCGCCGTTTCCGGCCCGGTTGCACGCAATGCGCTGACATTCGCGAACACCTGTACGCCGCGTGCCCAGTATGGCAGCATGGTGAGGGATTGTTTGTAGTTTAAGTCGATGCCCTCCATCCGAACACCTGTGGGCACGTTGTATTGGGTGGATACATCGTAGTTGCCGTAAATGTTTGGATCCAATCCATACAGCGATAGAAACTCCGGTGTTGCGCGAAAAACGGCGGTGCCAAAAAAGTTTTCAAAGTTACGACGGAATGCGCTCACCGACACCACTCCGACCTTCTCAAAATAGTACTCCAACATCACCTTGGTGGTTTTGGCACTCCAGGCCTTGATACCTGCGTTATTTACTGTGATCCGTTGCGTCGCTGGATTGACGGCTTCGGTATCGGGCAGCGTGACGCCACCTGCGTACTGGTTGAAATTGGGACGCCCCACCGAATGATAGTAGGCACCTCTGACGATCAAATTATCGCGAAAGGTGTAGCTGCTGTTAAGACTCGGGAATAAGCGCAGGTACTCCTTGTTGATCTTCAGACCACGCTCGATGACCGTGAGCTTGGCGATACCCAGCGGGTCTGTGGTGATGGGGATAGGACTTCCGTTGCTTCCTAGGATAACCTTGCCGTTGGCGTCGCGCTGGTAGTTGCGTGTGGTGTCGGTCAATGGCCCTTCTGCTTTAACGTTGGTCTGTTCAGCCCGGACGCCTCCGACGATCTTGAGGCGACGGTCGAAGAAGTGAACGTCGCCTCGGATATACACCGATGAGATAATCTCGTCTGCAAATTTGGAAGTTGTCGCGTTCGATCGGTAGGTCGTCGCCTCGTCGAGACGGAAATAAGTCGGGTTCGTCCTGTAGAGATCGAAGAGACGGCTGTTGCTGACCCATTGGATGGGCGGGAGGCCGTAGCCGGGCGCGCGTTGTGAATTGAGCGGATCGAGCACAACCCCTGCGAAGTCGTCGCTATTAACGGGTGTAGTGGTAGCGCGACCGTCGGCGCCGACGAAGTTCAACGTGCTTTGGCNNCCCGCCTTGACCGCGACGGGTACCCGCCAGCTGAACTCCCGGCCGAGATTGGCGTAGGCACTACGCTGCGTGTCCTGAACCATGTTTTTCCGGCCCTGGATATCCAGGCTATGGCTGCGAACACTCGAAATAAGGTAGTTGTCTAGGCGGTACGGATCAACCGGGGCACCCGTTGCTCCGTCTGTGACGGTGATCGTGGAGGGCCGGAGATAGGTGATGCCGTCAAAGGAAACCGTCAGGCCT
>DKKJ01000367.1:4768-8566 GCA_002455175.1 Opitutaceae bacterium UBA6669
GTGAAATCCGGAAGCACGCCGCCTGTAGCGAAGGCCAACGCCTTCTCATTGTACTGCGCGGTATGTAGTACGTACTGAAGTGAAAAAGAGATGCGGTCGCGCGCGCTGAGCTTGTAGTCGATTGAGGCCCCCAGCGAATATCGACTCGTCTCAGTATTCGAAGAACTGTTCGAGTATCCCGTAAGATAGGGGCGGTCTGGCGTAGTATCGGGAAGGGTAGTACCGTTGGAGGCGGCCCCGACGCCCACCCAAGTTGTGCCCAGATACTCCGCGCGCAGGTATTGGGTCGATGTGCCTCCCGACAGGGTGAAACCGAAGCGATCATTCACCGGAGCGATGTAGGAGAAACTCATTCCTGGATGAACCTTGCGCGACGGATCTTTACCTGGGCCTGGAGTTTTATGAAAGCTACGGTCATCCGACCGCATCATGATGAACGCCGAGCTGGTAAAAGATGGCTTGGACCGTTCGAATGAACTTTGCGGCACCACGTTCACCGAACCTGCCAAAGCCATGCCAGGCGACTCCGGGGTGGGCGAGTAGACGACCTCAATCCGCGAAAGATTGTTGGTCGACATGTTCTGCAACATCGTCATGCGCGACGTTTCCTCTTGCGGACTTGCCAGGTTGAAGCCTCGAACTGTGACGGGCACATAGGCATCAGGCACCCCGTTGATGGAGGCTGAGTACGCGTTGCCGACGGAGGTGAAAATGGTGACTCCGGGAACGAATCGAAGAAGTTCCCCAATGTTGCCCTCGTCAGTCGGACCGAATTCCCCTGCATTGATGACGTTTCTCATGTTCGGTGCGAAACGCTGCTCATTGATGGCTATGGCAGCACCGTCCATCTCCCGGGAGGTTTTGACTTCAAATCGGTCCAGATTGACCACCGCTGGATCCGTTCTGCCGGCCGCGTCGTACCCAGACATCTCGATGTCGATACTGACGTCCTTGCCCGCGATCACGTGTGCGGTGACCGTCTGTTCGATCAGGCCGGTCCGGAAAACCTTCACACGAGCGGGGCCCACCGGGACATTGCCAAGCTGAAATCGGCCGGCTGCATCCGTGAAGGTTTCGTTTTGCCGGCCTTCCACCGTCACGCGGACACGCTCCAGGTTTCCGCCGGAGCGCGAACTGAAAACGCGACCGGAGATAGAGCCATCATCAGTGGTCTGGCCGTACGAGCCCGCTGATGAAATAAAGGCAATCGCGAAAAGTCCGATGCGTTGAAGCCAACGCGTATAGCGAGACGAAGCCGAGAAAAAGCTAAAGGGCTGTAACATAGGGGGAGGTAACGTTGCGATGGTCCGGTTTACGGCACGTGGATTCACCGGCGATAGTTACTGAGGAGTCCTTCAGCGAACGCACATCCAAATCCCCTGGCCCCATGATGAGGACAGAGGGTGAGGATCCGGTCCTCGTCCGAGTGCAACGCGGATTACTTCCGCCGTGTGACTGATTTTCCTTCGATCAGTTCAGGAAAGAGCAAAACAGACTTGGTTTCGGTCTTACGGCCTTTTGGTCCAAGCGAGTGCATCACGGTATCGAAGATCGCCCGAGCCCGTTGCTCTGGCCTGCAGACGTAGCGTGTGGGTTCGGTCGGCATATAGCCAAGACAATGGTCGTCATCCCGGCACATGATCGAAAGGTCTTCGGGGATGGAGACTCCCTTTTCCTGGAGGATACCCGAGAGACCCATATAGAAATAAGGGTTGGCTACTNNATCGGGGAGCAAGTGATCGTAAACTCGCCATAGAGCCATGGTGATGAAACACACTGACCTGTATTTCAGTTGATGGGTAGGAGGCGGCGGCTTCGCAGAACCCCGCTTCGGTTCGCCTGTCGCCCGCCTTGCCAATCTGAGGATTGACGAGACCAATGTGGCGGTGTCCCCGCGAGATGAGGAAATTGGCGGCATGCCGGGCTGTGGCTTGGAAGTCGACGTCGACAAAAGGGACGGNNATGAGAAGGATGCCGAGTTAGCAGGCGTTGCAACGCGGAGGCCGGCCGACTTGAAAAGAAGCTGGGCCCCGAATGTACGACGAGGTGGAAGCCATTGAGGTAGAGCAGTGCGCGTAGTGAGTGAAAGAATACCGTTGAGTAGGGATGAAGTTCATCGAGCGGCTGAGGCAGGAGAAGACCGATGTTACCCCGAGTCTGGTGGGTTTTGCGGATCACCGAACGTTTGAGTACCGCGATTCCCTGGCGCTGGGTAGGACGAACGAGGTTCTTCTGTTGAAGAATGCCCACGGCGGCGCTGATGGTGCGACGACTCACCTGCATTTGCGCCGCAAGCTGCCGCACGCTNNGGCAGTGCTTTCGTATGGAGCCCACGTAGAATATCAGTCTCCAGCGCATGCACCACCTGTTGGGTGAGGGACAAATACCGGGGCGAACTTGTGAACATGATGGGGTGAGAGAAAGTTAAGCCTCATGCGCACCCGGCAGCAATGCTTCCTTGAGAACTGGTTGGATGTCGGATGGATGCGCTGACGTGGATCGCTGATCAGCGAGAGACCCGCTCCGTCGGTATTGCTAAGGTTGAGGAGTTGATCTCAAGACCTGCCGCACGAAGTACTGCCTTCTAGGCGGGGATGATAGTCGGTGGAAATTCTCGGAGGTCGAGGATTCGAAGAGACAGAATTGGACCGCTTAAAAGCGGTACTCCGTGCGAGGGGACAGAGGCCCGAGCGGGGAATGGGTGGTGATGTGGCGCAGTGGACGAACTCCGGACGCTTTGTCGTGCCCGGATTGTTGAATCACCCGAGGATGAGGGACTTGCGAAAATCGTGTGAGCGTGTGTCCGTTTTGCATGGGTTGGTTCGTTGACTGTATGAATCCACTCGTTTTGGCCGTCAGAACCCTACGATCATAAAAAACCTCATTGTTCGGCTCGCGCGATCGCGGCCCACTCTTTCCCATGAAAAAACAAACTCCCAAAAACACCCTCTGTCTCTGGTATGACAAGGACGCCCTCGAGGCGGCTCGCTTTTATGCTGCGACGTTTCCCAACAGCAAAGTGGGGGCCGTGCACAAAGCTCCGGGTGATTACCCGTCGGGCAAAGCCGGCGACATCCTTACGGTAGAGTTCACGGTCTGTGGCATTCCGTGTATTGGTCTGAATGGCGGCAAGGCGTTCAAACACAGCGAGGCTTTCTCTTTTCAGATTGCGACCGATACACAGGAGGAAACGGATCGGCTCTGGAATGCGATCGTGAAAAACGGTGGGGAAGAAAGCGCCTGTGGTTGGTGCAGAGATCGCTGGGGTCTCTCTTGGCAGATCACCCCACGCGTGTTGACAAATGCGATGGCTAAGGGTGGCGAGGTCGCCCAGCGCGCGTTCGCGGCGATGATGGAAATGGGAAAAATCGACGTCGCAAAAATCAAAGCCGCGGTGAAAGGCGATGACGACTCTCCGAAGAAAGTCCGGTCCAAGACCAAGGCACGGCCCGCACAAAAGCCTAAGAAAAAATAGAACGGGCGGGCGTGTGGTGTGAGCTCAGATCCTGGGCGGACACGTTTCGTCGTGCCCGGATGGTGAGGGTGGACTATCCGTTCAGTCGAAGGCAGCGCTCCGTCGGGTCTGGGTCGAGGTTGGAGAAGGAAAGGTGGCGTGGTGGCGCGACGTGCAGGTGCNNCGGAGCGAGTCCCTCCACCGGACAAAAACAGGTATCATGACTCAAACTATTTGGAGGAGGCGCTTCGTCGGGACGGTTTTGGATGAAGTCGAAAGTGTGTAGGGAGTACTGCCTTGGGGGAGTAAACAGTCTGTAGTAGATATTCTGTGCCGAGGATCGG
>DKKJ01000367.1:8636-11695 GCA_002455175.1 Opitutaceae bacterium UBA6669
GGTGATTTCGGTCGTGGGAGGATGGTCTTTGCTGTGGAGAAGGACGGTGCGGCGACGGGCGGTTTCCGTTCCGAGTGTCGCGTTCAGCAGGGCGACAGCCTTTTCTTGGGTGAGTGTATCCAGCGCTTTTAATACGGCTTCGCGGCGATCCCACTCGCCGTCAAAGGTGAAGGCGCTGACGAAAAAGTGTTCAGCCTTACTGGCAATGCTCTTGGGCTTGTCCTCGAGATTGGAGCGGGCCCCGGCGATGAGCGTTGCCCACTGCTGGGTGTCGAGTGACGCCAGGGTGGCGGGGAGCGTCGCGATGAACGTCTCGGCGCGCGAGCATAGTTCGTCAGGCGCGTAACCGCTGGATTGGATAACGAACGCCAAGGAGCGTTGCAGGATCGAGACGCTGGCGTTGGAGCCTACAATGTAGCCGAGCTGCTGCTTGGTGCGCAGTTCAGTGTAGAACGGTTCGCCCATAAATGGAGCAAGGACGACGGCGGCGGCGCGTGTGACCGGAGAATCGTCGGGTAGCAGGTAATCGCGGAGGAATGCCGAATTCGTACCGGCAACAAGACCGGTGTCGATGATGTCCTCTTTTGGAGCGATGCGGAGGTGACGGCGGCGGAGCAGCTCGTTCTCCGGTGCAGGCTTCGCGCCGATTTTGGAAGATATATCGCGGATAGCGGCAACGGCGTCATCGGGTGAAAGGTGGCCGTGGATGACCGCTTCGATCTTGCCGGCGGCGAAGAATTTTTGAGCAAAGCTCTGGACATCGGCGAACGTCGCGTGGGTGATCTGCGGGATGAATTCGTCGGGAAGAAATTGGAATTCGCGGACAAAGGCGTCACGTCGGTCGCGGGCGAGGAGGTAGGCTTCTGTTTCGGCGTAGCTGCGAAGGCTGCGGAGGACGGACTCTTTCACCGCGTCGAAGCGGGCAGGCGTGAGGGTGAACGTGCGGAGCTGTTCGGCGACATGGGTCGCGTAACGGATGGGGGCGTCGCCAAAGCCTGAGATGGAGAACCGCAGGTTTTCCAACGTGGTTTCGGTGGCAAACTCCAGGCCAGCAAGCGAGGCATCTCCAGCGGCGGCTCCGAGGGCGTCGCTCAAGCAGGCACCGTAAAGGCGGAGCAGTGCGGCGGACTCGAGATTGCCGATTTTTCGGACAGGGACGAACCGGTAGATCAGCGCAGTCTGGGGACGTTGAAATTCGGTGTCGCCGGCGTAGTAGAGTTGCACCCCAGGTTCGCTTATGAGGGGTTGTGGACGTTCGGGGAGGAGCGCGGTTTCGCCCGGCATGAAGCGGTTGGCGCCTGGGAGGGCAAAGGCGATTTTCGGGGGCTGAATGAGGGCTGCGTAGGCGGGACCGGCATCTTCGGTGTAGGAATAGGCAGTGTTGTAAATGCGCTCGTTTTTGTTGGTTGGGACCCCCTTGGCTACGAGGGAGACGAGCATGTTGTCGGGCGTGAGCGTATCCAGGAGGCGACGGTAAGCAGCTTCATCGGGAGCACCCCAGGCATCTGTGGCGCGTTCGGCGATCTCAAGCGGGTAGAAGAGGGCTTGGTTGGCGAGCTTCGTGGCGAGGGCCGCGCCTTCACCGCGGTCGTTGTAGGTCTCGTTGAGCGCGGCGATGCGCGCACGATCGCGATAGAAATCGCTAGGGAAAGGCGAGGCTCGGAGATGGGAAAGATAGGCCATGGTGGCAGCGAGCACCCGAGCATGTTCAGTCTGGCCATTCGGAGTGAGTGTCACGGTGAGCAGGAATGAACCGTAGTCACCGGTGCGTTCCCAGACGCCGCCGCCCAAGCCGTTGCTGAGCCCCTCACGCTTGAGGTAGTCGAAGAGCCCGCCGGGACCTGGGTAGGAAATCAGCTGAGTGACGAGTTCATCGGGTTTGCTGGCGAAATCGGGACGCGTTGCCGGGACGACAAACTCGAGCTGGAGCTGGCGGAGCTCTTTTACCGGTTCGACTTGAGCGAGGCGCAGAGCGGCCTTGCGCGGAAGGAATTTCGCCTCACGTACGACAGCGGGTATGGTGCGACGAGGAATGGGACTAAAGAGTTCACGCGCGTGTTTTTCCAGTTCGTCGAGCGAGGCTTTGCCGACCAGACACAGGGCCATGCGATCCGCGCTGTAGTGGGCTTCGTAGAATTCGCGGACCTTTGCAGGCGTAGTTCCGGCGAGCGTTTCTTTATTGCCGGTGGAAAATTTGCTCTCGCCGCTGCCAGGCGCGTAGAGTTCGCGAGAGACACCGATGACGCGACGCTGGTCATTCTGGACGTGGCGCATTGCCTCGTTGTGGACGGCGTTGATCTCTCGACCGGTGAACTCCGGGTTGAATTTAGGCGCGATGAAGAACTGTGCGAACCGATCAAGTCCACCGGCGAAGGCAGCGTGGCTCACCTCAAATTGGTCATTTGTGATATCGCTAGCGGTGTAGGCGTTATTGTATCCGCCATTCTGACGCATGTAGTTGCCGTATTCCGAGACATCGGGGTATTTTTCCGTGCCCAGGAACAGCATATGTTCGAGGAAGTGGGCGAGACCCTCGCGATCGAGGGGGTCATCGATCTGACCCACATTTACCACCAGGGATGCGCCCGATTTGTTGAACTTCGCATCAGAGACGAGAAGGACGCGAAGCCCGTTTTCGAGGACAAAACGACGGAATTGGGCCGTGTCGGTGGGCGCTGCGAGACGGGGCGGGAGCTTTGGGACGACCGCGGCCGCGAAGGCAGAGGTAGCGGCGAGCAGAGCGAGGGTGGGAGCGATAAAACAAGACATGGCGAAAGGTGATTGCGGAGATCCTAGCCAACGATGCGGGATCGCCAAGTGTTTGGTAACGAAAGTCGGCCGGGGTTCCGGTCGGAACCATCGGAGAACTGAGCAACCTCCACGTCTGGAATTCACGCTTTAGCTCCTATTGGAGGGACCCGCTCCGTCGGGTCTGGTTTGGTGTTCGTAGGTTGTAGGTTGAGACCTCCTACGCACGGAGTACCGCATTTAGGCGGAGATCGAAGTCAGACGGGTTTTTCGGACGGGCTGAAGCCCGGACTCGTGTGCCTGACATGAAA
>DKKJ01000327.1 GCA_002455175.1 Opitutaceae bacterium UBA6669
CAAATGAGCTACTCTTTTTCTTCCCAGCCATTTACTCTCAGCGTTCCCGTGAAACAAGGCGCCATGACCCTGGGTTGTCTCATGAAACGAATCGCCGTTGTCGGGTGGCTCCTGCTGGGCGCGATGGCCCCGCTCCCAGCGCAACCGTCGTTCTCTGGTGGGATGCCTTCGCTCACCGTGGTTGAAGATGCCGCTGAACGCCGCAAGGCTTACCTCGCACGACTCGATGAAGTCATTGATTGGGTGGGGGGAGACACCAAGTACCGTACGGACGATCCCGCTGACTTTGATATCGCGGAGGTGATAGCGCGACTTATCCGGCGTCAGGATGTGGAGGGCTGCTCCCAGCGCGTCATCGAGCTCATGAAGAAGCCCNNAACGCTCAGGACCGTTCTGGATGTTTCCCACCGTGTGCCTTGCCTATACGGGTCGCGACCTCCTCACGCCCGAAGCGAGGGCCTCGATCCGCGACGCCTGGCGAACCTCGCGGCAAGGGCGTGGTGATACCGAGAACCACTTCGTCATGTACTATGTTTCGCTCTACCTGATGAGCGAGTTGTATCCAGATGACTCGGGCGACCAATGGTATAACGGCCGCACCTCGGCGGAGAATCGAGCAGAGGCCAAGGCCTATCTGACCCACTGGATGGACCTCGCCACCACGGTCGGCCAAGGCGAATTCAATCCGACGCACTACGTGGGCGAGTATTTGATTCCAATGATTTTTCTGAAGGCGTGGGCGCGCGATCCGGAGATGCGGACGCGCGGGCATATCATGCTCGACTGGATCCTCGCCGAGCTCGCCTCGACCACACTCAATGGCGTGTTGCGCGGACCGAACGCGCGGACCGACGAAGGCTCGGTCATCGAGCGGTGGAATGCGATGGCAACCTACTTCAGCTGGGTCGCGTTTGGGAATACGCCGCCCCCGCCTGCTTACTCCATCTGGGGAGTGTATTTCGCGTTTGCGGGCGCAGCTTATGAGGTGCCGGAAGTGATTTACCGCACCGCGGTCGATCGTGGAGAGGATTATGTCCAGCTCGACCACAAGCGGACGCGGCGCCGCTGGAGATACAGCGAGGTCGAATGGGCACCGATCTACAAGACCAGCTACATGCGCAAAGATTATGCCGTGGGTTCGTATCAAGGGGGACTTTCCGACCCGATTCAGGCCCACGTCTGGGATGTAACCTGGCGGGAGGCTGATCCCCGCGGCAAACACCCCACGATGTTTTCCCTTCATCCTCACGCTTCGCCGCGCGCGCTCCAAACCTACTTCGCCACCTTTCCGGAGCCGTGGGTCGAGGGCGTCACCCGTGAAGGGAAGCCCTCGTACAATTCATCCGACAAAGTGATGGGCTGCTCGCCCTACGAGCAGGTCTTTCAGGATCTCGATACCGTGGTTGCACTTTACGACATCCCGGCTGGAGAACGTTTTCCGCAGATCAACGGATTCTTTTCCAAGGACCTCCGCGACCTGACCGAAGATGCTTCTGGCTGGATCTTCGCCCGCGGCGGCAACACATACCTCGCCTACCGGCCGCTTGCTCCGTATCGATGGATCCCCTACCTCCACTACAACAGCGGCTGGGCCAAGGAACGCCGTGACCTCGGCGGAAAACTGCTCATCANNCCTCATTTCAGGACGCCATCCGCGCGTTGCCTTTGGAAATTCGACTCGAGCCCCGGCCCTCGGTGAAATTCACCACCCTTCGGGGCAAAGTGCTGTCGCTAAGTTACGGAAAGACTCCGGTCGTCGACGGACGCAAAGTCGATTATAAGACCTGGAAGCTGTTTGAAAGCCCCTACCTCAACGCCGAGCTCAACTCACGTCGCCTGGTCCTCACCCACGGAAACCTCCGGCGTGTGCTCGATGCCGCGGCGCTGACCATTACAGACGGTGGAAGCCAACCGTGAGCGCGGAGAGGCATTGTTTGCGCCTTCGTAGGGGGACTCTTCAGAAGCGAGTCGCTCCACTCCGGGATGAACTGCTATGCAAATGCCAAAACCGTTTGGAGTTCGGGCTCAGTCTGTCTGAGCTGAAACAAGATACTCCGTCACGGGAGAGGCATGCCTCGGAGGTTGTCTGAGAACCTAGGCGCTCAACAAAATTCAGAATGATGAAAGGGCTTTGGGAGGGATGCGGTCTCTTGCGTCCGGGGATCGCGTGATGCANNGCCACGAAAGACCGTGGCCCTCCGACGCATTTTTTAGAAGTGACGATGTTCTGAAACAGACGCTTCGTCGTGCCCTTTTAGATACACGAGTGATGAATTACCCTCACCCTCCCCCACGCACGGAATACTGCCTTCAGGCGGCGTTCGATTTTGGCAGAGTTTTCGGACGGGCTGAAGCACGGACTCCCAACTCGGAAACGGAATTTCGGACCGCTTAAAAGCGGGACTTCATGCGGCGGGGCGACTCGCTGGCGGACGTCACGTGTTTTACACTGATCGCATAGGCCAAGGCTGGGTTTCGCGTCGTCAACTGCTGCCATTCGTCGTCCGTGAAACCAGCCTTGGTCAGGACCGCCCGCCCCTCACGCAACAACCAGTCAATCG
>DKKJ01000360.1 GCA_002455175.1 Opitutaceae bacterium UBA6669
AGTTCGGCTTGACCCCTTTTCAGGGGCACTGCCCATAGATAGCGCTAACGCAGCAGGAGGAGCCGTGAGGGAGCAGCACCACTTCTCCAACCAAGGAAACTGCTGACGAGCATTTACGCTGGAGCGAGGCTCAACACTTCACCGTTTTGCGTTTCTTCCCAATCGCGCCGCGCGCAGCAATCTTGTCGATGTTGGTCGGTGCAAAGGGAACGGTGCAAGCGGTGTTGCCCATATCGACCGTTACGGGACCGATCTTCTCGCCGGTTTGTCGGGCCAGCGTGGTCAGCGCCTCGACNNGGTCGGCATCAGCTTTAAGTGCGACCATACTGCTCAACGTCCCCCAGCCGGCCGCCGCGATAAGATCCTTTGCCGACTCGATCCACTCCAACGCGACCTCGCGAGCATGCGGGCTTCCGGCTGCAACCCACGGCACGATGCTGCTCGAGAGCGGTCCACACGCCCTCTCAGCCCATCGGTGCAAATCGCGTTTGGTCATCTTCGCGTCGTCGGCAATCAGGCCAGCAAGGTATTGCGCGTCGTAATTACCCGTCTCGTACAGATCAAGCGCCAGCTGATAGTCCCGCTTGATCCGCTTCTGAATTTTTTTCAACTCCTCGATTTTTACCCCAAAAAACGGCTCTGGAACACCGTGATTCAGCATGACTTTCTTGTAACTCTCCGTTCCAAGCGGCCGGAGTTCATCGAGGATAGCTTTCGCGGTCATGGTCGGTGGCGAATGGTCAGAGGAGAGCAGCTCCCTTGGCCCGAGTCAAAGATTGCCTCTTCGCGCGAGCGACCCCTGGCGCCTTTCGCCAACAAATCGACTTCTGCCGAACTTCGGGTGGGCTGGGAGCGCTAGCTGCGTGAAGTCGATGCTGGTTTTGCCTTCGTGCGAAGGGGAGTAAGTGACCCAAACCTTGCCCTCGTGCCAAACCATGCCGGGATAACGGTTATCGCCCGCATTGGGAAAGCGGAAAACTGAAAGCGGAAAGCTGAAATAAAAAACCCTCCAAATTTCAGCTCTCAGCTTTCCGCTTTCAGCTTTTCTGCCAGCTTTTCTGCCAGCGGATACGTCAGCGCTCGCGAGCCCTGGTTCTCGCTTTAAACGCAGGCGACGCAAAAACGTTTACGAAAAAAGTTCGTTTTCGCCGAGATTCGATAACGACCCAATGTGGGCTCGACAGCTCCCAACGCACGGCTCATCCCAGACCTACCCAAGCGATGTCTTCCCCTGAGCAACGCGAATGGTTTGCCAACGACGTGCAACCCCACGAACCCGCCCTGCGAGCCTATTTGCTGCGGCGGTTTCCTGACGTCCCTGATCACGACGACCTGATCCAAGATTCCTTCGTGCGCACCCTCCGCGCCCGGGAACGGGGTCGGCACGCGATCGGCAAGGCCTACCTTTTCGCTACCGTCCGTAACGCCGCGATCGACTGGCTTCGCCGCCGCCGTGCCAAACCCGCGGAGCCTTTGCCCGCTGATGAGCAGGTGCCTGCCCTCGACCCCGCCGCAGCCATCCCGGAACAATGCGATCAAGAACAACGCCTTGCTGCTGCAGCTGACGCTATTCTCTGCCTGCCTGGTCGCTGTCGTGAGGTCATGCGGCTCCGCTACGTAGATGGTCTCGATACCCGTGACATCGCCTCGCGACTCGGGATCACTCCTGAGACCGTGCGAGTCCAGCTTTTCAAAGGCGTTCAAGCCTGTATCCAGCATTTCGAACGCGAAGGTCTGATCGACACGCGCGCCACCGCACGCAAACCATGAGCGCTCGCGAGCCCCATCCTCCCTCCACCACCGCGATCCAGGACGCTGCGCTGCACTGGTTACTAGAGCGCGACGAGGGTTTCACCCCGGGTCGCGCGGCCGAGTTTGCCGCTTGGTGTGCGTCGGACCCACGTCACCGCAAGGCGGTCATTCGTGCTGAAGCCGGTCTGCAATTACTCCATGCACTGCCCGCCGCCGGACCCTCAGTAAAAGATCGGTTTGCACGGTCCACCGCCACCCCTGACAAAACCAGCGAGCCCGGATTGGTCGTGCCATTCCCGCGGTCGCGCGTTCGCCAGACCTCGCTCTGGATCGCAGGAATCGCCGCCGCCGCCGCCGTGGCATTGCTCATCCCGGGCAAACGTCCTTCCGCCATTGCCGAGACCGCGCAGGCGCAACATTTCGTCACCGATAGCCACACGGTTCGTCGCCACCTCGCGCTCGAAGACGGCTCAGTCCTGCACCTGAACACCGCCTCCGATCTCCACGTGCAACTCTCCGCGCACGAGCGCACGGTGTCCCTGGAAAAAGGTGAAGCCCACTTCGCGGTCGCACCGGATCCTGAACGACCCTTCGTGGTTCGAGCAGGAGGTCTTATCATTCGCGCAGTGGGCACCGCCTTTGACGTCCGCACCAGCGGCTCCTCCGTCGAGGTCATCGTCCACGAGGGCCGGGTGGATATCCGCCCAGACACTACGGCCAATCCGCGCGAGTCGAACTCGTTTGTCGGTTCACGTGCTGCGTCGCCAGCCACTTCCGCGTCGCTGCTCTCCGCAGGCGAACGCATCCGTGCAGAGTCAGGCCACCTACAATCAGCAGAGCCGATCAACGCAAACGCCCTCCAGGACGCGCTTGCGTGGCATGGGGGAGCCGCGACCTTTGCGGGCGTACCACTTCGTGACGTCGTCGAGCGCTTCAATCGTCACAACGCCGTCCAACTTGCGATCACCGACCCGCGTCTCGCCGCGCGCCGGATCGGCGGCACGTTTTCACTGGATCGCATTGGGGCACTGGTGCACCTGTTGGAGCAGGAGGGCGACGTGGTAGCCGATCGCTCGCAAGAGGGGATCGTGAGCCTGTCGTTGCGCCGGTGAAGTCGGGGGTCCGCGGGCGCTGGCGAAATATTTTCGCCGCGATGATAAACGCTTGGCTCCTCCGATGCGTTGCAGGGGTAACCCTACTCATGCTGCGCACTACCCTTGTTCCGCTCGCTGTTGGTACCTTTTGCTCGGTACCCGCGGCGACTTGCGCTGCGGCCAATCCTGCCGCGGAGGAGACGCGCCGTTTCGATCTCCCTGCCGGTGATGCCGCCGCGATGCTGAACCGCTTCGCGGCTGCCGCCGGGCGGCAATTGATGTTCGTGACGGACAAGGTTCGTGGCGAACGTACGCGCGCGGTCCAGGGCGAGTTCACGCCCGCGGACGCCCTTGCGCGCATGCTCGCTGACACCGCCCTGGAAGCAACCCGAGACCCCGTCAGCGGAGTCTTCGTGGTCAGCCGCCGTGCGACTCCCACGCGAGACGAGAAGAGTAAGGCTGCCGTGCCTGCGGGCCCGCCTTCCTCTTCCATGACACCCACCAAAAAAAACGCCTTCCGCGCGCTCCTCGCGCTGGCAATCGCTCCTCACTTGTCTGGACAGACCAGGTCCACACCGGAGTCAGAGCCGCCCGATCGCGACCCCATCGTACTGAGCCCATTTACAGTCACCTCTGAAAAAGATACAGGATACCGAGCCACCAGCACACTCTCGGGGACACGTATCAACTCCTCACTACGTGACTTGGGTACCTCCATTCAAGCAATCACCCAGGAGTTTCTCGAAGATACTGGCGCCACGGATGTCACCGAACTGCTGCAGTACACGACGAGCAGCGAAGTGGCAGGAGGCGCCGGTGGAAATTTCTCCGACGCCACCGGCTCGACCGCGGTGTTCTCGAGTGACACCAACATTCGCAGCCAAAACCCTCCCACGCGTATTCGAGGTCTCGCCGGCGCGACCATCTCACGCAACTTGTACGCGTCGATTATCCCTTTCGACAGTTACAACATCAACCGAGTTGAAGTGAACCGCGGCGCCAACAGCGTCCTCTTCGGACTCGGCTCCCCAGCGGGCATTATCAATTACAATGTCGTCGAGGCGACCTGGAAAAATGCCAACACGGTCGAGTTGCGCGTGGATGATCACGGCAGCTTCCGGTCCGTGCTGGACATCAATCGCGTGCTCGTGAACGACAAGCTGGCCTTTCGCCTGATCGGGCTGAACGACGAAACCAAGTACAAGCAGGATCCGGCGTTCCGGGACGATCGCCGCTACTTTGCCGCCGTGACCTTCCGGCCATTCAAGACCACCACCCTTTCGGCGAGTTTCGAGAAGGGATGGATCGACTCGACCCTCCCACGTCAGGATCCGCCCCGCGACTACTTCACGCATTATTTCACCACGGGGATGGTGTCGATACCGAGGAATACGGATGCGCGCGACCTGCCTGCAGGCAGTGCTTACGTCGGCATCGACAGCGGTCTTTCCACCTTGCGCATCTTCGACGGACCTCACTCGAGCGGCACCAACATGACCGTTCGCGGTGGCACGGTTGCCGGCGGAGTCAATCCTGCCGCCCTCAATCCTGCTCGCGCGGAGAGCTTCAACTTCGTGCGCATGGCGCTGCAGAACGGACGTGAGTTTTTAATCAACGTCTTCGGCAACCCGCGCGGCGTAAACGCCTTTGCCCTGGGTATCGTCGACCCGACCGTATTCGATTTCTTCAACAATAACATCGATGGCCTCGCGTCCTCCCAGTTTGGACGCAGCGAAGCCTTCAACGCCTCGCTGCGCCAAGAGTTCCTCAAAGGGAACGGTGGCATTGAAATCGGTTTTGATCAGCAGACGTATGACAATGGCTATTTCGACGCGCTCGACGGTATCCGCGGCAACGCCCTCAAGCTCGATCTCAGCGCCGGTGACCTTGCCTACGTCATCCCCGGAAACCCCAGCTCGGGACAAGCGGCCAATCCCAATTATCTACGTCCGCTCATTGGCTCGCGCGGCAATTTCACGGATCGCTTCAACAAAAACGAGACGGTGCGGGCGACGGGATTCTTACGCCATAATTTCACCGATCACTCCGACGGATTTTTCGCCAAGCTCCTCGGCCAACACAATCTGACCCTCCTGGCGTCTGACTATCAGGAAGATTTTCGAAGCCTCACCGGCATCGGGGCTTTCCTCGACTATGACGAACTCCGCGCGCTCGGCTTCACGGATGCGCAGGCGCGCGCCAACTCCAACGCCGCGCTCGGCAACGTGTTCTACATCGGCGATTCGGTCGCCGGCCGCACGACGGCTTCCGGCCTGAATCTCAACGGATACAAAGGTAATTTCAGTTTCCCTGACCAAGTGAGTATCAACTACATTGATACCGCGACGCGGGAAATTCGAACTGCCTCCGTGCGGGTGCACAATGTCGCCAATACCCCGCACGAACGCTTGGCCACGGGCGCAAGTCTGCGACGCGATACCCTCGGCACCCTCGCGGCGGTTCTGCAGAGCTACTGGTGGGATGGCACCTTCGTTTCTACGGTCGGTTGGCGCCAGGACCGAGTGAAGCGATACGACCTGAATACGGCCTTCGCTCGCCGGCTGGATCAAACCCTTATTATGGATTCGGCCAGGCTCGATACAGGGAACCCATCCGTAGCGACCACCAAAAGTACCCTCACCTACGGCGGAGTTGTCCGCCTCAACAAGTTGATCGGAAAGCGCCTTCCGGGTGGGACCGAGGTCGACCTCCACTACGCTTGGTCGGAGAACTTCCAGGGCCTCTCGGGAGTGCGCGGCATCGATGGCAACTTTTACGATGCACCGGTCGGCGATACTCAGGAAATGGGATTCAGCGTGAGCTTGCTGAATGACAAACTATTCTTCCGCGCCAACTGGTTCGAGACCTCGCAGCAGAATCTGGCGGATGCCGACATCGATCAGCCCATCACCACGGTTTTGGCGCAGATTCCGAATAGCATCTATCAGATGTACACGCTCGCCCAACTCCAAGCGGCCGGCTTTACCATGCCGCCCGCCGTGCTCGCATCGGGAAGCGTGGTGATCGGACCACCCAACGCAGACGGCTATGCGGAACCGATCGGCGTCTTCACCGGCCGCGATATCAAGGAAGCCGTCTCGAAAGGATTTGAATTCGAGACCACCTACAATGTGACCAAGAACTGGCGCATGGCTCTGAATGTGGCACAGGTGAAAGCCACCGAGAGCGGCAAAGGCACGCATTGGGCCGAGACCGTCGCTTGGGTGAAGAAGAACTGGTTCGACAACCCGTCCGTCGCCGCTCTCCGCCTCGACCCCACCGGGACTGGGTTGCTCAGCACCATCGCCGGCTGGGAAGATCGGGCGGTCACCAACTTCATCAGTGCCCAGGAACGGAACGGCGCTTCCAATCCCGAGATTCGTGAATGGCGGGTCAATGCCGTGACGAATTACACGTTTTCCCGCGGACGGCTAAAACGAGTGGGCGCTGGCGGAGGCGCCCGTTTCCAAGACCGCCCGTTCCTCGGTTACTACGGCAAAGCCAACCCGGCGGACCCTGCAGGACCCCTCATTGCCGACGTCGCCAAGCCCATTTACGGCCCCACCCAAACGGACTTCGATTTCTGGGTTTCCTACGAGCGCCCACTCTTCGCAAAGAAGGTGTTAATGAAGCTGCAGCTCAACGTCCGCAACGCGTTCACGAACGATAAACTCATTCCGATCAAAGCGCAGCAAGCCGATCTGTATTCAGATTATCCCGCTTTCGACCACTACGCAGACACCGGCTACCAGCTCTACCGCATAGCCGCACCACGTACCCTCGAGCTACGCGCGACGTTCAAGTTCTAAGGCTAGCCTGCTACGGTTGTGGAACGCGACGCTTTACGTCGCTGCGAACACAAGAGGAGCCTTTTCCTTAGCGGAGATCGCCACCTTGCCTTCGAGAAGATCGGTCACAGACTAGCGAAATGCTGATCCGAATCGCTCGCAAGGTGGCTTTGATTCTCGTGGGCTTGCTCGTGGTCACAGAGTCACGTGCGCAGAGCCCCACGGCGGAAAGCGTGGCGTCGGAGTTTATTACCGCCTGGAACAACCACGAGGCTGCTGGTTTTGAACGACTGTTCACAGAGAAAGCGATATGGGTGCCAGTGGCAGAAGTTCGCGACGAAGGAAGGGATGCGATCCTCAAAGACCTGATGATCGCGCATACCTCGTGGGCGAAAAGAACCCGAATCGCGCTCGAGGGAAACGTCACCGTTCAGCTCCTCAAGCCCGATGTCGCGGTGATCTTTTTTAAAATGAAGTTCCTCGATTCCGCAGGAAACCCGATACCGACCCAGGAACGTGCCATGATCTTGGTAACGACGAAAGACAACGCGGGCTGGCGAATCGCCTCCGGCCAGTTGACCAAAGAGTCACCGCCTGGAAGGTAGTACGCTCGTTCAGAATCTCCGCCTCCACAGTAGACCCCGCAGAGCAAACGCCTTTGCGTATTGCATGCGGCGACGGAATTCCAAACGTCGCCCGATGCGAACGCTCTCACCCGCAGTGATCGGCCTTTTGGCAGTGAATGGCGCGGTCTTTCTCCTGACCGCCCTCGTACCAAGCTGGAACATGCGGATGATCGAGGCGTTCGCTGTCTGGTTCCCGCGCAATGAGCACGCTGCAGTCTGGCAGGTGGTCACCTACATGTTTTTGCACGGCGGGCTCACGCACGTGCTCTTCAACATGTTTGGGCTCGCGTCGTTTGGACCGTTGCTCGAACGACAATGGGGAACCGGACGGTTTCTATTTTTCTACTTTCTCTGCGGTATCGGCGCCGCCTTAACGCATCTCGGTGTCACCGAGATCGAGTTTCAATCGGCCCAAACCCGCTTGTCGGAGCTCGGTCTTACCGCGCCCGCTATCGACACCATGCTAAACACCGGTCGCTACGAAGGGCCACGCAGCGACCCCACCTTACGCGCCGCCGTCATTGATCTCTACCGGTTATATGCGACCCCCATGATCGGCGCTTCCGGAGCGATTTACGGGATCTTGGTGGCGTTCGGCGTGCTTTACCCAAACGCGAGGCTTTCGCTCTTCCTCATACCGGTACCCGTGGCCGCGAAGTTCGTCATTCCGGCGATTCTCCTTCTCGACCTCTTTTCCGGCCTGACCGGATTCTCGCTCTTTGGCGGTGGCATCGCCCACTTCGCACACATCGGCGGTGCGTTGATTGGATTTCTTCTCATGCTGCTCTGGCGTAAACGAACACCGCCTGATTTCGAACCGAGTATCTGAGTGACTCCCGACACCTCCGTCGCTTCCCGGAGAGTCACGCTCTTGCGGCTGGCTCAGACCATTGTCACTCGGCGAAAAAGCATGGTGAAGCTACGGTCTATCGTGGCCAGCCCACCCTCACCCGTAGGTCTTCGCAGCGAACCACGCTTTATCTTTCCATAGCGGCAACCCTATTTAAGGTTTGGTTCTTTCACCAAGTTCTCGTCGAGTCCAAGCAGGATCACGTCGCATATCGATTACGGCGGTCACCCGTGCGAGACCATCGGACACATCGTAATAAATGGCAAAAGGGAATCGACGTGACAAAAGACGGTGCAGCCCAAAATGGACTGGATGGATACCGGCGTAAAGTCGCAGGGACTCAAGGTCGGAAAGGAGACAGTCTAAAAAATAGCGGCCGACTCCGGTTTCTTGTCGGTCGTAAAAATCGCGCCCAGCCTCCAAATCCTCCACGGCCTCCCTCAGGACGATAACGTCGCGTACCCGCATCAACGGAACTGCCGCCGAAGCTGCTCAAGCGTAAAATACTGCGCGTCCGGCGAATTCATGATCTTTTTTCGCTCCGTGAGAACAGCTCCGTGCCAAGCAGGTGAAATGGGTTCCGTTGGCTCGTGGCAGAGTGCATCCCAAAGCTGTTCCATCGCAGCCAATCGCTCACTGGTGGTCATTTTCTGGATATCGGTGACGCTCACACAAAGAAGCATAGAAAGAACCCCGGAAGCCGCAAGCCGTCTATTTTGGCTGATTTTTCGGATGAGATGTTCTCTGACCGCCTAAAGACGGGACTCCATACGGGGAAAGAACTGCCAGCGCGGGACGGCGCTCGCTCACTCCACTCCCTCGCCACCGTCTTCCATTTCTTTCGGGCGTTTCCAGTAGTGGTACTGCGCNNATCCAATCAGACGTTCCCACTCCGGCCATCGAGAGGATCGGCCAGAGTGAGCAAAATTGATCTCCTGGGCCAAACGCGGTCGCGTTCTTACGAACAATGCGGCCTTTCTTTTCCTTGATATAACAGACGAGCCCAGGCGCGTTGTCTTCACCTGCCATCACGGTTTGCTCGCGGATGTAGTCTCCGCCTCCGTGCGAGGCCGTGCGGAATCGCCAACCACGATCGTTCGCCATGCGGCGTTGCGCGTCGGGGGTGTCTTTGGACAGGAGCACCACCGCATACTTATCCTCGAGGTGGGGCAGAAACCCATTAAGTCCATCCGCCCAGAGCGTACAGGAACGGCATCCCGCTCCCATATTGTGAATGGCGAAAAGCACCGAGCGATCCCCGAACAGCTGAGACAGCTTGGGCCGACCGGTCAAATCCTGGAATTCGTAGTCGCGGACGCTCTCACCTTCCGACGCTTTCCTCAGCTCGGCGAGTTTCGTCGAGAGGGTGTAGATTTCCATTTCCAACTTCTGAATCTTTTTGAAACGAGGGGAAAGGCTCATGCAGAGAGCGAACACTCGACTCCGGTGACTCCGCAAGCTCCTTCCGGACGCAAGCGAGCGCGAATGAAATTCATTCTGGGGCCTCTCACGTGTTGGGTCCACCTACGCAGGAAGGGCCGCCTGAAGGCGGTACTCCAAGCGGGAGACGGGGCTAAAATGACCAGCGAGGTACAGAGACAGATGAACGCTCTTTTTAGGCGTAACAACCGATCGCCTGCGACCCGCCGTCGATCACCAGAGTTTGCCCTGTCAGCGAGGGATTGGGCTCTGCGAGAAAAACGCACGCGGCAGCGACCTCGGCAGGATCTATCATCTTCCGAGTTGGAATCGTCTGCGCACGTTTCTCCGGATTTCCTCCAGCAGCTCGGAAACCTTCGGTATTCAAGGGTCCGGGCGCGATCGCGTTTACGCGGACGCCGCTCTCAGCACACTCGACGGCTAGGGACCTTGTTAACGNNGACGCAGAGTGCCCTCGTGGCGCCATCAAACCCGCCACAGAGGCGATGTTGATAATGCACCCACCGGGGCGACGAAGTGCTCCCAGAGCGGCGCGACTTCCATGCACCACGCCCCAAAAGTTGGTCGCGAACATTTCGTCCCAGAGGGCATTGTCCGCGTCATGAAAGGGCACGGGTTTTCCAAAGCCTGCATTGTTGATCCAGACATCAATTGGGCCTGAGCTTCCGCGAATCGTGGCCACCGCAGCATCGAGCTGTCCACGATCCTTCACATCGGCGGCCACGTAGTGAATCTGCGGTGACGTCTCCGTGGCAGACGGACTCTGCCGAGCGAGAACCCAAAGAGTGTCTCCTCGTTTGAGAAAAGCCTGAGAAATCGCCGCGCCTAGTCCGCGCGTTCCTCCTGTGACAACAACGGTACGTGGCTCATTCATAGGAAATCGTTGCCCACGTTCCCGTCTGGGCGCTTCGGTAAACCGCATCCGTCACCTGGTGATCCCAAAGTCCATCGCGCGACGTTACCGCCGGAGCCAGTCCCTCACGCAACGCCGCCGCAAAGGCGACGTGTTGGTTGCGGGCATTCGCGGGATCATCGAGTCGCGGAGGAAGGACCCCCGCGAAGGTCTGCCATTTTCCGGTCGTTTGATAATCAAAATACTGGGTTTTCCAGGGATGAACGCCGTGGAGGCGGAGCAATTCGTTATCGAGATAAACCAGCGATCCTTCTGTCCCGTAAATCGAGAAGTGCTCTCCCTGGGAATTCCACGCGGTGCTGAGCTGGATCATCGCCCCGTTTTCAAGTTCGCCCTGCAGTTGGCAGATGTCTTCGCCTTCAACACGCTGACAATGAAGATTGGCCGTCTGCGCAAGGACTCGGGTGATGCGTAGTCCCAGCATCCAGCGCACAAAGTGGAGGTAATGCACGCCCAGCATGATGAACGAACCGCCTCCCGTCTTCTCGCGGGAAAAGCGCCAGAGATTCGCCGGCTGCCGGTTCCAGAGCAGGCCGCCCGTATGCCCCAGCCGCATGCTCACCTGCGCCACTTCGCCCAAGGGTCGTGTTTGACGCAACGCCTCACGCACCTCCCACCACAGACCAAAATCGAGCATCGACATGTAAAGGCCGAGTTGCCTTCCGGGCATGGCAGCCTGCACGGCCATTAACTCGCGGGCCTCTGCCAAATCTCGCGCCATGGGCTTTTGCAGCAGTACATGCTTACCGCTACACAGAAGAGCCGAAGCTTGCTCCTTGTGCAGATAATTAGGCGTGCTCACGACCGCGTAATCGGCGGGCTNNACGCATGCGGGGCGCCGAGGAGCTGGGCCATCTGGCGCGCTGCCTCGATATCGGCATCGATACAGGCCAGGACGCGAAGATGCGATTGCTGGCGATATACTGGCAGGTAGTTGCGGGCAAAGCCGCCACACCCGACAATTACCACCGATTGAAGACTCGATTCACGAGCAGAGGAAGGTTCAGACATGAAAAGTCAGGCTACGCGGACTCGCGCGAGAGTGGGTCGCAGGAAACAGAAGAGCACGATGAGAGCGATCGGATGCAGAACGGCAGCCACCCCAAAGGCGGAACCATAGCCAAAGGTCGCAATGATGAAGCCGAGCAGTTGTGCAAAAACCAATCCGCCCGCGCTGCCTGCCGTCCCCATCATTCCCATCACCGTCGCCGTTTCCCGACGCGAGGTAAGATCAGCCGAAAGGGTGGCGATGTTGGTCGACCACGCTTGGCAGAGGAACGTGATCATACAGGTCATGGCAATGGCTCCGGCGGTACTCTCCATGCCGCCCACAAGCGCGCCACACGGCGCCAGTAAGGCGACGGTGCAGAGAACCGCAAAGCGTGCGCGAGCCGCCGTCCNNATCCGAAGCCATTCCCCCAAAAACACACCCCAAGTCCGCGAACAAAAAAGGGATCCACCCGTACAATCCGATTTCCGCCAAACTCAGGTGGCGGATGCGTTGAAAGTAATCGGGCAACCAAAACAAATAGAAGTACCACACCGGATCGCTGGCGATGCGGGAGAGCACCAGTCCCCAAACCGCTCGCTTCTTCAAGACCTCTCTCCACGGCGCGCTCGGACCATCCGCTTCGCCCGCATCGAGCTGAGCCAAATCTGCCGGCGTCACGGCCGGGTGCTTCTTCGGATGCCGGTAAACAGCCCACCACAGCGGCAACCACAGCAGTCCCAAAATTCCCGGAACGACAAAGGCTACGCGCCATCNNCGCGATGATAGCGCCCACTGCGCTGCCCGACGAAAAAATCCCCGTGGCGAGGGCGCGACGATCTTTGGGGAACCATTCACCACAGGCTTTCACTCCCGCGGGGAAAATTCCCGGCTCACCCACCCCCAGCAGAAACCGGAAAGCAATCAAGCTGGTCGCTCCGCGTGCTAATCCGGTCAGGGCTGCCGCTATCGACCACCAGGCCACACAGAGGCTCACTCCCAAACGAACCCCAATTCGGTCGATCAGCCGGCCGCTGACCGTGTACATAATCAAATAAGAAAAAAGAAACGCGGAGACGGCATTGGCATAGTCCGCATCCGTCAGATTCAACTCCTTCCGAAGCGTGGTGCTCAGGATGGAGAGGGTCTGGCGGTCGACATAGTTGATAACGGTGGCGAGAAACAATAGCCCGACCACCCACCAACGCAGAGTCGAGTAACGAGAGGTCAGTGGGAGCTTCATGGGACAGTGTTTTTCGCGATAACCTGGGGACGGGGAGCAGGCTGAGCCGCCAGCAAACTGCGTAAGCTTGCCACCGTATGAGGTTCCGAGCCAGCCAGGTTGCGCGACTCTCCTGGATCCGCGTGGTAGTCGTACAGCTCGATCTTCGCCGAGGCCACAGATTCTCCCGGTGCTTTCCATTCCACCAAGCGGTAGCGCTCCGTCCGCACAGCGTGGCCCACGACTCGCTTTCCGTCTGCCGCCGTCCGCGCCATTGAATGGAAAACCGCGTCTTTCACCGAATGCCCTGTCTGACTCAGAACGGGACGCAAACTTTTGCCTTCGATGGGTTGAGGTCCCTTGGGCAAAGGAAGTCCCGCGATATCCGCCAACGTCGGATACACATCCACCGTCTCAGCCAAAGCGCGCGTGCGCGATCCTGGTCGCGTCAGTCCTGGCACCGAAATGATCAGCGGGATGCGATTGGCCTCTTCGAGATTCGTGCCTTTCCCCCACAGACCATGATCACCTAAGTGCCAGCCATGATCTCCCCAGACCACGATGGCGGTCTGCTCCGTCAGCCCTAAACGATCCAATTCATCCAGCACGCGTCCGACCTGAGCATCCATATAACTGACGGCGGCGTAGTACCCGTGGATGAGTTCGCGCTGGAGCGCTTCCGGCAAAGGACGCTCGTGAGGGATATGCGCATAGCCGTCCAACTCGCTCGACAGGCTCAACGCCACGTCAGGCGTACCTTCGGGGAAGTGCGTCATCTTCGGAATAACAAACGCTTCTCGCTCGTAGAGCTGCCAGTATTTTTCCGGAGCACAAAACGGCAAATGAGGTTTGATGAATCCCGCGGCAATGAAGAAGGGTTGCTGGGAATGGCCTCGTGCCGCTCTCAGCCGACGAATCGTTTCCTCCGCAATCAAACCATCACTGTAAGCCGTATCGGCCACGTCCGCCCTCTCTACCGCGGCTCCGCGGCGGCGGCGTTCTTTCAGGCCTGCGGCAGCGTCCTCACGGGCCTGACTTTGACGCAAACGATTCTCCGCCGTGGCGTAAACGTACTCCGCCAACCCTCCCGGGGGATACCAGTGCGGCACGCTCCACGAGACGGGGTCTTCGTGATCAAATTTGTCATGCATCACTTTACCCACACTCTCGGTACGCCAGCCATGAGCGAGGAAATAGCCCGCAAGTGAAACAGCGTCGGGAACTGCCACTCGAAAAGGTGTACTCAAATTATAGATACCTAGCGTGGACGGCTGCGTTCCCGTGAAAAGTGAGATTCGCGAGGGGGCACACACGGCCAAGTTGCAGTAAGCCTGCTCAAAGAGCATGCTTCGACTGGCCAAGCGATCGAGGTAAGGCGTTTTGACCTGTTCATCCCCATAGCAACCGAGCACGGGCTTCAGATCGTCGATGCAAAGCAGCAGAACATTGAGGCGAGCTCTCTCTGCTCCTTCCAACGAGCTCAATGCCCCCACCCACACGAAGATCACGCCCCATTTCCACGATTTCCTCAGGACTGAAGACGCCTGTCCCGAACGACGGGCCGAGAGGAGGAAGCAGCTCATGTCTTAGCTTAATGCGACCCGGACCGCTTCCGCACGCAGGGCAGTCTGAAGGGCCGCGGGATCGAGCTCACGTACAGAACACTGCTGCCGCACTGCCAAAGCTGCTGCCACCCGTGCGGCTTGACCGGTCGCCAGCGACGTCCCGGGCACCCGCGTCGAACCATGCGCGCGATGCGTGGTAGAGATAGGCTTTCCCGCAACCAGCAGCCCCTCTGTCTGTTTGGGGATCAAACAACGGAACGGAATTTCGTAGGGCTGAGGTGGGCTCTCCTTGTGCGGATGCACACCGACCTTTCCGTTGGCGGGGTGGATGTCCACCGGCCAAGCACCCAAGGCAATGCTATCAGGAAAACGCGTCCCGTCGCGGATGTCGTCCTCGGTAAGCTGATAGTCTCCATCAATGATGCGACTTTCCCGAATGTGGAGCTGAGAAGCCCCTGACAGAATGTAACTCTCCGCTAATTGTGGGACCGTCCGCCGCAATAATTTCCAAATCTTCAACATCTGGGCCCGCCCTTCGAGCTCCGCAGCCGAGAGTTGAGCGGGATCGACCGGGTTTCCATAAACGCGGGTGCAGTTGAGGGAAATTTCTCCGTTGGCCAAACGGATAATCCAGGGGCCCCCAAACACCTTGATTTCACCTGAGGCATGAGCGGCTTGCATCGCGGGACGCAGGATCTCTTCCCATTGCTGCCAATTGGGACGCGGATCCACATTGCCTAGACGGAAATGATACGTGAGCGCCTGCAACTCAGGGGAAATCTGATACGGTGCATGAGCGTAAAAAGCGATTTCTGCGTCGCCGGTCGCATCGATCACCACTTTGCCGTGAAAACGCGCGCGACCGTCCCGGAGCGCAGCTTCGACTCCGGTCACTCGTTGTTCACTCACCAGCACATCGCACACGTGAGCGTGATAGAGCACAGTCACTCCCGCCTGCGCCAGCAGCCGATCCACCGCGACCTTCAGCACTTCGGGATGGATCGTGAGCGCTTCCGGAGGATTGTCCGGAGTCGCATCTCCCTCCAAAGCGGTGATTTCATTGAGAAGCTCTCGGGCAAATCCCGCCACCACGGGCGTTTCGTAGTCCACACAGCTTTTAATCGCATCAAAGGTGTGGATCATCGCCGCGGTCAGAATCCCTCCACCAAAGCCATAGCGCTCCAGCAAAAGGGTGCGTACTCCGGCTCGTGCCGCCGAACAAGCAGCAGCGACTCCGGCGCTTCCCGCACCGCAGACAATCACATCATAGTTTTTTCCGTCGAGGGAACTCAGCGTCATGGTTTCGTTTTTGGAGAGGTTCCTGCCGCTACAGGAGACTGCGTTTGGCGGTTGGAGGCCCAATCCTCAGCCACGACCCGATAGTAGTACGTTTGGCCAGCTGAGACGGTTTCATCCACAAAGTGTTCGAGGTAGTAGCCGCTAGGAGAGACAGTTGCGATCGGTGGATCGTTCTCCCCAGCGGAGTTCGGTCGGGTACTTCGATAAACGAAGTAGCGGGCGACATCCGATTCCGGAGATTTCCTCCAACACACCATCAACCGATGGGGCGCCTGACGAACGATGCCAAGCTCGGGGACTGGAGACGGAGGCGCGAGATTCTTGCTTCCGGTCCGTGCCTTTGCGATCGCAGACGGTTCCCCTTGCTGGTTCGCAACACTTACCGCAGCCACGCGATAGTGATAAACGGTATCGAGATTCAATCCTGTATCCAGAAATTCACTCTTAGCCACGCGCCCTACCCAGGAATGAGCTGTGGGCGGTTCGTCGGGATCGACGGATCTGAAAATATGATAATGCGACGCTCCGGGTACCGCATCCCAGCGCACGGTCATCCGATCGTCAGACGGTTCCACAAGCTGCAGGCCCGTCACGCGAGCGGGAGCCGCCGCGGACCCTTTGATTCTCACTGTGACAAAGCTGTAGGGATCGAGCGAAACCGTGACTTTGCCAGCTCTCAGCGGGAGTGTGTCACCATCATTCTCGACTAAATCGCAAAGGACCGCCGTGGCCGGAGAAAATCGTGAAACATCGAGTGTAGCCGNNTCGGCCAGCCGTCTCCACGAGCCGAACGATCCAGCCCTGACCGGGTGCCGCCGACTCCTTGAGGACCGACAGCTGAACCTGCGGCTGGTCCACGGAGAGGAAAGAGACCGCCCTTTCCTGCGATAGACCCTTCTGGTTTGCCGGGATCGCGCGAACCACCAGCGGGCTCGCCACGTTCCAGCCCAACTGACCGGGCGTACCCGAATTCCACGCCCCATCTCGCGAGGTGAACGAGTACTCCACGCTCGCATTCATGTCATCGGGACAAAGGGTGGCCAAACCATCCATGCGATTGGACCAGACGTAACCATAGAGGTGGGACGACGAGGGCCGGTAATCGATCGAGAAGGCATTNNATGGGGGCATTGTGCACAGCCATCGTGATCCCGTGCGCTTCATTGCTCACATCGACCCAGCGGTTCGCACAGAGATAGTCATGCGATCCCCAGCGGAGCTGGTCGTCATAGGGTCGCACCACGCCACTCGCCTGCTCAGCGCGGTGGGTAAATCGATCTACCTTGAGCGGGAAAGCATAGAAGATGTTTTCTTTGTAGCGATCGCTACTGCGGGGAGACGAGAGCACGCCCACATGGCGGAGCTGATTGCTCACATCAATTCGCTTCACCCCAGCATAGATTCGCACCGTTTGAATGATGGTCGCGCCACCCAATGTCTTATCTTCGAGGGTCGAGATCATCTCTGCCGCTACCGGCCCTGCATGCGAAGTGAGTTTGGCTCCGGTGCGAGGAGCGTAGTTTTTTCCTTCGAGGGATTCGCCGGTCTTTTTGCTCACCCAGACCAACTGATTAAACTGGTACGGCGCCGCGGGGTCGGTCAGCTCGCGGTTGAGTTCGCGGTCGCGGATGCTCGTGACCGCACCACTGGCGGGATCAAACGTGATCTCATAGAACTCGTTTTCAATTCGGTTGCCGTGTGCAAGAGGCGGTTTGTCTGACGGCACGCTCTCGCTCTTTGGACCTGACACTCGAAAGGTTCGGTAGCCAAATGCAGGGATCTCCGGCGCAACAAAGACACATCGCCCGTCCGCCAATGCCTGCACGGGTAACCACCGTTGGGTCGTTTCGTCGAAGACACGGTCAATCGGCTCGGTCGTAAAAACCAAATCGGAACGAGCGTGCGCCAACGGATTGAACACCATGACCTCGCGCTCGACGCCTGTGGTGAGCTGCGCGCTGAGCGCAGAGAGAGAGTTATTCAGAAGTCGCTCCGTATCAGCGAGCGCACGATCGCCTTCCAACA
>DKKJ01000255.1 GCA_002455175.1 Opitutaceae bacterium UBA6669
CAAGAAATCTACACCGATTACGGACATTACTCTTACCAGATGTCTCTGACCTCGACCTCAGGCTTTGATCTTCCGATCGATGGGCCGCGGGGTGAGAGCACCAGCAGCGATTATGGTGAGTACCTCATCAATCTCGACTTTTCCGGGACGCTTCTGCCCGGTGTCTATACTTTCACCGGCCGTCATACTGTCAGTGGAGCGCTCGCAAAGCCGAGTCCCTCCTTCGATTACACCGATTTCCGTTCGGCGAGTTTGGGTCATCAATTGTCTCTCGTGGTGAGCTCGGCTGGCGTCACCTCGGTGCCCGATAACGGCAAAAGTGGCGTGCTGCTATTGCTCGCACTCACAGCCTTAGGCGTCCCCCTCCGGTATAAAGCAAAGTGAACGGCATTGTCTCTAAGGGATTCACCTCTTCGTTGTCGTACGATAAGGGCCGGAAAGGAGTTGTGACGGAGTTGCTCTGAGAGAGCGGCGATAGGACCAATTTGGTTTTTATTTCAGCTGTCAGCTTTCTGCTTTCAGATTTTCATCCGGAGGCGGTGCTAAACTCCCGGCTTTACGCTTCGGTTTCGCTGTGTTTTCGTCTTGTTTTTTAACTTTTCACCATGGCCTCCCCCACATCGCCCACCAGTCCTTCGCCCGCGGGTGACGACCGTCCGATCTTAGTTCCTGACGCCCCGATTCCGGTGCCGTTCGATGAAAAACTGCGGCGTTTCTGGGCACGTAATAGCAAGCTGATCACGATCTTGTGCGTGATCATCGGGTTGGTGATCGCCGGAAAAGGTGCTTGGCAAATTATTCAAGAGCGTCGTGAAGCGGGGGTTGCAGAAGAGTATGCCAAGCTCACCACGTCTGATCAGCTTAAGTCATTCGCCGCGGCCAATAAGGGGCACCGTCTGGCCGGAGTTGCCTATTTGCGTTTAGCGGACGAGGCTTTCACCGCTGGGAAGTATGCGGAAGCGGGTGCGCAATATTCCAATGCGGCCAGCGCCCTGGAGGGTAATATTTTGCAGCCACGTGCCGTGGTGGGTGGGGCGGTTTCAAAGCTTTTGGGAGGGGATCGAGCCGGCGGAGAGGCTGCATTGAAGTCGCTTTCATCTGATTTGAGCCAGCCTGTAGCAGTTCGTGCCGAGGCCACGTATCATCTGGCGACGCTGGCTGCGGAGGCTGGGGATGGGGCCACGCTCCAGACTTTAGTCGCCCAGCTCAACACGATCAGCCCCCAGAGTTTTTGGGCGCAACGAGCAGGTTTTCTTAAAGTGGAGACGTCCGCTGTGACTCCGCTGGTGACTCCGACGACGGTACCCGCCGCGAGCACGCCAGCGCCCAAGGAGGCGGCTCCCTCGGTCACGTTTCCGTCGCCAAAGAAGTAAAGTCGAACAACGCTGCTTTCGCGGGAGGGAGTCGCTGACAGTGCTCCCTGTCAGTGCCGCGTGTTTCTCGGGTGAGGCAACTTAGTAAACTCGCTCGCTTGCTGGTTTAGGTCGGATGCTGGGCCCGTCCACCCAGCGCGGGGGAATGAGGATTTGCCGAGGAACTTCGGGAATGCCGCGTTCATTACGCATCAGTTGAGTGGCGAGGAGATCCACAGCCGCGGCAGCGACATGAGGTCGGCGATGGTGGATGCCTGCGAATCGTGTGTGAGGGGCGACCCAGTCGTGGACGACCAGCCCGACGTCTTCTGGGATTCTGAGTTTGAGCTTATGAGTCACCCAATCCGGGACATAGGAGTCGAACGTGATAAGTACGTCGGGATGGTAGCGTTTGAACCAGGTGCAGAAAATATCTGCGTTATTGGCGAGGGTGTTTTCGGAGAAAAGCAAGAGGGGGATGCGCTGGCGAGGGGGAAGGGCCTGTTGATAGTTGAGCATTGCACCTGAATACGTGTGGTCCGAGCGGTCATTGATCCACTGAGTCACTACGAGGCCGATACGCCGATAGTTGCGGGCGTGGAGTTCAGCGGTGGCCTGAAGAATCCCCTGGGTCATATTGGTGCTGGCGCGGTGGATCGCCGGCTTTTGCAGACCATAACCGAAAGTGGCCGCAGCGAACGGAGTGTAGTTGAATTGGGCTCCGATGGCGCGCGAGGAGCGGGGTGAAATGATCAGGCCTTCAATGCCGCGTGAGGTCAGAATGGTGCCTAGGCGTTGGGCTGTGATGCCTCCTCGTCCAAGAAAAAACTCCTCCGCGCGGTAACCGTATTGTTCCGCGCGAACCCGGATGTCCGCAGTCGACACATACTGATACGCTGATCCCTGTAACTCCTCTTCCGGGAGGTAGTCTCTGACGATGGCGATGACGGATTCGACCATCCGTCGGCGATGGCTCCGGACCCGGGCCATGAGTTGAGTGATTTGTGGATCGGGCCGATAACCCACCTTCTCGACGGCAGCCAGAACACGTTTTTTTGTTTCGCTCCCTACGTGAGGTGAGCGGTTCAGCACTCGGGAAACCGTCATGGCCGAAACCTTTGCAGCAGTGGCGACTGCGCGCAGGGTATTGTTTTTTTGGGGGAGTGGCATGGACGAGGCGTGCACGTACCTGAAGTGTCGCGGGCATGCGAGAATCAACTCCGCATCTAGAAAAGCGGGGCAGATGGAGTGTTTATGTTATCATAACAAGAAACACAGTTTGTGCTTCATCGGGGGAGCGTCAGATGTTCGGCGCAAGCCCGCGGTATTCTTGAGTCGGGCGGTGCCCTTTTTTCACCCCAATGAAAGCTTGTACCCTGTTCGCATCACCTCGAGCCCGAGACTTCGCATTTCTTTCTCGGATAGGTAAACCCAACTCAACCCGTATCTGGCAGCATGTCAGCACGGTTGTTTTCACTCATTGCGCCGTTCTGATTGCACTTTTTCTCTCTTTCGGAGCCTTGGCGGTTTCCGGTGCGCAAGAAACATCCGTGATCGAAGGGCGTGTTTCAAATGTCGTGAGTGGAATAGGGTTGGCAAACGCTCAGGTGAGAATTTTGCCGTCGGGTCAAATCACTCAGACCGACACGATTGGCGAGTTTCGTTTCACCGGACTTTCCGCTGGAGAGGTTCAGTTGAGCGTCTCGTTCTATGGTATGCAGACCCACAACCAGACGCTGACTCTCGGAGCGGGTGATCGGTTGCAGCTGTCGATCGAGCTTCGAAGAGTGGGGGTGGCTTCGGATGATGGGAGCGATCGCGTGGTCAAGCTGGAGGCGTTTGATGTCACCGCGGATCGTGAAATGACCGCGCAATCGATCGCGCTTAACGAGCAGCGCGCAGCGCCCAACATCAAGAACGTCGTCGCGCTGGACCAATTCGGCAATCAGAACGACGAAAATCTTGGTGAGTTCATGCACTTTCTCCCCGGAGTGGGGGTGACAGTTGCGGGCGACGATGGCCCCACCGGTGTTTCTCTTCGTGGTTTCCCTTCCAACTATTCCAACATTTCGGTCGACGGCGGCTCTGTGGCTACAGGGCGTGGCAACAGCCGGAGCATCAGTTTGACGGACGTTCCTTTCTTGAACGCATCGAGAGTTGAAATCACCAAGGTTCCTACACCTGACATGCCTGCTGCAGGCCTTGGCGGGTCGATCAATATCATACCGAAGAATGGCTTCGAACTGAAAGAGCGTGCGTTGAGCTACCGGATAACCGGCCTTACCCAAAGCACCAATGGAGCCAGAGTTCGTTGGCCCAAAGGGCAAACGGAGGATATTTCGCCTCGTTATACAGTTCCGTCAATGAGCCTTACCTATCAGGGGACTTTGCATGAGCGGGTTGCAGTGACTGCGGCGGTGTCGAATACGTGGCGTTTTAAACCTGCGGAGGACGGTGAGCACTCCCTTGACCTTCAACCTACCTGGAATCGGGTAACCAACGTCCAAACTTCAGGGGCTTGGCAGGCACTGCCTTCTCTCTACCGCACGTATGGCGGGCAACTGGGGTTTGATTTCAAACTTTCCCCGAAGGATGTCTTGACGGTGGGCGGGCAGATCAAGTTCCACACCTTTGACTTGGCCAGAAGCCGGCTGCTAGTGAATTACGGAACAGGAGCCACCGGTGCAGCGACGTTCACGCAGGGTGCCAGTACCGGTGTGGGCAATGTGAACACGTCGGCCTCTTGGTATTCTCGGTATAACAAACAGCGACAGCTTAATCTTAAGTATTCTCATCGGGGAGATGTGTGGAGTTTTGACGTTAATGCGGATTACTCCGATGCCCGTTATTACGAAGATTCGTCCGCTAACGGATATTTCGACACGGTGGATGCCCAGATCTCCAATCTCGTAATTCGGGGAGACAATATCCTCCCGCGCGGTATCGCTACCAGCTACGTCGTTCGCGATCGGGCGGGAAACCCGGTCGACATCTATAATGGCGGAAACTACATCATTAATGCGGTTACGGATCGCCACCGCATCAGCGATGCGACGCTTCCTGCGATTCGCGCCAGTCTCAGCCGCGACTTCGATGGGGCGGTGCCGGTGACCCTGAAGGCCGGAATTGCTGCAGACCAACAGGAGCGCGACTTCCGCCTGTACACCGACCGCTATACGTTCCAGCCAAATGGCGCGACCGACGAAGCCTCGCGACGAGCCGGCCTTTTTCCGGTTTTTGATGAAGAGTTTCTCAAGGATTCTGCCGCGAATATTTTTGGCACTCCGCTGCGTGAGATCAGCAACAAAAAGGTTTACGAGTTGTACCAAAAGAATCCCAGCTGGTTCGTGTGGGATGAGGCTGCAGCCCACCAAAGCCTGGCCACTAATTCTAACAAGCTGANNCACTACATCAGAGGAGATTTCAAGTTTTTGAGCAATCGCCTGGGGGTGACGACGGGAGTGCGGTTCGAACGAACCGCGGTCGAAGGTGCTGGTCCGCTCAACGACATCGCAGCGCAATATCGACGGAATCCAGACGGCAGCATTGCACGAAATGCCAATGGCACGCCCATCTTGATCACGACCGACACCTTGGCGCTGAGGAAGCTCCGCTACGTCGAACGAGGCGCCTCATCCTCGAGCGAATATCAGGGATTTTATCCGAGCGTTAATTCGAGTTATCGTTTCAACGACCACTTGGTTTTTCGTCTGGCGTATGCTCGGACGATCCGGCGTCCGAATGTTAATTTCATCATTCCTGGCACAACCATCACCGAACCGGATGCCGCTAATCCGACGATCACCGTCAACAACCCAGGTTTGCTTCCGTGGACCGCTGATAATTACGATCTTTCGGTTGAAGTGTATGAGGTCAAGGGCGGTTCAGGTTCGATCAGCATCTTCCAAAAGAACGTGACCGACTTTTTCGGGACGATTAACACGCCGGTGACTGATGCTTTGCTCACGGAGCAGGGTTTGCCCACGGATGGCACCTATGACGGGTACCAGTTCTCGACTCGGAACAACGTCGGAGACGCGAAGATTACCGGATATGAGATGAGCTATCGTCAGTCTCTCACGTTCCTGCCCGGCATCCTTAAGAGCTTTCAGCTGTACGCGAATCTGACAAAACTGAGCACCCAGGGAGAACGGTCCGCTGATTTCTCAGGTTTCGTCCCAAGCAACCTCTCTGCCGGCATCAATTTTATTCGGCCGCGCTATTTTCTTAAATTAAACTACATCCATCAGGACTCATTCCGGACGACCAGCGTGGCGCAAAGCGCGACGGAGCCAGCGGACACCTACAACTACCAGCCGGTGTACCGTCGCTGGGGCCTCAACGGTGAATACAGCTTCAGCAAGCGGTACTCGGTCTTTGCGTCAGCGGCGGATCTTGGACGTAGGGAAGCCGGGGACATGCGATTCGCGCCTTCGACACCGGACTATGCACGCTACACGCGCTACCAGTTGCTCGGATACTACATCATGTTTGGTGTGAAAGGGACTTTCTGAGCGGGATCTCGGCGACTTCGAGCATCAGTAGTGGAGCGGGGTGCTCTGTGCGATCCGCGGTTGCTTTGTCGAGGTGCTTTCAACGTTGTGCCAGGAATTTAATTAAGAACGTCACCATGAATTTCGTACCAAATAAAAACGTCATCGGACTGCGTCGGTCCAATTTAGGTCTGTTGTGCTCTCTTTCATTTATATGCCTGGGTCTTTTGACCGCGGGAGTCCGCGCTAGCGTGAATTTGATTCCCGCACATTGGAATGCGAAGGAGCAGGCGGATAAAGTGATGGCCGGCCTGAAGACCGTGACGGCTCCTGAGGTGAAGGGGGCACACGACGCTGAGATGGTCATCGTCGATGGTTACGCTTATATCGTTGCTGAGCTGAGTGACTCTAGGGCGGGTGAATCAGCATCCTGGCCGGAGATCTACGTGGCCATGTCGGTGGTCGATGTTGAAACTCTAAAGACCCAATCGATCATTCACCTGGCACGAGGCGAGGAAAAATTTGCGAACGAAACTCTGCCCGTGGGTGCGTGCTTCGTCCCGCGAATCATTCAGCGAGATACACATACTCTGCGCTGTTACTTCGCCAGTGAAAGTCCCGGTCAACGGCAGTCGCAAATGTGGTACCGAGATTTCGACCTTCGTACGCAGGCGTTTGTCCCGACCATTCACAAAGTTAAAATCAAGACGTCATCCGGGACTTATGACATGCAGCCGCAATATCTTTACGCGGATGCACAGAAGGGCGGTTTTAACAAACCGGCCAAAGATTTTGGGCTCTATCTTTTCGACTCTTTCAAGGTCTTCGACGGCCAGACTTACGTGGCGGTGAATAATTACCCCGGGCGCCAAAATGCATTAGCGGTCCTAAACAAGGCGATGGATACGTTCGAAATCATCGGCCATCTCAATGAGCCCCAGAACATCGGGCTCTGCGAGGCGGCGATCAATCGACTGCCGGATGGGACTTGGCTGGCGATCATTCGTCAGGATGGTGGCAATCGGAACTATTACTTTGCTGAGAGCAAAGACGGGCGGACATGGTCGAAAGCGGTGGAGATGCCTCACGTGCAAGGAGGATCCAGTTCGAAACCTACTTTCGACCGGATCGGCGGAGTTTATTATCTCGGCTGGCAGGACGCAGCTACCGTCAACAAGGCCAACCGCAGCGTCTTCAATGTCGATGTATCGCTGGACGGACGTACCTGGGTTAGGAAGTACCGCTTCGAAACGGAAAAGTCCTTTCAATATCCCACCTTTCGCGAGTACCAGGGAGCCATCTACGTACTGGCGACCCAGGGCGACCAGTCGCCGAGTCGGAAGGAACGCATCGTGTTTGGGAAACTCGAGGATGTGGCGCGCTGAGGGCGGGTTCTTGAGCGGCCTCCCTCGCCTCATCCTTCACCATTTCCAATCCCTGTAGGAGAACGTGGGTGACATCACATCCTGACAAAAATTTCAGTGCGGTCCCTGTTTTCACGCGTCTGCAGACGACCCGGCTGGTAGCGGTGGTCACGATTGAACGGCCGGATGACGTGCCGCCGCTGTGTCGAGCGCTGCTGGCCGGAGGAGTATCCGTGATCGAATGCGCATTGCGCACGCCTCAGGCGCTGGAGGCACTCACCCGGATCAAGCAGGCGTTTCCGGAGGTGCTTCTCGGTGCGGGCACAGTGCTCACTCCTGCTCAAGCAGACAAAGCTCGGGAAGCGGGTGCCGACTTTGCGTTGGCTCCTGGTTTCGATCCAGAAACCGTCCGACATTGTGCGCAGGTTGCTCTTCCTTTTATTCCTGGCGTAGCTACGGCATCCGAAATTCAGGCGGCGATTGCGCAGGGCTGCCGTTGGCTAAAGTGGTTTCCGGCCGGACCCCTGGGAGGGGTGAGTGCTTTGCGCACTTTGGCTGCTCCTTTTCGTCATCTCGGTGTGAAGTACCTTCCTTTGGGGGGAATTTCGATCGACGTGTTGAAAGACTATTTGGCGGAGCCTGATGTGGGGGCGGTCGGCGGTTCGTGGATTGCGCCGACAGAATTGGTTCAACAGCGGAGTTGGGAGGAGATCGAGCGGCGCGCTTCCACGGCGGTTGCTCGTGTGCGGACAGAGGGAGAATCACGATGAAAAACGTTGTTTGTTTTGGTGAAGTGATGGCGCGGTTCTCGCCGCCGGATCGCCTGCGATTTCGTCAGGCTATGCCCGGATACATGGAGGTCACCTTTGCGGGTGCAGAGGTAAATGCCGCCGTAGCGATTGCGGCATTGGGTGGTGAGGCTGGTTTTGTCACCGCCCTTCCCAACAGCGAGATCACCGACTGCTGCCTGGCTGCACTACGCGCAGCGCGTCTTGATGTATCTAAAATCAAGTTACTTGAAGAGGGTCGCTTGGGGATCTATTTTGTCGAAACGGGTGCGAATCAACGAGCCGGTAACGTGGTGTACGACCGCGAAGGGACGACATTCAGTCAGACCGCTGCGGCGGAGTATGCTTGGGAAGAAATTTTTGCTGACGCAGGATGGTTCCACACCACCGGAATTTCTGCTGGTGTTTCCCAACTCGCGGCGGAGGCGACCGTGCAAGCGGTTCGGGAGGCCCGCGCTCGAGGGTTGACTGTGTCGTGCGATCTGAATTTTCGCCGCAAACTCTGGAGATGGGATCGATCCATGGCGCCCGAGGCGCTGGCCAGAGTAACGTTTGATCGCTTGTTGTCTTCGGTCGATCTGGTGATTGGCGGGTTGGGCGATGTGGCCCTTGCTGCCGGGGTAGAGATTTCGCCGGACGCGCCGTCGGATCCGGCCACGGCTTTGCGCGTCGCACGCGCGATGGTCGCGGGGCATCCAGGGATTCAGTAAGTGGCAATCACTCTTCGCGAGGGATCGTCCTCCCATCACAATCGCTGGGGGGCGGTCCTGTATCAGGCGAGCGACGACGCGCTGTTTGCTGCGCCAACAAAGGATGAGGTGTATGTCCCCTACGATATTCCTAGTATTGTCGATCGGATTGGTGCCGGTGATGCGTTTGCTGGATCTCTTATTTTCGCGCTGCAGCGGAAGGAGCTTTCTGCACCGGTGAAGGCGATTCAGTTCGCTGCGGCTGCATCCTGCTTGGCTCATTCCATTCAAGGAGATTTCAATTTCTGTTCCCTCCAGGAGGTCGAGGCGCTGATGAACGGGAGCAATGGGAGCCGGGTTTCGCGTTAAGCTGAATCAAGGGGCGCGTGATGAGATACCGCTATCGAGTCTTGGGATTTCTGTTCTTCGCTTCGGTCATCACTTACGTTGACCGTATCTGTATTTCTGTCGCCGGGAAAACGATCCAGGAGGATCTGGGGCTAAGTCTTGAGCAATGGGGGTGGGTGCTCAGTGCGTTTGTCATTTCCTACGGACTGTTTGAGATTCCCGCTGGTGCGATGGGCGACCGCATTGGCCCGCGCCGTATATTGGCCCGCATTGTGACGTGGTGGTCGATCTTCACGGCGCTGACGGGAGTCGTGCAAGGGTTCAAGCAACTTGTCGTCGTACGTTTTCTTTTTGGGGCTGGAGAAGNNCGTGATTGTACGCTGGTTTCCGGTTTGGGAACGCGCGCGGGCGCAAAGTGTGGTGTGGATGGCGAGTCGTCTGGGAGGGGCGTTGGCGCCGATCCTGGTTATTCCCCTGCAGCAGGCCGTTGGGTGGCGCGTGAGCTTTTTTGTTTTTGGTGCCGTCGGGCTAGTATGGGCGGGCGTGTGGTACGGATGGTTCCGAGATCGCCCGGAGGAAAAAAAAGACGTGTCGGCTTCGGAGAGAGCGGAGATCGCCACGGCTGCACCGGCGACGGGGCTCACGAAGACGCCGTGGAAACAGCTTTTTTCCCAACCGAATCTCTGGTGGTTGATGCTGATGTATCACGCCAACGCTTGGTGCGGATTTTTCTATCTCACATGGATGCACATTTTCTTGGTCAATGGCCGTGGATACACCGCACAGGACTTGATCGCTCGGTCTTGGGTGCCGTTCGTGGTGGGAGCGTTGGCCAATCTCGGGGGTGGCTATGTCAGTGATGTATTGGTGCGGAAGATTGGTCTGAAATGGGGGCGTCGTTGGCTGGGGTTTGCCGGGCTAGGAACGGCGAGCGTCTTTTTGGCCGCGACAATTTTTACGGAGGATAAAGTGCTCACGGTGGTTTGGCTGGCGCTGGCTTATGGATGCTCTGATTTTGCGCTGCCGGTTGCCTGGGCCGTTTGCTTGGATCTGGGAAAAGGTCATGCCGGGAAGGTTTCCGGAGCGATGAACTCGGCCGGACAACTTGGATCTTTTTTTACGACGGTATCTTTTGGATACATCGTCGTTCATTTTGGCACGTACAATGCGCCGCTTGTACCGATTGCGATCATGTCACTCGTCGGCGCGGTGGCATGGTTGAACATCGACGCCTCCAAGCCGTTGTTGAAGTCGCACCCGTAGTTAGAAACAGTGATTGGACAAGCTGTCCCGGGCGGGGCGTTTCGTGACGCCTTCTCAAGACGAACGTTAGGGTAGGCGGGTCGATTGCCAGGTCGTAAACCGCCAACGACCCTTTTCGAAGACGTAGACGAGAGTGAAGCGCAGACGGTGGAGATTCTCTTTACCGTCGGAGATCGAGATTACGTTGGTTTGTCCGGTCAAGATTGCGGTATCACCGTAACACCGGACGCGTTGATCGGAATGGGTGAGTGATTTGTACTTGAGCCGTTTGGAGCGCAGCGAATCGAGAAACGAGGCCTTGCTGTCGATCTTGGTGTTCGAATGGACGTAGATCAGATCGTCCGCGAAAATCTGCTCCAAGGCGTCGAAGTCATCAGCGATGAGCGCGTTGATGCGAGCACGCTCGGCGGCGAGGACTTCGGAAGCACGAGCGTCGTCGGCTCGGCTCGTCGTGAGGGTAAGGAGTACCAGGGTAACAAACAGGAGGGGTTTCATCGGCTTGTAGAAAGAAGGCTGCCGCTGTTCCTGCGGACGTGCAAAAGCTTATCGCTGTTATGATAACTCGGTCTAGGGCACCGCGCGATCTCTCATGGTGCGACCGTAAGTTTCAAAACCCTCAGGCTTTGAAAACACTTTGCGCCGCTTTTAACTCGCGAAAAACAAAGTGGTCGGGGCGATAGGATTCGAACCTACGACCTCCTGGTCCCAAACCAGGCGCTCTACCAGGCTAAGCTACACCCCGAAAACCGCGGCGACCTGAAAGCTTTCAACGCGGTCTGTCAACGTATTCTCGGCAAGAAGACGCTTCTGTGAATAAGTCCTCGGTAATATTGAGCTACTCTCTGCTTGCGTAGGAAGGGGCTTCTACCTAGATCGGTCAGGCTACTCCTCTCTATCTCATGGACACCATTTCTCGGGAAAACAACAGCTACCTTCCGCTTGCAGGCGTGATCGTGGGCGTACTTGCCCTCGTCCTCGCGGCGGTGGCTCTGGCGAAGGTCTCATCGACCAGCAAAGCACTCGCCGGCCATACGGAACAGCTGAACAAAATTGAAACGCTTGAGACAGAGGTGCGTACCGCCACGGCTGCTGCCGAAAAGGCCGCCGGCAATATCGGCAACCTCCAGCGTTCGATGCAGGGCGCTTTTGATCAAGTTGCTCTGGAGCTGGGTAATGTGAAAGGCGAGATCGCTAAGGTACAGGAGTCCGCGAAAGCTCCAGCTCGCGCCGCAGCTCCGGCTGCTGCCGGTGCCGCCAAAGCCGGTCCAGCGGTCGCGGGTGATCAGTATGTCGTCAAAGGTGGCGACTCCGGCGCTAAGATCGCCCGGGCTCATAATGTCTCTCTCTCTGACCTGATGGCGGTTAATCCCGGCGTGAACTGGAATCGCCTCAAGGTAGGTGACAAGGTCAAGCTTCCCAAGCGCTGAGTCTTTTTACTTTCCTGAGCCTCTTCAACTTTACGGTTGGAGAGGCTTTTTTTGTGCCTCTTTTTAATGTGAATAAGCCTACCAATAACCCTATTTCTGCCTGGACGCGCGGGGCTTCGCGTGTACTGGCCAAGACCCGTATTCTTGAGCTGCATGGGGTCATGTATAGCCATCCTAGCCGGAAAGCGGAAACGGAGTTCTCCGTTATCCATACTTCGGATTGGGTAAACGTCATCGCTACCACTCCAGATCGTCAACTGGTTTTAGTGAAACAATTTAGGTATGGCATTGGCGCTCCTTCCTTGGAGATACCCGGTGGGATCATCGAGGAGGGTGAGGAGCCGATCCAGGCGGGCCTGCGCGAGTTGCAAGAGGAGACGGGCTTCGTGGGGACGCATGCTCGGGTCCTGGGCCGCGTCCATCCCAACCCTGCGATTCAGAATAACCGGTGTTATCTGGTTTGGGTGGAGAATGTGGTGCGTCAGAGCGATGTCGCTTGGGATGAGCATGAAGAGCTCGAGGTCATCACGTTACCCGTCGACCAAGCGTATGCACTGGCCCATTCGGGCGACATTACTCACTCGTTGGTCCTCAATGGGTTACTGTTGTTCATGCCCCATTGGTTGGCCATGAAAGCACCGTGATGGATGGAGCTCCACTTCTGGTGCTTTGGCCAACAGGCGAATCGCCTGTGCTACGCGGCAAGGCTTCTCTAGCAGGTTAGGTCGCCTTATATGCTGCGGGAACAGGTGGCTCATTATCCCCAGCACTTTACATTTCTAGGGTCTATTTTCTACTCTCCTTGAGATCCCGGACCGCCCGACCCTGGTGTGGGCCGTGATTCCTAGTTTCTCCACACGATGAGCCTTCTCGGCAACCTCTTCCGCTCCTCCATTGGCCGCAAATTCCTCATGGCGGTCACGGGAATTATTCTCGTTGGCTTTGTGATCGGACATCTGATCGGCAACCTGCAGATCTTCAGCCATCCGGATAAGATCAACGGGTATGCTGACTTTCTTCAGTCGCTAGGACCACTGCTCTGGGCAGCGCGAATCCTTCTCCTGATCGCGGCGGCGATTCACATTTGGGCGGCGATCAGCCTGACCCTGGAAAATCAGCGCGCTCGCGGAAGCCAGCAATACGGTGTTAAGAAATGGATCCGTGCCTCCGTTTCCTCCCGGTACATGAGGCTCACCGGTTTTGTGGTGCTTGCTTTCATTCTCTACCACTTGGCGCACTTCACTCTCGGCGTCGCGCATTCGGCGGACTTTAAAACCCACCTTCCGGAGTATCGGATGACGGACACGTTCCACTTGCTCGGCTTCCCGGCGGTTGAGGGCGGCAAAGANNAAGAGGTCCATGATGTTTACAGCATGGTTTTCCTCGGATTCCAGAATCCGATCATTTCGCTCTTCTACATCGTGGCGATCGGCCTGCTCACGGTCCACTTGTTGCACGGTTTCCAGTCGACCTTTCAGACCCTGGGCTGGCGTAACTCATCGTGGGGCGCGCCGCTCAAGACCATCGCTTTCCTGTTTTGTATCGCCTATTTCCTCGGGAATGTCGCCATGCCCGGCGCCATCCTCACGGGTGTGCTGAAGCCCGCTGCTGGTACCTACGCCGCGCAAAAGACGGCGATCACCGCCGTTCATCTCCCGAACCGTTGAGACGTCTGCCCTGAGTCCTCGCTCCTTTTAACCACTTTTCCGAGTCACGCTGCCCGCATCACCATGGCCAAGCTCGAATCCAAG
>DKKJ01000057.1 GCA_002455175.1 Opitutaceae bacterium UBA6669
CTGCCGTATTTCGACGGGCGCACGCCATGGCATTTGCCGTGTGATATCGCGCTTCCGTGCGCGACTCAAAACGAACTCGATGGCAAGGATGCGGAGAGCCTGGTCAGGAATGGGTGTGTGTGCGTCGCCGAAGGCGCCAACATGCCTTCCACGCTCGACGCCGTTTCCGTGTTCCTGAAAGCGAAAATTCTCTATGGCCCCGGTACNNCCAACGCCGGCGGCGTGGCCACCAGTGGCTTAGAGATGAGCCAGAATGCGTTGCGCCTCGCTTGGCCCGCTGCCGAGGTGGACAATCGATTGCACGCGATCATGCAGTCGATTCACCACTCCTGTGTTGACCACGGTACCGAGGCTGACGGATTCATCAACTACGTGCGAGGCGCGAACATTGCTGGTTTCGTTAAAGTTGCCGACGCCATGCTTGCCCAGGGCATCGTGTGATTTCCTGCGCGTTCTCAACGGATCAAATCGGTTCGCGCCGCATTGTAGTTCTGAATACCATGCGGCGCATGAGGGCCTAAGTTTTTTGTCGATAGAGCCGGCACTGAGATCACGGTAGGCGCGCTCGTCGAGCAAACCGTTCCGCGGGCGAGCGGGCGTAAGGCAGAGCGGATGGGTTGCTATTCCTTGAGCGCGGAAATGTAGATGGCGTACAACTTGGCGTCTTCTGGCCGCACACCACCGAATTCGACCCGTAGTCGGATCCTTCCTTGATGGACAAGCTGGTCTTTGCTCTTCCAAGAAACGTTTCGCCGAAATCCGGACTGGGTGATTTCTAAGCTCTCAGTCGCACCGTAACCGGGAAGCTCGCGAAATTGTTCGTCGAGGACAGCGACACGAACATGGGTCAAGTCGCTGAGGCCGGTAACATTAAGACTGATCGTGACTGGCTGTTCCCCAATCTCGATCACGTCTGAGATAATCTGTGCCTTTTGCGCGGGACCGTGAAATGGCTGCAGGTATCCGAGTCGATCACGCTGCCACTTTGCGACGCGGATGCCGGCCGCCGGCACGCCCCAGACGGAGTACCAGGAAAGCGTTTCATTTCCAACGTTTGCGAACGCCTGCCCCTGCATCAATGCGGGTGCGCGAACATACGGCAGATCCCAAGTCACTTCGCGTGCGCTGACGATCGGAAAATCGGGAATGGGCTCATGATAGTGCAGCCCGTCGTGACTCACCAGTAGGCCGAGGTCTATCGTGACCAAACGTCGGTCGTTGGACGGATGGCCATGCCACATGCCGTAGAAGCCCACGAGGACATTTCCGCGATTCCACACAGAAGCGCCAACATGCACCTGAGGACCGTCCTCTTTGCCGGTCAGAGGGGTGGATCGAGGTGGCAGTGCATCGCGCCGAAATCCCAGAACGGACGGCTGGGTCCATTTTTCAAAATCGTAGGAGGTATGGGTCACGAGTACTCGTTCCGTCATTGGATCACCCGGAGCCCAGTGGCCTTTCCCCTGACCATTCACGTAATATACCCCGTTCCGCTTGATTAATCCGCCCGGCTCAAGCCAAGGGCCTCGCGGGTTATCCGGTGATTCCTTCCAGAGCATTCCATCGGGACTGTAAGCAACCGAGAGCCCGTACTGGTGTTTCACCGCTTCGAAAACCATTTTAAAACGTCGATTTGGGTCAGGGTCATCTGGATCGTGTAGAACGACGCAACCAATCAGGGGAAAATCTCCGCTCGAGAACTTCACTAAGTTGTTTTCCTGACTTCCCGCGAAGTCGACCAGGTTGAGAGCAGGCTTTTCCCAATTCCTTCCATCCCTGCTACGCGCAAAACAGGCGCGCGGATGACGTCTTCCGTCAGGTTCTCCGAGCNNTGGGCTTCCTGCGGGGCCGGGCGCAACCGCCATGTTGGACAGACCTTGGGCGGAGGTGCGGAAACCGACGAGTTTGAGGCGCATGCCCTCCTGAAATGGAAGCGAGCGATTGTCGAAGGCGAAGAGCACCTGTTCAGCAGCCAACGGCAGACTCGTGGTCAACCCGATTACTCCTAAGAGTAAGAGCTCGCTCAGCCGGAGTCTTCGATAACAAAGAGCAAAACTGATGAGAGAATGGCGCATGTTAGAAAGCGGTAGCGGATATTTGAATGTGTTCTTTGGTGCAGNNGAGAGGAGGATACGAAGAACGAGAAATGGGTGAGCTGCGTCAATCGACGTCAGCTGAGCTCAAAATGAGGCCAGTGGTTTCAGCTGGCCTCTGCTGCCGTGGCCCTACACTATATCCGTACCAGTCAAACGCGGCGTTTACCGAAGTTGTGACGCTACGTATCAGCCTTGTTACGACGGCGACGGTCCCCGAGAGCTTAGGCGGCAGGTTGTACTAGATACCCTCCTGAATGAGAAGGTGAGCACAGCCGGTATCGTTTCGGGAAAACGACCGGTTACTAAGGCGGTAACNNATCGGGCAGGCGTGGTGCTATGCCCCTGAAATCAGCGGGCGCGTCGATAGTGTAGGGCGACCGTGCCATTGCGGAATGGGGTGGCCGAAACCAACTCGAGCCGTCGCGTGCAGGGTAGCCCGGCGTGATAGAGGGTAGGACCGTGGCCAACGATCCGGGGCTGGAGAAGGAATCTGTAATCGTCGATCAGATCGAGTCGGTCTAGTTCGGTAGCGAGTTTTCCGCTACCAAGGAGCACGCCGGCCGGGATCGTGTCCTTGAGTTTCTGAACGCCGGTGCGTAGGTCGCCAGAAAGGTGGTGGCTATTGGTCCAGGGAAAATCCTTGCGCGTGGACGATACCACGTGTTTGGCCTTGGTCTCCAGCTTGATTGCCCACTCGCGTATCGCTGTAGGAGCTTCGACGTCGCCGCGGGCGATTGCAGGCCAATAGCTCTCCATCATCTCGTAGGTGATGCGGCCCCAGAGCATCGCGCCCGTCTCTTCCATGAGACGGGTGAAGAAGGCGTGCGTCTCATTGTCGGCGATTCCCTCTTGGTGGTCGACACAGCCGTCCAGGGTGACATTGAGGCAAAAGGTCAAAAGGCCCATGCAACAAACTTAGGCCATACCCTTACCCTTTGTCCAGCAGTGCGAAAACGCAGGTGGTTTCGACGAAACCCTACGCTCGAAGGGGGCCGGCGGCTTAACGTCTAGCGTTTCGGGAAATCTCCCATCGAAAATGCGGGTTTACAGCCCGGCTGTCAACTCGCAATTGGTATTGCGACCCGTGCGATGGTGACCCTTCCTGGATTGCTTTCTGCATGCAATTTTCTGGTCAGCGCAGCTCCAAACGTCGGATGACGATATCCACTGGTGATGAATAAGTCGGTTAGTCCGCTGTTGTCAGGTCGCGATCACGGATTGTCGGCCCCGCTCGATGATTTGATTGACGGAGTGTTTTTCACGGACGCAGAAGGCCAGTTTGAAAGGGCGAACATGGCTTTTCGCGCGCTCCTTGGCTATTCCTACGATGACGTACTTACCTTCAGCCTATCCGATGTTCTAGCACCTGAAGAGCAGCAGCGACTGGCGGGGCAAATGGCGACTCTGCTTGACGGTCGTGTGCACGTGAACCAAGGGCGGTTTCTGCGAAAAAACGGATCGACCTTTGTCGGTGAGCTTTCGAGTCGACGAATGCCGGACGGTCGCTTTCAAGGGAGTTTGCGAGATGTCACCATCCGCAGGCATAGCGAGCATTTTTTGCGCGAACAAGCGACGGTACTCGAGTCGATCGCCAGTGGTGCCCCGCTGACGATATGTCTTCAACAAATCTGCGATGTCGCCTGGCGTGTGATAGGTGCTGGAGTTGTGATTACGGTCCCCAGCCGCGATTACTCGCGTATCGACCTGTGCGTCGCCTCGACGTCTGCGCAGGCTTTGGCTACGATGCGGATGGCTCCCACGCCTTCTGTCGGAAAAATCCTCGGACCTTGTGAAGCGGCTTTCACGCGGGGGGAGACGGTGGAGTGCGCCGACATCGCGCGAGATACTCAGTGGCCGGTGGAATGGCGTGACGCGATGCTCGCAAATGGCCAGCGCGCTTGCCTCTCGCTTCCAATTCTTGATGCTTCTAGTCAACCTGTCGCAACGCTGGCTCTCTGCTCGTCTGTGGCGCGGCCGGCTGGGGTCGACGCAAAAGATGTCGCAGCGTTCTGTGTCCGTATGGCGTCGATCGCGATTGGTCGATCCCGCCATGAGCTGAGGTTGCGAGAGACTGAGCAGCGTTACCAACTCGTCGGGGAGGCTGCCAATGATGCGATTTGGGACTGGGATCTGGCGACGAACCAAGTGACCTGGAACCTAGGCGTGCAAACCCTCTTCGGCTATGCCGCGGAGGAAGTGAATCCAGATGCCTCATGGTGGATACAGTGCATTCATCCCGATGACCGAGATCGTATCAGTCATGATATTCATGCCGCCATTGCGGGTACGGCCGAATCTTGGACTGGAGAGTATCATTTCCGGCGGGCGGACGGTTCCTACGCAGGCGTTTTCTCCCGTGGTCGAATCGTGAGAAAGTCAGGCCAACCGGTTCGGATGGTGGGTTCGATGCTCGACCTTACGGAACGACGTCGGGCCGAGGCTGCGCTCCAAGAAGCAGAGAATCGATTTATGTTCGTGCGCCGCACGAGCGGTGTCGGATTCTGGTACTGCGATTTACCGTTCGATATCCTGAAGTGGGACGAAAACGTGAAGGAGCACTTTCACCTGCCGCCCGACGCAACGGTAACCATCGATACGTTTTATGAACGAATTCATCCTGAGGACCGTGAACCTACTCGTGAAGCCATTGCGCGATCGATTAACGAGCACACCTTCTATAATGTAGATTATCGTACGATCAATCCGGCGACGGGGGAGGAAAAATGGATTCAAGCCATCGGGCGGACGTTTTATGGAAAAGACAATGCACCCGTTCGATTTGATGGCGTGACGATCGACGTCACGGCGAGAAAACGGGCGGAAGAGCAATTGGGAGCGGCCAACGCGCAATTGGCGATCCACGCGAAAGAGCTTGATGCGCTGGTCGACAAGCGGACCACGGAATTGAAAGAGTCCCTTGCCGAACTGGAGGCGTTTTCCTACAGCATGGCGCATGACCTTCGAGGTCCCCTGCGGAGCCTGCAAGGCTATGCCGGCATCATCCGAGACGAGTACCACGATCAACTGGGTGAGGAGGGGATTAAGTTGCTTGGCCGCATGGGCGCGGCGGCAGATCGCATGCAGCGACTCGTGACGGATGTGCTATCCTACAGCAAAGTCAGTCGCCAGGAGCTGGTGCTGCAACCTGTGGCGCTGACGCCGCTGGTGGCCGATATTATTGAGCAGTATCCCCAGCTGAAGGAAGCACAGGTAAGGGTTTCTGGCCACCTTCCCGTGGTGCTGGGTCACCCAGGCGCATTGACGCAGGTGATTGCGAATCTCCTGACGAATGCTGTTAAGTTTGTGCCTGAGGGCCGAGCCCCGGAGGTAAAAATCAGCGCTGAGGTAGAGGAGCCGTTTATTATCCTCACTTTCCAGGACAATGGGATTGGCATCGATCCGCGCTATCGTGAGAAGATTTTCGAGATGTTTGAACGGTTACATACTCCGCAGGAGTACGAGGGAACAGGCATCGGTCTGGCGATTGTGCGTCGGGCGGTGAAGCGGATGGGCGGTGAGNNTGAGGTCGGTGTCGACTCGGCTGAAGGTCAGGGAAGTTGCTTCTGGGTGAAACTCCAGACCCCAGACGGTTTGCACACAGGTGGGACGGCTTAATTTGTCTTGGCTAAAGAATATCCCAGCGTGTGTTACCGTGGCGTGTTCTTAAAAGCGTCGCGCTCGTCTAACAAGCGTTGCGGAGCCTTGCCCGTGAGCGGCCAATCGGGGGAAGGTTGATGCTTCGCGTTCATTAGGGTGACCGCTTGCGCCACCCGTTCGGGGGAGTGGGCCGCGAGGTCACGCGTCTCTCCAGGGTCTATTGCCAAGTCATAGAGCTCAATCGCGGCGCCGGGGCCTGGTTTGACAGCTTTCCAGGTACCGAAGCGTACCGCTTGCATCGGGGCTTGCTCATGCAGTTCCCAATAAAAACAGTCGCGCTGTGGAGCCGGCCCGCCCTTGAGGTACGAAACAAGAGAGAGGCCTTCGGTCGGGCAGTTGGCTGGGACCGACACGCCGGCGAGTTCTGCTGCGGTTGGAAGAAAATCCCAAAAGGCCCAGGGCTCATCTGACACCCGGCCTGCGGGAATCGTGCCTGGCCACCGGGCTATCGCGGCCTGGCGGAGCGCTCCCTCGTAGAGACCGCGTTTGTAGCCGCGTAGTCCGTTCGCAGCCTGATCGAAGCGACGACCCATGGGTGAATCCGGCGGGAACGAAGAGCCGTTGTCGCCCGCGACCATCACCAACGTGCTATCCTCGATGCCTAGCTCTTTGAGTAGATCGAGCAGGGCACCCACGTCCGAGTCGATTCGCGTGATCTGGGCTGCGTAGGATTTTTCTTCGAGGCTCCAGGGTTCGTTGGCGTACCGTCCGAGGTCGTCGATTTCGTGTGCGCTGTGAGGCAAGGTGATCGCGTAGTAGAGGAAAAAGGGCCGGGTCGCGTTCTTGCGGATAAACGCCAACGCTTCCCTCTGGATTAAATCCTGCGCGTAAATGGGGCCCACGCCTTTAGCGGTATTGCCTGGCAGTTTGATCCGCTGGTCGTCGTCCCAAAGGAAGGTAGGAAAGTAGGTGTGGGCGTGACGCTGGCAGTTGTATCCAAAGAAGCGATCAAACCCCTGTTTCAACGGACTTCCCGTCGTATCGAAAAATCCCATGCCCCACTTTCCCGTAACGCCCGTGGCGTAGCCAGCGGACTTGAGTACCTCAGCCACGGTGATCGTGTTGGCGGGAAGGGGCTTTTGGCCTTCTGGTTTCATTTCCCAGTTTCCACGGATCGGACTGTGGCCCGAGTGTAAACCTGTGATCAAGGAGGCTCGTGAAGGCGCACAGACGCTCGTGCCGCAATAGGCCTGGAGATAACGCGTGGNNCGTAGGACCCCAAATCTCCCTGCGCCAGATCGTCGCTAAGGATAAAGATGATATTGGGTGGTGCTGCCGTGACCGTGCGGGGTAGAGCCATCAGCGCGAGGATGAAAAGCAGTGAGCAAGGGAGCAGGAGGGAGCGCATGAAGAGTCTTTCTATGGTTAGTTTGTCTGTAAAAACCGCGACAGAGTCGTTGGTTCTATCCCATTGTTGGGG
>DKKJ01000238.1:0-4566 GCA_002455175.1 Opitutaceae bacterium UBA6669
GCCACTCGGTTTCTGCTGATTCCACTGCCTCCGACGCTGCTGCACGATGAGCGTACTCACGCGACCCCGTCGGCGACGACCAGAGCTTCCGCTCGTCCCGCTTATTGACGTCCTAGTCATGCTCGTGCTGTTCGCTTATGTCACGATGCAGGCTCGCTCGGCGTCGACATTGAACATCAATGTGCCCAAAGTGGATACGGCGGGCAAAAACGAGTTCATGGGCAAAGTNNAGACGGCGCAATTAGCTTTAATGGTCAGACCGTCACCTTTGAGACGCTCCATGGTCTTTTGGAGGAAGTGAAGCGCGTGAACAAGGACACCCCGGTGTTGGTTCGCGCGGATGAGGTCACTCAATTCAAGAAGGTGGACGAGGTGTGGGACGCTTGTCGCAAACTGGGTTTGAACAAGGTGGTGATGCAGGTCCGTCAGTAAAGGAGCGTATGAAAATTGTCATTACTGGCGCTACACGTGGTTTGGGACGCGCGCTCGCGGAGTATTACATTGCGCATGGACACACTGTCTTTGGCTGTGGGCGTGGAGGGGAGGCGATTTTCGATCTCCGGCTTACGCATCCTGCCCCTCATGAGTTTTCGGTCGTCGATGTGGCGCAGGACGTCAAAGTCAGTATCTGGGCGGCCGGAGTTCTTGGTGGGCATGGCGCTCCCGATCTTCTCATCAATAATGCGGCGGTGATGAACGAGCCTGCGCCTTCGTGGGAGCAGGATGTCGCGGCATTTACACGGTTGGTCGATGTCAATCTGCGGGGAGTGGCCAATGTGATTCGTCATTTCGTCCCGGCCATGGTCCAAGCGGGGAAGGGGGTCATCGTTAATTTTTCTTCCGGGTGGGGTAGGAGCGTCTCCCCTGATGTGGCTTCCTACTGTATGTCCAAGTGGGGCATTGAAGGTTTGACGAAGGCCCTCGCTGAAGAGCTACCCGCAGGAATGGCTGCGGTGCCGCTCAATCCGGGGATCATAGATACTGACATGCTGCGGACAGCCTGGGCAGAAGGTGCCTCTGCTTATCCCAAAGCCGAGGCGTGGGCGAAAGTCGCGGCCCCCTTCATCCTGAAGTTGGGTCGCAAAGACAATGGACGGNNCACCTCCCTCTCTGCTTTTAGCTTCGGCATCGCCCAGGCGTCGCGAACTGCTCGGTGAGTTGGGCGTGCCCTTTGAGGTTGTGACAGCTGACGTCGTTGAGAACGAAACCCCATCGATGGATGCCCGTCAGATGGTGGCTTACAATGCTGCCTTGAAAGCAGATTGGGTGGCTCGGCGGCATCCAGATGCCGTGGTACTCGGTGCTGATACGACCGTGGCTTTGGACGGTGAGGCGTTGAATAAGCCGCGCGATCACGCTGCCGCAAAAGAAATGCTGAGGCGCTTGTCTGGACGCACTCACCGCGTTGTAACGGGGGTTGCGGTCCGGCACGAGGTTCGGGGGCTGCGCTACGGGGGCGACGCTGTGACCGAAGTGACATTCAAAGCCTACGACGACTCCGTTATCGAGGAGTACCTACGGCGTGTGCATGTTTATGACAAAGCGGGGGGATACGGGATTCAAGACCATGGCGATTTGCTGGTGGAGCGGTTTCAAGGAGAGTTGAGCACGGTGATCGGTCTCCCGTTGTCGTTGACGAAACAATTTTTGACCGAAGCCGGTCTTTTGCCCTGACTGTAGTCTGTTGTCATGCCTCGCCCTTCCCTCGTTCCCCCTCCGCACCCGCCTCGGGTGACTGCTCGCCGAAAAGGGCAGCCGGCAATCTGGAAGGATGATGGGACCAAGCGGTCGGTCCAAATTGGGATCGTGGCGACGGTTCTGGTGCATCTGCTTTTGGTTTTGGTTGTGCCGAAAATTTTCAGGCCTGTTCCGTTCCAACCCATCGAGCGAGAGCCGCGGGAAAAGACCTTCAATATCGACTTGGCTCCCGCGGAGGAGGCCGCTCCTGAGCCAACTCCGCCTCCCAAGCCGTTCAAGTTTGTTGAGATCAATCCCGACGCGCCGGATAATCCGCCTGATCAGACTGAAAATTTTGGTGCGCAGAACCAGCAAGTCGCCCAAGAACAGCCCTCGCCTGATTCCAAGAGCGATGCGCCGAAAAGTGAGGATAAGAAGGAGACCGAGTCCACCGCTATTGTCTCGGGGCGACTCGCAAAGGATGAGCCCGTTCAGCCGCCTACGCCTCCCACACCTCCGAGCCCCGACGAGCAACCCCCACAAAATGCCGCCGCTGCCATGGCCGAGCAACAAGCAGCGAAACAGGCGCAAGCTCCGCTGCCGGGATTTGAAAAGATCGATGGCGACGATCAAGATAGCGTCGGTAGCAACATCGCTAAACTGCCTCCGCCCAACTCCAAACGAGCGGACGAGTTGACCGAAGGGGACTCGGAGATTCGGGAGATCATTACGGCCTCGGGCCAGGTGGTACGAATTGATCCACGTCGGCCTCAACAGCGCGAACGCGTGGCCGAGAAAAATGTCCGTCCTGCCTTTCTCCGTAACAATCCGATTGGCACGAGTAATATCGGTCCGATTGCCTATAATGCGAAATGGAGTGAGTACGGTGCTTACCTCCAGCGCCTGATCGAGACGGTCCAGGTACAATGGGAGCGACTGATCGCCGCAAATAATACCTATCCTCCTCCGGGCACAGTGGTCATTGTGAAGTTTAAGATCAATGACGAGGGGCGCATCACCGAGATTGCGGCCGATGATGGTCCGGGACCGCAGTATCCCAAACGCCTCTGTGTGACGGCAATTACCGATCGCTCTCCGTATGGGAAGTGGAGTGATGATATGATCGCGGTTCTCGGGCATGAGCAGGAGTTGACGTTCACATTTCACTATAGTGCTCCGTGAGCGAGGTTATGTCAGGAATAGGTGACTCCTTTCCTCTAGGAAATGGGGTGCGCGTAATCGCACAGGACAAGAATGGTCTTTTGGCCTTCTCCAAGCCGGAAGGGATTCTCTCTCATCCCAACGAGCCGCGCGACGAGCCCCGCTCACTCCTGAGAGCGCGTTACCAATTAGAAGGCGAATTCTATGACTTGGGGACAGCCGGACGAATCTATCTCCTCAATCGTTTGGATTCGGGGACGTCCGGAGTTATCCTCGCGGCTAGATCTGAGGCGCTGGCACGTGATGTAAGGGCGCAATTCAAGAGTCAGCGTATCCAGAAAACCTATCATGCACTGGTTTTTGGATCCCCTGCTCCGCGGGTTCAGGTGTGGAAAGATCGGCTCGCGATTCAAAAGAAAGCGGGGATGGTCCGAACGGAACGTGCGGGCCAGATTCCCGCTGAAGCGAAGATGGAAGNNAACCGGGCGAAGCCATCAACTGCGGGTGCAGTGTGCGGAGCGCCACTTGCCGATCGTGGGTGACGCGACGTATGGCGACTTTCGACTCAATCGGGAGTACGCGCGCATCAGTGGAGAGAAACGACTTTTTCTCCATTCGTCGGAAACGCGTTTCGACTACCGATGGGGAGGAGGCGTTTTTCGTTTTGTCGCCCGAGCTGAGCTTCCGGTCACCTTTCACGAGGCTTGGTCAGGACGCTCTTCGCGCCCATAAAAAAGCCCGGAGCGAAAGCACCGGGCTTTGAGAGAAAACAGAAAGCAGTTTCAGGCTTTCCGACCTTTGAACGTGAGTTCGGCCACGCCGCTCTTGTCCAGGTCGCCCAGGCCCAGCGCGATCATGCGCTCGTACTGGAGCTTGGTGGCTGCGGCGAGGGGGAGGTTGAGACCGGTTTCGGCGCCTAGCGTCCACGCGATGGTTGAGTCCTTGGCCGCGTGCGCTGCTGAGAAGTAGCAGTCGTGCGCGCGATTCAGCATGTCTTCACCGTCGGTCTTAAGGACCTGGGAGTTAGCTCCCGTTTGCGCGAAGACCTCACGGAGCATTTCCAAATCGAGTCCGAGGGCAGAGCCGAGTCCCAAGCCCTCGGCGAGGGCTGCGGTGTTGATGTTCATCACCATGTTGACGAGCGCCTTCACCTCGGCGGCCTTGCCGACCTCGCCAATGTGGCGCAGGCTGATGGAGAGGTCTTCGAGGAGCTTCTTGTGCTTCGCAAAGACGGCTTTCTCCGCTCCGACCATCAGGTAGAGCTGGCCGTTGCGGGCGTGGCTGATGCTGCTCGCCATGCAGGCCTCGATGGTGTCGGCCTTGGCCTTAGCGGTCGCCTTGGCGACCTTTTGCTGGATGCCGGGGCTGAGGGTGGCGCAGTTGACGAAGGTACGGCCCGCGGCGTCTANNGCGAGCTTCTTGCAGGCGGTCGCGCCGAGCTCGGCCGCGAGGGCCTCGGCTGCCTCGGCGTTCACGTCGTAGACGGCGGTGACTTTGTATTTGAGATCGTGGAGACGGCGGGCCATGTTCGCGCCCATTCGGCCAACGCCGACAAAACCGATGCGCCCTTTCGGAGCGGAAGCTTTTGGAGCGGACTGTTTCGTGGATTTCTTGGTCATTGTTCGGAATCGGGTGAAGTGTGGTTGAGTCCCTAGGTGTAACAGAATTTCCCATCGAGCCAAGCGAATTATGAGAAGCGGAGCCGGTCGTTATCGCGGGATGCAGAGC
>DKKJ01000238.1:4638-6202 GCA_002455175.1 Opitutaceae bacterium UBA6669
GGGCGGCGTGCTCATCGCGGCGGTTGCGGCGGCCACGGTCGGCGCTATCGTCTTCCTCCCGAAAGCATGGGCTTGGTTGACGACATGGTGAACACGGAAAGGGTCCCGGCTTGGCTGGCGGGCCTGATCGAAGCGGTCGGCGAGGCAAAGGTCTCGACGGTGGAGGAAATACGCCGCGAATTCGGCACGGACCGGTGGCACGCCGCCGCCTTGCCCGATGCCGTGGTTCAGGCGACCAGCCGCGACGACGTCGTGGCGACGCTGCGCTACNNACCACGCGCGGCGCGGGCGTCGGCTACGTGGGCGGCTGCGTCCCGGTGAGGGGCGGCATCCTCCTCTCCGTGCGGAAGATGGATCGCCTCCTTGAGCTCAATCCCGCCGACGGCGTCGCCGTGGTCGAGCCGGGACTGATCCTCGACGACTTGCAGGAGGCTGCGCGGCGTGTCGGCTGGTACTACCCGCCCGATCCGGCGAGCCTCAAGGAATGCTCCGTCGGCGGCACTCTCGCGACGAACGCGGGCGGTCCGCGCTGCGTGAAATACGGCGTCACCCGTCACTACGTGCTCGGGCTCGAAGTCGTCCTGCCCGACGGCCAGATCCTCGAAACCGGCGGACGCTGCCACAAGAACAAGACCGGCCTCGACCTGATCGGCATGTTCGTCGGGTCCGAGGGCCTCCTCGGCGTCATCACCCAGGCGACCCTGCGTCTTATCCCCCACCCCGAAGCGCGGGCCATGCTCACCGCGACCTTCCCTGACTTCGAGACGGCGGCGGAGGCGGTGCAGGCGATCCTGAACCAGGGCTGGCAACCCTCCGGCCTCGAAATCACCGACGGCTTCACCCTTCAGGCGGCCCGCGACTACCTCGGACCCGAGATGCTGCCCGACGGCGACGCCCACCTCATCGTCGAGCTCGATGGACGGCGCGACACGATCCTGCAGGACCTCGCGAAGCTGCGCGAGCTCGTCGACACCCTCGGCGCGATCACCGTGGAAGAGGCCCGCGATCCGGAATCCTGCGAGGCGATCTGGAAGCTGCGCCGCGAGTTTTCCTACTCCCTCCGCGCCACCGGACTGATCAAGCTGAACGAGGACATTGTCGTGCCCCGCTCGAAGCTCGTCGATCTCGTCCGCTTCGCGCGGCAGTTGGAGCAGGACACCGGCATCCCCGTGGCCTGCTTCGGCCACGCCGGCGACGGCAACATCCACACCAACCTGATGGTGAAGGACTACGAGACCGACCCCGCCGAAAAGGTCAAGGCCGACGCCGCCCTCGATCTGCTCTTCAAATGGGTCATCGCCAACAACGGCCAGATCACCGGCGAGCACGGCGTCGGACTGGCAAAGAAGCGGTGGTTCGCGGATGCGGTCTCGCCCGTCTCCGTCGAGGTCCACCGCAGACTGAAGGAAGCGCTCGATCCGAAGGGGATTTTGAATCCGGGGAAGTTTCTGGGGTGATGAAATCCATGCGACCGCTTGATGGTCATCAAGAACGTTGTGGATCTTTTTTCCGACCACCCATGACGCAACGGAGAGCGCTCCTTGAAAACCCACCCTCCCGGCGC
>DKKJ01000374.1:0-4929 GCA_002455175.1 Opitutaceae bacterium UBA6669
TCCCGACGCTCGATGACGCATTCGCGAAGGCACATCAGGCGGACTCCGTGGACCAACTGAAGACCAACGTCCGCAATAATCTAAAGCTTCAAAAGGAATATCAAAACCACTCTGCCCAGCGCCGTCAGGTGATTGATGCCCTTGTTTCAAAGGCTGAATTTGACGTCCCAGGCTCGCTTGTGGACGTAGAAACGCAAAATATCCTCCGGCAATTCATTGAGGAAAACATGCGTCGTGGCGTGCCTCAGGAGCAATTCGAGAAGGATAAAAAGGAGCTCTACGAAAATGCTCGTAAGTCGGCAGTGGGCCGAGTCAGGAGCCAACTCATCCTCGCTCGGATCGCTGAAAAAGAAAACCTTCGCGTGACCGAGAACGACATCAATGCGTTCATCTACCAAGAGTCGACGCGCACCGGTACCGCGGCGGATAAACTGGTGAAGCAGCTTTCGAAGGATCGCGACCAGCTCCGTTCTGTGCAGCAGAGTATCATTTTCGACAAGGCAGTTGAATTCCTGGTTTCCAAGGCTACGGTAAGCACCAAAGCCTAACGAATACCTAAATTCTAGCCTGTGAGCTCTTACTACATCCCTTACGTCATTGAAAATACCGGCCGTGGTGAACGGTCGATGGATATTTACAGTCGCCTGCTCAAAGATCGGATTATCTTCATTGGTACTCCGATCGACGACGGCGTTGCCAATAGCGTGATCGCTCAACTGCTGTTCTTGCAGATGGAGGACTCCAAGAAGGACATCCACATCTACATCAACTCTCCGGGTGGCATTGTGACGGGAGGCATGGCGATCTATGATACCATGAACTTCCTTCAATGTGATATCGTGACCTATTGCATTGGGATGGCAGCAAGTATGAGCACCGTTTTGCTGGCGGCCGGGACGAAGGGAAAGCGTTTCGCGCTCCCAAATAGCCGAATGATGATTCACCAGCCTAGTGGCGGTGCGGGTGGTCAAACGTCTGATATCGCAATTGCGGCTCGGGAAATTCTTCGTTGGAAAAAAACGCTCAACGAGGTCCTGGCCAAGCACACAGGAAAGACTCCTGAGCAAATCGAGAAGGATTCCGATCGCGATTACTACATGACGGCTACGGAAGCGAAGGCCTACGGCCTCGTCGATCATGTGGAAGCGTCGATGAAGGATGCCAATCAGTTGGCGGCCTCCGCGTCCAGCTGACGCTTGTCACGAAAGTTCATTGCGACAGAACGCAGTGAACTTCTAGGGGAAGTGCGGGTCGGCCGTGTTCAGATTTGCGCCCTCGTCAATTCGGCGCTAGGTGTGTCGATGTAACGGGGGTTATCTCAGCACTTCACGGATCTGAATCTATTTTCGCAATAAAATGGCAAAATCATCGCGCATGACTCTCTGTTCCTTCTGCGGCAAGTCGCAGGCAGAAGTGAAAAAGATCATTGCCGGTCCTGGCGTCTACATCTGCGACTCGTGCGTTAATGTCTGTAAGACGATCATTGACCGCGAGGTGAAGCAGCCGACGGCCGAGCCGAAGCCGTCATTTCGGCTGGTGAAGCCTTCCGATATCAAGCGAACTTTGGATGACTACGTTATCGGGCAGGACCACGCGAAGAAGGTCTTAGCGGTAGCAGTCTACAACCATTATAAGCGCTTGATGTTCGACGCTGGGCAATCTCCCAAAGAGTCGACGGCGCTCTCTCCTGAGTTCGATGGAGTCGAGGTGGAGAAGAGTAATATTCTTTTGGTTGGCCCGACGGGCTCAGGAAAAACGTTACTCGCCCGCTCTTTGGCTCGTATTCTTGATGTGCCGTTCGCGATTTCTGATGCGACCACGCTCACGGAAGCGGGCTATGTGGGNNTCGACGAGATTGATAAGATTGGGCGGAAGACAGAAAACGTTTCGATCACGCGCGATGTGTCGGGTGAAGGCGTTCAGCAAGCCCTTCTGAAAATTTTAGAGGGAACCGTTTGCAACGTCCCCCCGCAAGGTGGCCGCAAACATCCCAATCAGGAATATGTGCAGGTGAACACGCACAATATCCTGTTTATCTGCGGCGGCGCCTTCGTTGGATTAGAAGGCATCGTGCAGCGGCGCAGCGGCCAGCGTGGGTTGGGTTTCAACTCGATCACCAAGCAGCAGGAAGCGACCGTGAGTCCGGAAGACCTGATGCGCGAGTTGGCCCCGGAGGATCTGATCCGTTTTGGGATGATCCCCGAGTTTATCGGTCGTTTACCGATTGTCTCAGTCCTGGAGCAGCTGGGAGAAGAGGACTTGGTCCGCATTCTTCTGAAGACGAAGAACGCGATCGTGAAGCAGTACTCCAAGCTATTCGCGATGGATGGGGTTCGCCTCCGCTTTACCAATGACGCTGTGCGTGCCATTGCGCGCAAGGCCATCGCCTTGAAGACGGGGGCGCGCGCCCTGCGCTCGATCATTGAATCGCTCATGCTCGAGGTCATGTTTGATCTCCCGCAACGGGAAGATGTGACGGAAGTGCTCATCGACGCCTCCGTGGTGGCCGGCAAGCGCCGTCCGACTCTTCGGCGCAGTTCGAAGAGCGAAGCGAAGCAAGACGCGGCTTGATCGCTGAGGTCGGCTGTTTGGCACTACGGGGAAACTTCCCGAGGTGTCTCGTGGTGCGAGCATCCTGGTTCGTTAGAGGTCCGGACAAAATCCGTAGAGCAAATCGTCGCGTCCTTTACCCGGCCACTGGACCTGATTGACCTGCAGTCGCTGCATGACCGGGAAAATCAGGTCGTTGAGCGCGGCTTCGAAGCCAAATATCGAAAAGAGCGGAGGCGCGTCGACGGAGACCACGTATGCGCCCAGGCCGACTTCGTGGAGCATGCGGACGCTCCGTTGCACCATTTCTGTCTCCATAGGATCATTACCTTGGAGGATAATCACGGGTTTGGGGTGCGCGTTCATCTGCTGAAAAGGACCGTGCGCGAATTGCAGGAAGTCTGAAATCGGAGGACAGGGCCAATAGAGCCCTTCCATGAATTTGCAGGCCAGATTCTGGGCAAAGTCGGAAATCGGTGCCGCCGTCACCAGATTGAACCCTTGGGAAAAAGCGCTCGGAAGCTGGAGCATGGCGTCCCTCAGATCGGCGGGGGCACGTGCGCTCATCAAAGGTAGAATCTGCTCGCGTGTGGGCTGGCGAAAACGAGCGGTTTTGAGTTGCGCGACAAATTGCAGAGCTGCGAGGTAGCCCGCCATCGGTCCGACAAATCGGATCAAGGTGGCNNAGCGAGAGGGAATTCGATCAATTCTCCGCCAGCGTCGAGGAGACCTTCCAGGAGGCGGGCGCGATCTTCTTTTCCCGCCAAGCGCGCAGCAGCGGGGGGCGTGGCGGTGAACAGGACCGTATGTGAGAAATCGCTACGCCGGTTCAGGGCGATCTGCGCATTGGGCGAAACCCCCTGAGAAAAGACGATCAGCGTCTTTCCTAGAAAAGCGTCTCGCTGAGCAATCGTGAATCCGGAGAGTGGGACGTACGTGGCTNNATTGTGAATCCAGAGAGAGGGACATTCGTGGCTGCCAGCTCCGTGTAGAGATTGAGGAGCATGGTCAGGTAGCGAGCGTGAGCTTCGGAGCTCCCCGTCCCCGTGACTACGAAACGCGCGGCTTGCAGAGTTGCTGGCTTGAGCGGTGCCGGGCCGCGGCCGATCATCGCTTCGATAACCGCGGGAATGTGTTCTAGCCGTTCAGCGAGAAGCAAGTGACCCAGTCGGTCGGTGGAACGTGAAGCGTCGATACTCACACTTGGTCGTCGAGGAAGATCCACTTTTCCACGTCAATTTTGTGAGCGTTGAGGGCTTCCGCGTATTCCGGCTTTTTCACCAAACTTCCAGGAGAATTCATGATCATCTGGATCTTCTCGTTTGGAATGTGGTGGCGGAGAAGTCGGAGGGCAGCGTCATAATCACGACTATCGTAGCCCACGCCTAACTTACGATAGGCCTCATCTGTTGAGAAGGATTGCGAGGCTTCCGTCATCATCAAGTCGGTGGCATGGGCGCCAAAACCAGCGCCGCGTCCGTCGTGATGGATAAGCTGAATTGCGCCTACGCCGTACGTGACGATGTGCTTTACCGACGACTTGAATTTGTCGCGATTGTCGACGGCGCGCAGAGGAAACCGATTGAACAGTGACTCGGAATGCAGGCGAACGACGGGGATATCGTAGATTTTGGCTTGCCCGTGGGTAAGGACGACAAAGTCCTGGCTCGTGACGATATCGTAGTACACATGAACGCGGAACCAATAGGGCGTTGTCAGCAACTCGCCAATCGGGTCGTGAGGATTTTCTTTTCGAAAAGCAGTGAGGTTATCGACGTCGATTTTTACGAAGAAGCGATTTTCCCGAATCAGCTGGTAGCCCCGAACCAGAGGATGTGGGCCGGGNNGCCTTGAACTGGGATTCGGTGAGAAGCACGTCATTATCGACTGGCTTCATCGGAAGAAAGTAACTGGCCGAATAGATAAAACGACGCGCGTTGGGTAGGGCGTAGGGTTTGAACGGAACCACGGGCTCCGGAGGCAGCGCGCGTTTGACCGTGGTTTCCGATGGGCGTTTCAGAATGTGCCCTCCTGCCGCTTTGGAGGTGAGGTAGGCCAGATTAAATGGCGNNAATCGCCGCGTAGGCCGCAAAGGTCGAAAGTTGGTCTAAGGACGCCTGGACGAGCATGCGGTCGCGTGCCTTACCCACATAGCCGACGCCGCGGCCCTCTTGCAGCAGATAGAAAAGGATTCCGTTGCCCTTCTGGGAAATCACCTGAAAGGCGCCCTCGAGTTGNNGGGTTCAAACTCCAACGCCTCTGTGCCGGCTACTACCAGGCCCTGAGACTTCAAGGCTTCCACCTTATCGGGATTATTGGTTAAGACGATCCAAGAAGCGGAAATGCCTAGCAGGTAGCAAATCTGGGAGATGTTGTCGT
>DKKJ01000374.1:4955-23183 GCA_002455175.1 Opitutaceae bacterium UBA6669
ACAATCGCAATCGCAGCCTCGGAGGGTTTCGCTCGTGACGCAGGAGGAGTGCAGGCGAGTGTAAAGCGTTTTTGCGCCGACGATATCGCCGTAGGCTAGGGCTACGATGTAGTGCTTATCGATGATATCCTGGAAAATGTAGGCTCGAAACGGACCGTACCGGGTGTCGAGGGCACACGTGGCGATAAAGAGTGTGCTNNAACTCGCGGATGAGGCTTTCGAAATTGGGAGATTCCGAAGAAGCCAGGGCGCTAGATGGGGGAGGAAACGTGACAATCTTGGACATTGAGTAGCGGTTTAGCCGCTAAACGGGAAGATATGAAAGAATTCCAAAAAGAAAACACCTGCGATCGCGTAACCGAGAGCCGGAAGCGCTTTAGGGCGACCGGTGGTAAGGGCAAGTAAAGCGGCGGTGATCAGGCCAAGACCGATCCCTTCGGCGATACTGAACGTCAAGGGAATGGTGATGATGGTAATCGCAGCGGGTGCGGCGATTTGGAAGTCGCTCATGTCGATTTCTATGACCGACTGCAGCATGAAGATCCCTACGATCACCAGGGCGGGTGCCGTGGCTGCGGCGGGGATGGCGAGGNNGTGAGGGGCGTGGCGAATAAGGCCAAAAGCATAAGTGCCCCGGTAGTGAGAGCGGTCAGGCCGGTTCTTCCCCCGGCTTCAACCCCTGAGGCGGATTCGATGTAGCTCACCACCGTGGAGGTTCCGAATAGAGAGCTGAGGATGGCCGCGAGCGAATCTGCAAGTAACGCGCGTCCCGCTTTAGGTAGCCGGCCCTGGCGGTCGAGTAAGCCGGCTCTCTTTGTAACTCCAATGAGCGTTCCGATATTATCGAACATATCGACCAGGAGGAGCGTGAGGATCAGAGGCAGCGCTTTCATGAACGCTTCGGAGCTTTGCAAGAAACCAAAGCTGAGCTTGAGAAAAACCGGCTCTGGAGAGGTGGGGAGCGAGACAAGAGATCCCGAAAACGTGGTGACTCGACCACCTTGACCATTGGGAATGAAGAGTCCGGCGATCGTCACGACGGCAATGCCGAGTATGATGGCACCGGGTACGCGGCGAGCGACCAGGATGGCCGTAAAAAGGATACCGAAGAGGCACAGACTGACGGGGCCGGAGGTGAAGTTGCCGGGTGCGACGAAGGTCGCCTGGTTAGCGACAATAACCCCTCCATTTTTGAGGCCTATAAAGGCGATGAAGAGACCGATCCCGCAGGTGATGGCTATTTTTAGGGAATACGGGATGGATTCGACGATTTTCTGGCGCACGCCGGTGACGGAGAGCAGCAGAAAGATGGTACCGTTGACGAAGACCATGCCGAGCGCTTCCTGCCAGGGGATGCCCGCTCCAATACAAATCGTGTAGGTGAAAAACGCATTGATCCCCATGCCGGGTGCGAGTGCGATGGGGAAGTTGGTAAGAAACGCCATCAGGGCGGTGGCGACCGCAGCGGTGAGTGCCGTGACGGTGACCAGGGCACCGCGATCCATTCCTGCATCGGCGAGGATGCTGGGATTGATGGCCAAAATGTAGGCCATNNGGCCTACGGTCGTGCCGTTCTCTCTCAGTTTAAAGAGACGATTCAACATGGTGATGACGATCAGAAGTCGGCGGAAACGACTAGGCAGGTGAGACCAGGTTGATGGAACGGGTCAATGTTGGCGCCGAGCGAAAGGCACTTTCGTATAGCTCCAAACTCTCACACCGAGAAGTGGGAATCTCGCGGTAAGGAAATAAAAACTGCAGCTGTGCCGCCTTAAACGGCCAGGGCGAAATCTCCCACGTCGACGGAGAGTGTGGCGTGCACGTCAAGGTATGACGCAATCCGTTTCGATCGGGATGCTGATGGCGTAGCTCACGCACCAAGTCATATCCGGAGCATACAATGAGGGATAGGCTGTCGCAGCACTGCAGAAATTCGAAGCCTCGCTGCAGTNNGCTGGGAAATTTCCTTCTGCCAGGTTTTCTGTTGGTCAACGAAGGCGTGATAGGCTGTGCGGTGTTCGGGTCTGATGGTGGTAGGATCGGCTTGTTCTGCGAGGAGATTCACCGTGTGCATGGACACCAGCACGGCCGCATACGGATCGCGTGTCGCCACGGCCGCCGTTGCCTCACCCCGCACGCGAAGGTAATTAGGTAAATCGATTTCTTCGAACGCTGCGTAAGAGCCGACAAGGGCTCGGCTGAAGGCCTCGGGCTTTCCGTTCTTGAGGAGCGGCAGGGCGTCGCGGGCGACCCAACCATCGTCATGATGAATCACCGCGTAGTGAATCGGGTCGAAAGGTTTGGGGCGAGCGAACTGCTCGTTGCCCCAGGCTGCGGCGAATTTTCCGGCTAGAATGGCGCGATCGCGATGATTGACCAGTGCCCATCCATCAGCGGTTTGAGAACGAATCATAACTACGGGTGAGCAGGAGTCGGGCCGTCCCCATCGCTCATCTCCTGCGCTCGTTCAGAACCGACGAGAAAACAGGGCTGTGATTGCTGTTTACGATCACTTGCAAACCTGAGGAGAGTCCTGACGGCAGTTCCAAGGGTAACGTCAGTACGGGAAGTCCGCCCAAGCTGGCAGGAGTCGTCAAAGCGAGAAGTCGATTGCGATTCTCCAGTGTGCATTCTGATTTGCGCAGGGCGGGAAACGGGGTCGCGGGCAGAATCAAATAATCGTAGGTTTGGAAAAACCGTGTCCACNNGGCTTGAGCCGATTCGAGCTGTTCGTCGGTCCAGCGGCGACCGCGATCGATGCGCTGCCAGACCTCCGCACCGTACTTTCCTTTGAGAAGATCGAGCCAGTCGCGGTGAACGTCGAAGGCCTCGACGCTTTGTAGGACCGCATAGGCCTGGGTGGATCCGGTAAAAGCATGCAGCAGTTCCTGGCGGGTTTCTTCGTCTGCTCGGGAGGCCAGGCGCTCGGCGGCGGGGCGGTAGGCGTTTCTGACGTCCGTGTCGGCTTCTAGCCAGCCGTCGAAATCGAGAAAGACACCGCGTGACGGAGCCTTTACGNNGGACGGTCAGGGCTGTGGCCATGTCCTCGGCCGTCTGCGTGAACCAACCGGCGGTATCAAAGCTTCTGGCCAAGGGGAAAGCGTCGGCGATCCAAGAATGATGCGGGGTAAAGCGAACGCCGTGCAGCCCGCAGAACGCAGCGGGGACGCGGATTGAGCCGCCGGTGTCCGTGCCCATGGCAAAAGGAACGATATCGGCCGCAACGGCGGCCGCTGAACCGCTGCTGGAACCTCCTGTGGTGCGGTCCGGAAAACGAGGGTGGGCGACGTCACCCCAGTGCACGTTTTCACCGGTCAGTCCGTACGCGAACTCATGGAGATGGGTGGTCCCTGCCAATATAGCCCCCGCTGCACCCAACGTCTGAACCAAAGCAGAATCTTGGGTCGGAGTGGGGCGCACGTCAGGAAGGAAGGCAGACCCCGCACGCGTGGGCACACCGCGGACGGGGAAAAGGTCTTTTAGCAAATACGGAACTCCCGCCAATGGTGAGGAATAGTCGCGTGCGCGAGTGAATGCCTCCACCAGCGCTTCATGCGTGGGCAGCCAGGCAAGGACGGCCTTTTGCTGAGGCGCGGGTAACGTTGCAGCTCGTTCGCGGACGAGGTGCGCGGCTTTTTCCGGGTGGCTGAGGCCAAGATGAGACCAGTCGGCGAAGGTCATGATGAAATCCAGCATGGGGCGCGTGAGGACGGCGGCAACCGGCTTCCTCGACAAAACGTTTGGCCTTCTTTGCTGGTTCACCTAGGATCCCGCTCCACCATGAACATTGAATCCAAACTCAAAGAGCTGGGATGCACGCTGCCCAATCCGCCGGCTGCCGGCGGTAACTACCTTCCTACGGTGCGCACCGGCAATCTGCTGTACTGCGCCGGAACCATTTCCTCTTCGAATGGAGCCATGACACACACCGGCCAAGTCGGTCGTGAGCAAACCGTACAATCAGGTTATGAGTCAGCGCGGGTGTGTGCGTTGGCCACGTTGACCAACATCAAACAGGCCCTGGGATCTTTGGACGCGGTGGGCAGGATTGTTTATGTCGGTGGATACGTAAATGCCATCAGCGGATTTGCCGATAGCCCGGCGGTGATCAATGGAGCGAGTGATCTCTTTGTGGCGCTGTTCGGCGAGGCCGGGAAGCACGCGCGAGCCGCGGTTGCTGTGGCGGGACTGCCAAAAAACTCCACCACGGAGATCCAGGTGATCGTCGAGGTGAAGGCAGGGGTGTGATCGCGCTCAGACGCGAACGACGTCATTGCGCCAGCAGCACGACTCCGATCTCTGCCGGCGCAATCGGGCGTTAAAGCTTTTTGAAGAGGACGCGCGGATTCCGCCCGCTTTCCTCGTAAAGCTTCAATCGCGGTTCAGGCAGGATACTCTTGTCCGTTTCGTCAAAACCGACCACTCCAGTGAAGAAACTGTAGCTTTGTGTGGAGAGGGCGACGATGGTGTCGGCGCCGCGTTCTTTGGCGCGCATGCAGGCGTACTCCACCATCTTTTTCCCAATGCCTCGGTTGTGGTAGAAGGGCAGCACGTAGAGTGATCCCAATTCTGCCATAGTCGGATGCGTCGGGTAGAAAATAAGCGTCACGCAAGCGACGATGTTTTCATCGATTTCGAAGACGAAGAACTGTTCGATGTTTTTCTCAATCGCTTGTTGCGTACGGTGGACGAGCTCTTCGCGTTTCACGCCGCCCCGGATGAGGGAGTAGAGAGCACGGACATCGCGCTTGGTCGCGCGACGGATTTGCTGGTAGTCGTTACCATAGATCAGCGATCCCACGCCCTCACTGGAAAAGATTTCATTGAGCAAGCCGTCAAAGATACGGCCGTCGACAATGTGGACTCGAGGCGTGCCCGTCTCGATCGCTTTCACCGCATGTGTGGCTTTGCTGCGGACGACTTCGGCAATGCGTTCTGGTTTTGTTTTAAGGACGTCACGCAGGGCCTCGATTGAAATTTCCCGACGAATTTCCCCGTCGATCTCCAGACCCGCAACCGGAGTGAGGTAAATAATCTTGGTGGCTTGCAAGGCCTCGGCGAGTTCGACGGCCAGGAGATCCGAGTTAATCCGCAGCGATTTGCCGTCTGGGCCGAACCCGATGGGCTGCATGATCGGGACTATGCCCTCGTTGAGAATATGGGTAATGAAGTCCCGGTCGACGCGCTCGACCTTGCCCGTGAAGAGCTGGTCGATGCCTTTAATAATTCCGGTGGGCAACCCGCGAACCGAATTGGTAATGGCTGCCTTGAGCGAGTTTTGCGTGAGCCCTTCCAGAATGAGGTGAGAGACGCGAGCGGAGGCCCGAATAGCCAGATCGAGGGTGGCGGCGTCGGTTACCCCGGTGCCGTCCGTGTTGGTGATGGGGATGGCGCGTAGGACCGACAATTCCACCAGTTGCTGTCCGATACCGTGGACCAGTACCACCCGGATCCCGAGAGAACGGAGGACAGCTATGTCTATCAGGAGATTGCCAAAGTTGTCGTCGGCGACGATTGATCCGTCGAGCGCGAGCACAAAGATCTGCCCCTGGAAACGAGGTACGTACTTTAAGATCCCCCGCAAATCGGTGGGTTTTATTGTCGTNNCCGTGTTGGGCGTGAGGGAGGAGGGGGGGACGGAGCCTGAACCGGTGCTCATCGAAGATAAGGCGTCGAACATCATCGACATCGCGTAGAAGCGTCAATGCATCGCTTTGGAGGATGCCAGGACGTAACTGTAGGGGGTGATCCTGTGGCAAACTGTCTGAGGAAGTGAAAAATTGTGTGGATTACCCCTTTGCCTCTCTGCGACGCTAGCAGTCCTTTATGAACCCGGTTCTCAAGCTGTTAGTTGAAGGCGGTAGTCTGACCACGGCGCAGATGGCGCAGGTGCTCGGGCTGTCTGCTGCGGAGATTGATCAGCACTTGGAACAGTTGAAGAAGGATAAAATCTTCCTCGGCTGGCGTCCTGTGCTCGACCTTTCGGGAGAAGCCGCTGCCGCCGCCGCCGTCCGGGCTGTCATTGAAGTGAGGATCACGCCGGAGCGTGGGGGGGGCTTTAACCGTCTCGCGGAGCGGATCAGCCGCTTCGATGAGGTGGAGTCGGCCTATCTGATGTCAGGCGGATACGACCTTTTGGTTTTCGTCAAAGGAAGTTCGTTGCAGAAAGTGGCAGCGTTTGTCTCGGAACGCTTGTCGACCATTGAAGGCGTCGTTTCGACGTCCACGCATTTCATGCTGCGTTGTTACAAAGAGCAGGGATTCCTCCTCGACCAGGGCGAAACCCAGAGCTCTCGCCTGACCGTCGCGCCCTAACCACGACTTCGCTTCTTCCATGAGTGACGATTCCAAACGTTGGATCGCGGGGCATATTGCGACTCTTCCCAAGAGCGGCATCCGCGATTTCTTTGAACTGGGNNAAGATGAAGGGGCAAGACGTCATTTCGCTTGGCGTCGGTGAACCTGACTTTGTAACCCCGTGGCACGTGCGTGAAGCCGCGATCTTTGCCTTGGAGCGTGGCAAAACCTACTACACGTCAAATCTTGGCACGATTGAATTGCGCCGGGCGATTTCTGCCTACGTGACTCAACATTTCTCCGTCGATTACCGCCCTGAAGATCAGGTTTTGGTGACTGTCGGGGTGAGTGAGGCCCTCGATTTGGCGTTCCGGGCTTTCTGTAACCCAGGCGACAAGGTGATGTTTCACCAGCCCTGCTATGTTTCCTATCATCCGAGCATCACCCTGGTGCACGGCCAAGGCATTGCCGTGCCGACGTATGCGAAGGATAATTTCGCTTTGACCGCGGAGGCGTTGCGCGCGGCGTGGCAGCCAGGAGCCAAGATCCTCATGCTGAACCTCCCCTGTAATCCGACAGGCGGTACCTGCAGCCGGGAGCAAGTTCAGAAGATTGCTGATTTCTGCCGCGAGAAGGACCTGTTGGTTCTTAGCGACGAAATCTATTCCGAGCTNNCCATGATGAAGGTGCACCAGTACTCGATGATGTGCGCTTCGATCATTGCTCAAGAGGCTGCTTTGGAGGCGCTGACGCACGGATGGGACGGGGTGGTCAAGATGCGCGAGCAGTACCATCGTCGCCGCGATTTGATCGTGCGCCGCTTCAATGAACTTGGGCTCACCTGCCATTTGCCGCGCGGTTCGTTTTACGCGTTCCCTAATGTCACCTCCACGGGAATGAGTGAGAAGGAATTCGCCGTCGGATTGCTCCAACAGGAGAAAGTTGCCGTCGTACCTGGTACGGCCTTCGGCGAAAATGGGCTCGGGCATGTGCGAGCCTGTTTTGCGACGAGTTACGAGCAGATTGGAGTGGCTTGCGACCGCATGGATCGATTCCTCTCAACTCGCAGAAAATAAAATACTTGCGTAGCGGGTTGCGGTCGTTCTCCGTGACTCCATTTCTCAGAGAAAGCGAGCGAAAGCCGGCCTCAAAGCTGGTCTTTCGCTCGCTTTCTGTTTTTTAATCACGTCCGTCTTATGTCTCGCACCGTAGCCATCGTTGGCCGACCCAATGTCGGTAAAAGCCGTCTCTTCAATCGCCTGGCGCGGAAGCGTATCTCGATTGTGCATGACCAACCTGGGGTAACTCGNNACGCCATCGATGCAGCCGATGTCATCGTGTTTGTGCTCGATGGTTTGGAGGGGGTGACGCCCTTGGATGAAGCGGTGGCCTCCCGCCTTCGGAAGACCAAGAAATCCGTGATCCTCACGGTCAACAAAGCCGACTTCGGCGAAGAAAAAATTGAAACCGGACAGGTGCATCGACTCGGTCTAGGCAGTCCCCTGTTTGTATCCGCTGAGCACGGACGTGGTGAGGGCGAACTTCGCGATGAAATCCTGCGCCGTCTGGGGCCAGCTCCGGACGAAGAGGCCACCAGCGAACGCACGGCTCAGGATCCGCTGTGCGTCTGCTTTATCGGGCGCCCCAACGTAGGGAAATCATCTCTTAGCAACCGCTTGCTGGCCAGTGATCGTTTGATTGTCAGCCCGATTCCCGGGACCACCCGTGATGCGGTGGAGATTCCGTTCGAGTTTAAAGGCCGCGATGGCAAACACCATCCCTTCCGGTTGATCGATANNCAGATACAGCGGGTATACGGGCGCAGACGAAACTCTCCTCGCCGGTGGAGTATTTCTCGCGTTTACGTTCCCTCGATGCGATCAAGAACACCGATGTGGTTTTCATCGTGCTCGATGCCATTGACGGAGTGACTCAGCAGGACAAGGCCATCGCAGGCGAGGCGGTAAAAGAGCATAAGCCCATCGTGGTTGTGGTGAATAAATGGGATCTCGTGCACAAGGCCTTCGAAGATCCGTTGGGAATTCAGGGCTACGACAGCGAGCGCGATTACCGCCAGAAGTATGAGAAAGCGGTGTTCGATCGGTTATTTTTCACCCCGGGGTCGCCCTTGGTATTTGTGTCAGCAATGAGTGGATACGAAGTCGACCGCATGTTGAATGCTGCGGTCCGCTTGCACCGCGAGCTCGACCGCAAGCTGCCAACCGCAAAACTCAATGAACTTCTGAGCTACCTAGCAGAACGCAATCCGCCGCCCGCGATCGGAGGAAGGCGTTTTCGCGTTTATTATGCGACGCAGACGGGGAACCGTCCTTTCCGCATTCGCCTCTTCTGTAACCGCGAGGAAAAATTGACAGAGAGCTATCGACGCTACTTGGAAGCTGGGATTGTCGAGGAGTTCGGCCTCGCCGGCTGCCCGATTCTCTTCGATCTCGTCGGCAAAGAACGTGAGCCTCGCGGCGGATCGTCGGGAGGCGCCTCCAAGAGCAGTACTGACACTCCCCGGCGGGCTCCGCGCAATCGTCAGAAGTTGATGGAAAACCTTCCCCAACATGAAACGCTCGAAGACTAGCTACCGCGGTGGAGAGGCTCTGGTCCTTTCCTCTCCTCAATTGGAACTTGTGGTGACGGCCTCGGTAGGCCCGAGAATCATTTCGTTTCGGACCAAGGATTCCGGAGCCAAGAATCTTTTTCTGGAGTTTCCGAGCGATGAAACCCGTTTCCATGGTTACTACCTGCGTGGTGGTCACCGTCTCTGGCATTCTCCCGAGAATATCCCGCGCACCTATCAACCGGACGATGCGCCCCTAGCGGTGAAGGAGCTTCCCAAAGGCGTGGCTTTGACCCAGCCGGTAGAAGCCAAAACCGGGCTTCAGAAAGGAATGCGCATTGAGTTCCTGGGCGAGCGCACGGTGCAGGTTACGCATACACTTACCAATCGGGGACTTTGGGCCGTGGAGACCGCTCCGTGGGCGCTGACCATGTTACGGGGCGCCGGATACGCAGTACTCCCTTTCCATCCGAAAGGCGACCATGCCGGCGGAGATCTCTTGCCCTCTTATGCACTGATCCCTTGGACCTACACCGACCTTTCTCTCCCCGTGTGGGAGATGAGACGCGACTACATGGGCATTGATGTGGCCAAGGCAGATCGAGCTCACAAGTTAGGGATCACGGGGTATCCAGGTTGGGCTGCGTATTGGCTGGATGGATTTACTTTCGTCAAACACGCAGAGGCCGTAGCCGGTGCCAGGTACCCTGACATGGGCTGTCAGTTCGAGGTCTTTACGAACGGGAGTATGATCGAATTGGAGACGCTTGGTGAGCTGACACAGCTTGAGCCGGGTAAGTCCGTAAATCACGTCGAGACGTGGACCATTCTCAGCGGCTTTCCGCGACCCGATTCTGCCGAGGCATTCGGCGCGCTTTCACGGGCCGTGATCGCGTGGCTAAAAAAGATTGAGTGAACGTAGACCGCGTGCCTGCACCTCTTCGTATTGTTTTTCTGGGTTCTGATCCGATCGCTTTGCCGGCATTGGAATGGTTGGAGAGCGAGGGTCGGGATATAGGTTCTTGCGTAGGGGTTTTCACGCAACCGGATCGAGCGGTGGGCCGAGGGCAAAAAACGACCCCCAATGCCATCAAGCAATGGGCCTTGAGTCGTGGCTTACCCGTCTTGCAGCCCGAAAAAGTCGGTGACTCAGCTCGGGAGAGCCTGGCTGAGCTCCGACCTGACCTATCGCTGGTGATGGCGTACGGGCACATCTTACGCGACGACTTTATCGCTGTGCCGCGGTTGGGGACGATCAACCTTCATGCCTCGCTTCTTCCGCGTTACCGGGGCGCTTCACCCATTCAAACCTCGATTGCGAACGGGGAGAGAGAAACAGGGATTTCCCTCATGCGGATCGTTCGTGCCTTGGATGCAGGGCCCGTGGCGGAGACGGCGTCTGTGGAGATCGCACCGTTCGATACGGCGGCGGAAATCGAGGAGAAGCTCGCTCGCGTCTGTGTGCCTCTGCTCGCAGCGACCCTTCCGAAGTTGCGGGACCAAGCCTTGGTGTTCCACGAGCAGGATGTGACCGAAGTGACTTATTGTCGGCGATTGGCGAAGGAGGATGGTGCCCTCGATTTTGCGGCTCCGGCCTCTGTTTTGGCAGCGAGAATTCGAGGATTGTTTCCCTGGCCTGGATGTGTGGTCGAAATGGGCGGTCAGAAGATCAAGCTCGGGTTGGCGGAGGCACTCCCTACTGAGGGCGGGGATAAGGGTGATTCGCTTGCAATGCCTGGTGATGTTCTGGGACTGGATGAGCGCGGCCTGCGCGTGGCGACGGGCGCAGGCGTACTACGACTTTTAAAGCTGCAGCGTCCTGGGGGGCGCATGCTTTCAGCGGGGGAATTCTTTCGCGGCTTTCAAGAGATGTCGGGGGTTCGACTCTCCTCGTCTCCAATGCCTGCGTTGGTGGCGAAACAGGCGTTTCCCCATCGGGGAAAATCGTAGGCGGGACTCGAAAAAGCTCCGCTTGTTTTCTCCGATCCAGTCACGCACAGTGAAGGGTATGCGGATTTTCGTTCTACTTCTACTTTTTGGCGCCGTCCCGGCCTGGAGTCAGTCGAATGTCGAATTTGCCAATTTGCGCGAGGATGTACGCCTGCTTCTTCAGCGGGTGGGTGACCTCAGCCTCCGGGTCGAGCAGCTTGAGCGTGAAAACGCGCAGCTTCGCCAGCAGTCTGAAGGATCCTCTCGGAGTTATGCCACGTTGGCCCAGCTCAATGAAGCCGTCGCGGAGATGAACCGAACGCTCAAGGCTACAGTGGCGGCCTCGCGCAGTGACACTCTGGATACTGTGAGTCGGCAAATGGAGCGGCTGGCGCAGCAAACAGATGTGGCCATTCAAGCCCTTGCGCGGGGGCAGTCTCGAGCTTCGTCTGTGCAGACATCATTCTCTGATGATTTTCCTAAAGAGGGGATTTCTTACACCGTTCAGCGGGGCGATTCACTGGCGCTGATTGCGCGGAAGACCAATTCCAAGGTTCAGGATATCGTTAACGCGAACAAGATTACCGATGCCTCGAAGATCAATGCGGGGCAGGTGCTCTTCATTCCTGGAGGAAAATAATTCCATCATGGCTGCTCCCAAATCCCGTCTCGGCCGAGGACTCGGCGGCTTGATCGCCGCTGCGGCTCCAAAAACTTCTGAAGCCAAAGCGTCGCCTCCCGCCCCTTCAAGTGATACCAAGGTAGCTCCCGCACCGACGGGTGCTCCGGGGTTTCAAGAAATCGGAGTCTCTTTGATTGAACCGAGCCCGTACCAAGCTCGGCGGGAAATTTCGCCTGCGCAGTTACAAGAGCTCGCTGAGAGTATCCGCAACGAGGGTCTGCTCCAACCGATTGTTGTCCGCAAAAATGGCGACAAGTACCAACTTGTCGCGGGTGAACGTCGTTGGCGTGCGTACCAACTGCTCAAGATCAAAACCATTCCTGCCCGTTTGGTCGACGCCAGTAATGCCTCCTCCGCAGCGCTGGGGCTGATTGAGAATCGNNCGTGAAGGACTCAATCCGATCGAAGAGGCGTACGGATATGCCAGTTTGATTCGAGATTTTGATCTGACTCAGGAAGCCGCATCAGAACGCGTTGGAAAAGGTCGAGCCACCGTCGCGAATGCGCTCCGTCTCCTTTCCTTGGATGGCGAACTCCAAGGCTATTTAGGTAAGGGGTTGCTCTCGGTGGGGCACGCGAAAGTGCTTTTAGGCGTTGAGGACGGTGCTCAACGAGCAGTGCTGGCACGGCGGGTGATTGAAGAAGGACTCAGTGTCCGAGCGACGGAGCACCTGATTCAGTCCAAGAAAGCGACGGCGGGATCTNNCGCCTACGGTGGAGGCCGAAGCGATTGCCAGTATTGAGAAGAAACTTGTCTCGAAACTGGGAGCTCGGGTCGCCCTGCAGCACTCCCCCAAAAAAGGGAAAATCGTCATCACCTACGCAGGGAACGACGACCTCCATCGCATTTTGGAAAAGCTCGGTGTCGAAGCTTGAAGCCGATGAAATTGGAGGATCGATGTCCGCCCTATTCGTTGCACGTTGCGCGAACGTGTTGGACGGGGTGTCACGTGGGCACGGTTGAGAAAAAAACCGTCTTCGCCTTCTTTTCGTGATGTTTCGCAAAGTACGCGAAGCCCAAATCCCACAGCGGGCTGAGAAAGCGGCCGGGCGGGTCTTTAATGAAGCGGTGGGTGGGCTCTCGGACGTCGCGGACTACTTGCGTTATGACCCGGTGCCTCCTATTTGGCGTGAGCTGAAGAAGTACTCATGGTCGAGCTTCAAGGCCGACGCATTTGCCGCGCTGATGGTCGCCATCATCACTATTCCCCAAGCGATCGGTTTTGCGTTGGTGGTCGGAATCCCTGCCCAAGCGGCCTTGAACACCGCGATCATTGGGGCAGCGGTGGCGGCGTTGTTNNCTCACGCCATCTGGTATTTGGCCCGACTAATACTATTTCGATCATTGTAGCTGGGGCCATGTTGACGGTGGTGAGTGTGCCTCTTTCTGCGATCGAGAAAGTGACGATTATCGGCCTGATGATGGCCGTCATCCAACTCGGCTCGGGTTGGCTGAAGATGGGAAACCTAACCCATTTTATCTCCCGGACGGTGATCATTGCTTACAGCACGGCAGTAGGCCTGCTCATCGCTGCGGGACAAATNNGTCCGCGCTGGCCGGAAGGTTTGATCGTTTTGGCTCTGTTTGGGTTTGTAGCGTATTTTTATAACCTCAGCGCCTTTCACGTCCCTTTGGTACGCGATGCGGGAGATGTCGCAGGCTCGTGGCTGACGTTTAATCATTTCCCCAGAACGGAGGATCAACTCGCTTTGATCCCGAAACTGGCCAGCGTGGCGCTCGCCGCGGCGATCTTGGGCATGCTCGAGACCATCTCGATCACCAAGTCACTCGCCGCCCGCTCGGGGCAGAAGGTCAACGCCAACCAAGAGTTGATTGCCGTAGGCATGGGTAATCTCGCCGCAACCGTGACGGGTTCTATGCCCGGATCATCCTCCTTTATTCGGAGCGCGGTGAACCTGGAATCGGGTGGGCGGACCCAGATGTCATCGATCCTTTCCAGCGGTGCGGTATTGGCTATTCTGATGCTGATGTCGGGCGCGGTAAATTTCATCCCGATTGCGGCTATCGCGGCCTACCTGGTTTTGGTCGCCGTGCGGCTGATTAATTTTGAGCACATCAAGATCACGCGACGCGCGACGCGATCGGACGCGGTGGTCTTTTGGGTCACGTTGGCTTCCNNTCCGCACTCTTTCTTGAATTGGATACCGCGGTCTATGTAGGCGTCGGCGTTTCCCTGGGATTGTTTCTGCGAAAAGCCAGCGCGCCATCCCTGGTCGAATACGGGTTCAATGAACACGGCCAACTCGCGGAGTTGGACGACACCAAAAAACGGCGCAATGCGGCGATCTCTATCGTACATGTGGAGGGCGAGCTGTTTTTCGGCGCTGCCGATCTTTTCCAGGAGCAGGTGCGCTACTTGGCGGATGATGATCAGATTCGCGTGGTGATCCTTAGGATGAAAAATGCCCGGCACCTCGATGCGACCTCCGTTATGTCTCTCCTGCAACTGCACGAGTATCTTCAAAAAACCAAGAGGTACCTTTTGATCAGTGGTATCAATGAAGAGGTGGCTAAGGTGTTGGTTAATTCCGGCGCCATGGCGAAAATCGGCGAAGAGAACGTCTTTCCTGCCGAAGCCAATCTGACCATGAGCACCAAGCGCGCGCTGCTCCGCGCATCGCTGCTTCTTCAGCAGGAAGGCGCGGCCAAGGCGGCCAAACCAGACGTTCGGCTTTTCTACGATAAGAAGAATGAAAAGGCGTCAGAACAGCCACGCGGCGTGGAGAATGATCTTCGACCGAATGACTTTTCTATTTGAGCGACACCCCCTTGCAGACGTCACAAAGCGGTGGTGAACAAGCGGATTATCGCATTTGTGTGGAGTTAATGAGGGCTCTCTGGGTGACGACCCGTTTCCATCATCCACGCTGGCATTGACAACGACGAAACCGATTGGATTGTATGATCGTTTCACATGGGCATTCTCATTGGTATTCTCACGTTCATACTGATCCTTAATTANNCCACGTTCATACTGATCCTTATTTCGCTCTTTTTGGTGCTCGTGGTGCTGGCCCAAAAGGCCAAAGACGGCGGCGTGGGTGCGACGCTGGGAGGCGGCGCAGCAGAAGCGGCGTTTGGTGCTGAGACGGGCAATGTGCTCTCCAAAGCGACCATTAATGCGGCGATCGCTTTTTTCGTGCTGAGCTTTGCGCTTTATTTGGGACATATTTACCAACGCAAACACGCAGGTGTGCAGGGTGGTGCTCTGCCGACCATCACGGCTCCGGCGGTTCCAGCGATTGCTCCTGAAGCAAGTGTCCCGACGACCACCACTCCCTCGCCTGCACCGAGCGAGCAACCCAAGTCCAATCCCTAAGAGGGGCGGACTTGTTATCTATGGCGTCCCTTTGGACGACGAGACTGAGGCAGGCGACGACGGTTGCCTGCCTTTTTGCTGCCTTGGGATCAGGGCTGAGCGTCATGCCTGACGCGATGGGGCAAGTTCAGCAGAAGCGCTATCGGCCTCCTCCTGACTACGTCCAATTCTCTAAACCGAATCAGGACGAGGGCAGAGCATTCTTGGCGGAGTTTCGGCAAAAAGGGTTTCGTGGTTATTTAGAGTTTCAGCTTCGGGTGATGCCGCGACGTGGGGCCGAGCGCACGGTATCCAGACGTCTTTGGAGCGACCTTCTTGATCAGGGTCCGGTGAATCGAATTGAGCTGNNTAGGCATGCGTTTATTGCTGCAAGGCGGGAGCGAACCCGCGGTGTGGCGCTGGCAAGCGCGTGCCCCCGGGGATGTGGTGAAACTCGGTGTCGACCCCTTGTTCGAATCGCTGGGCGATACGGATCTCACCGCCTTCGATCTCCAAATGCCTTTCCTGTGGTGGGATGATTTTGTTTTCGAAGGTGTGCGCAAGGTACGTGGTCGTCCAGCCAACGCATTTCTCTTTTACCCTCCCGCGGAATACGTGGCGCGTCAGCCGAATCTCACCGGTGTGCGGGTATTTCTGGATACACAGTTTAACGCTTTGGTTCAGGCCGAGCAGATCGGCGAAGACGGTCGCACGCTCAAAGCCATGTCGGTGCTCGATCTCAAGAAGGTGGGTGAGCACTGGGTCGTGAAGAGCATCGACATGCGTGACGAAGTCACCCGTAACAAAACCCGCTTTTTGGTCACCGCGGCAGCCATGGACCAGGAGTTTTCTAGTGCGCTGTTTTTNNCCCCAAAGTGGCTCCGTAAACAAAGGCACCCGCGACCTGCGATGGTGCTGATTTTTAACGCAGAGCGCGTTCTGTGGTTCCGTCGAACAGATGCGCTTTGCTCAAATCCAGTGATACCTTCACGCGCTGGTCCGCTGTAAATCGATCGGTCGGGCGGACGCGTGCGATAAACGATGACGCACCTGTGGAGAGATAAAGGAGGGTTTCTGCGCCCATAGGCTCAGAGACGTCGACCTTTACCTCGATTACGGGTAGACCTTCGGGAGCGGTGCCGACCGGGAGATCATGAACATCTTCAGGCCGGATTCCGAAGATAACGGACTTCCCGATATGAGATGCACCTCGGCGTGATAGCTCTGAATCGAGGGCGATACGAACTCCGGGCGAAGCGGTGTTTTCTTCCACAAAAACCAGATGGTTCGCCTCAGTTTGCAGCGCCCCTTTAAAAAAGTTCATGGGAGGGCTTCCGATGAACCCCGCAACAAAAGCGTTGTCCGGCTGATTGTAGAGCTCCAAGGGGGCGGCGACCTGCTGGATGTGACCGTCCTTCATCACGCAGATGCGGTCGCCCATGGTCATGGCTTCCACTTGGTCGTGCGTGACGTAGATCATAGTAGCGCCCAAACGAGCATGGAGCTTGGAGATATCGGTGCGCGTGGATACGCGCATTTTGGCGTCTAAGTTCGAGAGAGGCCNNCGCCGGAAAGAGCTTTGGGTTTACGATCTAAATAGGGCTCCAGGCCGAGAATTCCAGCCGCCTCACGAACACGAATATCGATTTCGTTTTTTGGTAACTTCCTTAACTTCAAACCGAAGGCCATGTTTTCGTAGACGGTCATATGTGGATACAACGCGTAGTTTTGGAACACCATGGCGATGTCCCGATCTTTGGGGAGGACATCGTTGACTACCCGTCCCCCGATGGAGATTTGGCCTTCGGAAACCTCCTCTAAACCTGCGATCATGCGCAGTGTAGTGGATTTTCCACACCCGGAAGCTCCCACTAAGACCATGAACTCACGATCTTTGATCTCTAAATTGATCCCGTGGACAACCTTGACCCCGGGCCCGTCCTTTTCGGGGTAAATTTTGACCAAATTCTCCAGGGAAACGTAAGCCATAGTCGGGGAGTACGGGGTTAGCCGAAGCTGTTCCTGACGAAGTATTCGTCAACAAATACAGACGAGAAGTAGAGGTCTGCTTAAAGATTTGCGTTGCCGTGGAGACATCCCCCAGGCAAGGACATGCAGACATTCCCCGCACATCGATACGTCCAGCCATGGCCAAAAAGAAAACACCCGTCGCGAATCCTGTCACGTTTGAGCTTCCGCTCACCCTTATTGAAAAGATTGAAAGTACTCGGGAGAAGCAAGGTCTCCGCTCTGTGAGCGAAGTGATCCGTGTTGCCCTCGAGCAGTTCGACTATGGTCAGTTCCAAGTCGACCGTCCCGAGCATCGTCAGATTTCCGTCCGACTACCTGACACGCTCAAGAAGACCCTCCAACGCCAAGCGCGGCTCAAGCGCACCAGCGCCGGAGAAATTCTGCGGGCCGCTATCGAAACCCTTCCGGACGCCAAGGGCCGCGCCAAAAAGCGTTAATCGCTGCGATCGTCGGATTCTGAGTCGGCAGAAGCTGGCTCGTTACTTAGGCCGCGCCTACAAAGCGCGGCCTTGCTTTTGGTCGGTAGGCAAGCTGTGATGGCGGAGACTGTCCATGAGCCGATCACCCGCGCCACTCTCCACTTGGGCTTTAAACATTTCGCCGTCGCCGACTCTCGCGGTCGACGCCAAGGCGAAGGCCCTCCAAGCAGCCGGTGAAGACGTCTGTGGTTTCGCCGCTGGCGAGCCCGACTTCGACACCCCACAGCATATCAAGGATGCTTGTATCGCTGCCCTCAAATCGGGGAAAACGAAGTACGCTGCGACTCCAGGCATCGAGCCCTTGCGCCAGGCGATCGCCAGCCGTTACGCATCTGACTACGGCTTCAAAGTCGCTCCTTCACAGGTCATCGTTTCCCCAGGCGGAAAGTTCTCCTGCTAACTCGGCGTGGTCGCCACGTGCTCACCCGGCGATGAAGTGATTGTTCCGGCGCCTTTCTGGGTGAGCTATCCTGAGATGGTGAAGTTGGCGGGAGCGACGCCCAAGCTGGTACTCGCCGATGACCGCACGGGCTTCAAACTGACTCCTGCGCAATTGGAAGCCGCCATTGGGCCGCGGNNGGGCGCCGTGTACACGCGCGCCGAATTGGCGGCCTTGGTAGAGATCGCGGTCAAACATAACCTCTACATCCTGTCGGATGAAATGTATGAGCACCTGGTCTATGATGATGCAAAACCGACCTGTGTAGCGATGCTTTCACCAGAGGCGGCTGAGCGCACGATCACGGTCGCAGGGTTCTCGAAGACCTATTCGATGACCGGCTGGCGGATTGGAACTACCGTTGCTCCAGCACCGATTGCCAAGGCGATTTCTGAACTGCAAAGCCAGATGACGTCCAACGTCACGACCTTTGCTCAGTACGGCGCTCTTGCTGCCCTTGAAGAAAAAGAAAAAACGGCGGC
>DKKJ01000429.1 GCA_002455175.1 Opitutaceae bacterium UBA6669
CCTTCGCGGCAAGGAGAATTTGTCGGACCTTACTAACCACCGACCTTCTTCCCCAAACGGAAGTTTCACTTGGCGCCACCCGCGCGTTCCAAACCCACTCCGCGTACTGTACTGAGGTGGAGTTGATGTACAGCTCGAGGGGACATTTGAGTGCGATGCATGCATCTCTGCGGTGGTTGTGGCGACGGCAGCGAGGGCATGCTGGCCGCTGAAGAGGGCGTGGCGTCGGACGTCGACGAGATTGTTCTATCGGAGGTGGGGTGCGTCCGGTGCGTCCTGTACAGCAAGATTTAAGCATCTTTTTTGCTTTTTCTGCGCCAGCGGGTGCAGCTTCCGTGCGACCGGCCACACCTAAGAGAAAATCCGAAGCTGCCTGTATATACATCTTGGATTTGCCGCTTGCGCAAGGTAGCCGGGATTGCGGTGATGAGCGGTTATCTATGATCGCACCTGAGACCTTTTCCCACATCGAGAACATCAAGAAGCGCGCCGGGCATCTATGGAGGTTTCTTTGACGTCGATCAAAAGCAGCGCGAGATCGAGGCGATGGAAGCCCAAATGGGCGCTCCCGAGTTTTGGGATAATAATGATCGCGCCCAAAACGATATCGCCAAATTGAATGGTCTGAAGCGGGCGGTGCTTCCGGTCGTCGATTTCCACAAGAAACTGGCGGATGTGGATGTGATGATCGAGCTGATCGAGATGGCCTCGGATTCTGAAAAGGACGGCTTAATCAAAGACCTAGAGCAACAGGTCGCTGGCCTGCAGGATGAACTCGATCCGATTGAAATAGGAGCTTTCCTCACCGGGCAATTCGACCGGAATAACGCCATCTTCTCAATTCAAGCCGGGGCAGGGGGAACAGAGTCAAATGACTGGGCCGACATGCTTTTCCGCATGTACACGCGTTGGGCCGATCGGCGTGGCTTTACCGTGGAGGTCCAGGATGTCCAGGCGGGTGACCAGGCGGGAATCAGCAAGGCCACGCTCTTGATCAAGGGCGAAAACGCCTACGGTTACGTGAAGGCTGAACGGGGTGTCCATCGTTTGGTGCGCATCAGTCCGTTTGATTCCAATCAACGTCGCCATACCTCCTTCTGCGCCGTCGATGTCGTCGCGGAGATCAATGACGAAATCAAGATGGACATCCCCGACGATGAGCTTCGCATCGATGTGTACCGCTCGTCGGGCAAAGGTGGCCAGGGGGTCAATACGACGGACTCTGCGGTCCGCATCACTCACATACCATCTGGCTTGGTGGTGGTGTGCCAAAACGAACGCTCCCAGATCAAAAACAAAGCCTCTGCCATGAGCATCCTCAAGGCGCGTTTATATGAGAAGCGCCAGGACGAGCAGCGGAGCGAGATGGAAAAGTTCTACGGCGAAAAGGGCGAAATTGGCTGGGGCAGCCAAATCNNTTGCAGCCCTATCAGATGGTGAAGGACCTCCGCACGGGAGTGAGCACTAGCGATACCCAGGGCGTGTTGGATGGAGATCTGGATCGCTTCATCACTGCGTGGCTACGAGCCGGCTGTCCGCGGCACCGGAACAAAGATATCCAGATGGAAGAGTAAACGGGGCCGAGCGATGCGAAGCTCGCTTCGTATCGCTAATTTTAAAGTTGAGATCTCGAATGCGTTGAGGAGTCCACTCATTCGAGTTTGAGCAGCGTCGCTAGTTCTCGGATACAGGCGACGCCGAAAGCGAGGAGGCAAATGGTCAGACCAAGGTTGCCCGGCCAACGATTGGCCAGGCTTCCCATCCATTTGCGCTGGTTGTTGAGGTAGAGCAGGGTGCCCGCAAGGAAGGGCATGAAGAACGCCCCGACGATGGAAAACGTCATCACCACGGCGATGGGCTGATTAAACCACAAGAGAAGCAGCGGTGGCCCTGCCAAATAGGCAAGTGAGCTCAGGTAATAGCGGCGGTGTTCCTTAGGTGTGGTCGGTTTTTGACGAGCGGTCTCGATCAATTCGGCGAAGATGCTGGGTACCCCTTGCCATACGCCCCNNCGATACGCGTGCCCTTGGCGGCTTCGGCGTGGACACCCGCGGCGATGACGCACAGGGCGATTCCGAAAAGGCCGGTAAACACGTAGGCGAGTTTGACGTCGGCACGAACGTGCGGGAGACGATCTGATCCGCTCCAGTCAGCGGCGCGTAGCCAGTATCCGTAGCAAACTACGGTCACACTTCCGCCAATTCCTCCGAGGAGGGCGAGAACGGCGGCACCGCCGTCGGGCGGAAATGAAGGAATGACGAGACCCTTGAGTACGCCGAGGGCCGAGGGGGCAGCGAGGACCGCGCAGAGGAGCACGCTCACCGCCATGACTCCGATCAGGATTTTCATCACCCGCTGAAACCTGCTGAAACGATTGCCCGCCACCATCAGGGCGGCCGCGAGGGCATGGATCACGCCCCAGTGCTGCACAGTCAGCTGTGGGAACAAAGTATTTCCAGCGAGTCCGCACGCGCTGCTGAGGGAGGCGCCGACCATAAACCCCCAGAGCAGCAGGTAAGCGGCGAGGAGGTAAGCGATGGGACGTGGGAGGCGAGTGACCCAAGCGCGGACCACGGTTTCCCCCGTGGCTAGCTGCCATCGCCCGAGTGCCTCTGTCAGGACAAATTTAAGGAATGCGGTGAGCGCGATCGCCCAAAGCAAGGTAGAGCCGAAACGAATTCCTGTCACCGACGCAACGACGACATCGCCCGCGCCAATCCCCGCTGCCGCCATAATCAGTCCAGGGCCGAGGGAGCGAAACGTATTAAGTCTGCGCGAAGACACCTCGGGATCCTACGCGAGTCACCGTAAGAATCGAGCCTCGTTGCCCTTGGTAAAAATTTTTTTTGGCAGCTGGGAGATCCGCTCACTCAAATGCCACCGCCGGCAATCCGGTCGTTTTGACATCCGCGCAAAATAACTGTCCGGCTAGCGGTTCGCATTGGCGTTGGGCCGCATCGAGCTCGCACGCGGCGGTGGTGATAAATAGCGTATCCAGCCTAGCGCCGCCAAAGGTGCAATTCGTCACTTGGGACACAGGCAATGTTACACGGCCTAGAGGTTTTCCTTTAATAGGGTCCCAGCAACTCACACAGGATCCGCCCCAATGAGCGATCCAGAGGCGGCCTTGGCTGTCGAGTGTACAGCCGTCGGGCAGCCCGGGAACCGAGCTTACGTCAAAGGCAGTGCGGGGATGAGACAGCGATCCCGTTTCAGGTTCAAAATCAAAGGCCTGCACCGCCTTGAGACTGGAGTCGATGTAGTAAAGCGTGCGGTGATCGAGCGACCATGCCAGTCCGTTGGAGATACTCACTTCGGTGCGCTGCGTGTGCCAGCCTTGTCTTGGACTGTAGGAATAGAGTGCCGCCTGCTTGCTTTTTCCGTGTAGAGAAAGCGTACCGGCCCAAAGCCGACCCCACGGATCACACTTGGCGTCGTTAAAACGCAATGCTTGGGTATCGAAGAGGCCTGGGATTGAGTGGGGTTGGACGCTGCTTGCCGTGAGATCCACCGCATACACGCCGTCATGGAGGATGGCCATCACGCTCCCGTCACGATGCGGAACCAGCGCTCCAATCATTTTTTCTACACCGAGCGACGTTACGGTCTGATCCTGAGAGTCGACTCGTGTCTCGAAAATTTTCTGGCCAAGGATATCGACCCAAAACAGGGACAGGCGTGTTGGGTGCCAGAGAATACCTTCCCCCAATTGCGAGGCGGTAGAGCGGAAAAGATCTGCGCNNACCGGTAACAAATGTCGCTCCGTCGCTCAGCAGGAACAGGGTGGGTCCGACAATCTCGTGATTTACGCCGTACCGTCGCAACGCTGTTTTTCCCTTGAGGCGTTCGACAAAATCAGGATAGGTGCTCTGCACATTCGGATTGGGAAAAGGACCAGGTGTCACGCAATTGAAGCGGACGCCTCGTGGACCGTAGTGGACCGCCAAGTACCGCATCATCTGGAGCAGACCGGCTTTGGCCGTGCCGTAGTCGATCGGGTTGGGATTCATCGGCGGGTGGTAAATCCCTGGATCGGGAGAGNNTAGCGTTAGGGTGCGACTGAATTCGTCGGTACTCATGTCCTCTACTCGGGTGCCCGGAGAGGACGCGAAGGTAAGGTGAGCCACCCCGTCGGGAACCCCGTAATTTTCCAAAGCGTCGGAGACCGCCTTGCGTTGGGTGTCGATGTGGCTGAGGTCGGCGGTGACTGGAATCGTGTTCTTGAGATTTTTCTCACGCACCATCAGTTCCGCGCGTCCGGCGAGATCGAAACAAACCGTCGTGACGCCGGCGGCATCGAGAGCGGAGACGATGGCGGAACCGAGGTAACCGGCACCGCCGGTGACCCAGATCAATTTTCCCAGAGATTGGCCAGGAAGAGACATGTCGCAGAAGGTAGACGATTNNCTGGCTGTGTAGCCACCGTCGACGGCCAAATTGGCACCGGTGATGTAGGTCGAAGCATCGCTCAGCAAAAAGACGACAGACCCACCAATTTCTTGGGCATCGGCCATCCGTCCGAGCATGGTCATCTTGGCGTAGCGAGCGAGAAAGTCCTGGGCCTGCGGGCGGTTGGGATTGAAGATACCGCCTGGGGAAACAACATTCACTCGCACACGACTTGGTCCGTAGTGGGAGGCTAGATACCGGGTGAGGTTGGTCATACCTCCCTTGTGGAAGAAGTAATCGGGCGGAGGGTTGGACCCCGTTCCTTCGTAGAGNNTGGCTGACGGGCCATCGCATCTCCGCAGGCGCGGACGGCGGCAAAGAAACCCGTGGCGTTTAAGCGCATGGACTCCTCCCATTTGGAAAGGTCGTCGTCAAATCGCGCCATGGGACGGTTCACGGCATTGTAGACCATCCCATCCAATGAGCCGTGCTGATTGACGATTTTTTTGACCAACTCTCGGATAGATGCTTCACTGAGGAGGTCGACTGGTTCGAGTACAACCCGTTTCCCTTTGGTGGCCAGACGGTCGGCGTCGGCTTGCAAGGTGTGTGGATCGCGCGAGGCGACGATCAGGGTAGCGTCGGACTGAGCGATAGATTCAACCAAAGCGCGACCGAGGAGGCCTGATCCACCAAATTGGAGGACAACTTTACCCTGGAGTGAGAACGGAGTGAGTGGTGCGTCGGACATGAGAATGAAGGATTCGAGACTGCTAGGTTGTTTGGATTCCAATGCTAAAAATGAACCTGCGAGGTTACGCCAACAAGGCTGTTTTGTATACAAAAGTATCCGTTTTTGACCTCGCGGTTGTCAATGCGATATGCTCATCCCATCACCGGCGGATAGCATTTACTCGCCGTGCCGAGGATTGAACACGGCTCTTTGCGGGCGGACGGGTGTACCCATCGGGGTCACCGGTTAACCCTGACATCAGGGCTAGCGGGTTTCAATCCCTAAGCGAACGCGTAAGACGTAGAACGTGCCAAGGGAAGCGGGCTAAAGGGAGTAAGATTTTCGAAGGCTGCGAAACGTGGTGTGGAGATTAACCGCTTTGGTCTTTACATGCATTTGTATACAAGGCAGAGAAGGCGTTGGTGTCACGCTATGCGGACGTTTTCTTCTCTCATGCGCTCCCGATTCGCATCTTCCAAGGTTGACGTGTCTGAGCTCACCACGAGTGGGAACGAGGAAGGAACGGCTGACGTTAAGGTATCTGCTGGTCACGTGGATTTTCCGTGCGCGGTTCGGCGACGCGCCGCGATGAGAGTCGCTGCGATCGTAAATCACGTTTCCTACGTTAACTTTTTTCGGTGACTAGAAAACGGTCTCCCGTGATTTACCGGAATCTTCAGCCTGCCCATGTATCCATGAAACCTCACCCGATGCTTCTTCTTGCTCTGATTCTTGCTGTTTTTGCGAGTGTGTCGAAAAGTCAGGCAGCGCCTGGAAGCACTCCTTTTCCCAAACTCGCGCATTACGAACGATTCATTGCCATCGATAACGCTTGTGGGTGGCCTCTCGTAACGCTGATGCCTGATGGTAAGATCACGTGTCTGATCTGGCCGCATCCGTATCACGGATTCATCGAAGGCGCTGCGGAGTGCTGGGTCAGTGAGGATGGGGGTGTATTCTGGAAAAAAATCGGGGTTCCGGTGCCGAATCTCCCGGCGACGAATCGCATGAATGTCGCCGGGGGCCTGGCTGCAGATGGGACGTTCCTTGCGATGATTGGAGGTTGGGACAAGCGCTTGCCGTCTACGTGGAAACCCGATCCTACTGGCAGGGAGATACCCCGGGACTTCTTTGCCCAAGCGAGCACCTTGAATCCCATCCCAGCGCTTTCGCGGGATGGTGGCGTGACCTGGCAGCAGTTTTCCGCTTTCGACGCTCTCCAGAAGAGTGGACAGGGGATCGTCCCTTATGGTCGGATCGCTGGACTGAAGGACGGATCCAGTGGAGTGATGATGTATCGGGATGAGGCGGCTTTCTTTACCACGGCTGACAATGGAAAAACCTGGACCAAGCGCGGGGTGTTGACCGATGGACGGCTCCATAACGAGACGGCCTGGCTTCAACTTGAGAACGGAGACCTTTTCGCCGCTGCGCGCACCTACGGAACCTCGATCGCAGCGCTCCAGTCAGTGAATCAGCATGTTGACGCATTTCGTTCCACGGACGGAGGACGGACCTGGAAGTCGGAAGGGGCCTTGACCTTGGCCATGCAGCACCCCGCGGATCTTACGCGGCTCCCAGACGGGCGGATCCTACTTACGTATGGAGTGCGTAATGACGGTTTCTGGGGCGTGCATATTCGAATCGGCGATGCCACCGCGAAAGTCTGGTCGGCCCCGATGACGCTAGTTGATTTTGAAGGCTCGACGGATGAACCAAATCGACCTGCTCCACGGCGCGATGGCGGGTACCCCTCGACGGTGGCTTTGTCGGACGGAATGCTGGTCACAGCGTACTACAGCAAAGGGGTCGCCAGCCACCATCGCTACCATGTGGGAGTGGTTCGGTGGAAGCTCCCTGATTTGGCCGACGCAGGAAGAGCTCTTCCTTAAGCTCTGGACCCACTCGCTCTCGATTCTGACTCACTCTGTTCTGCACGCTTCGTTGTTAACGGAATGATTAATACCTCCTTCTCGCCTTATCCCCTTTTCACTATGAAACACCTGCTGCTTCGACTCACTGCCTTGGGACTCTGTCTGACTGCTTTTGCTATGCCAGTTTCGGCGGCTGAAATGCCGTCGGGCGTGAAGAAAATCAAAGATGTCATTATCTATGAAGACCCGCTGTACTACGCAGCCTTCCCGTCAGTGATAAAAAACAAGAAAACCGGTGATTTCGTCGTCGCGTTTCGCCGGGCTCCTGACCGTCGCGCATTAGGAGAGAAGAAAAACTACCACGTCGATTCGAACAGCTATCTTGTTACGGTCAGTTCAAAGGACGGGGAAACTTGGTCCAAGGAGCCGCAGCTCCTTTATGCTCATGCTCTGGGGGGATCACAGGATCCGTGTATCCTCCAATTGCGGGACGGCACGCTCATCACTATGAGTTACGGCTGGTCGCATGTACGGGAAGATGGGGTACCCAATCTGAAGAAGCCTTATTTCGAAAACCTCACCGGATTTATGTTTCTGGGCGGCTATGGTGTGCGCTCGACCGATGGCGGGAAGACCTGGGAGGGGCCGTATTATCCTCCGCACATTCCGGTAGAAAAAAATCGTGACCCTTACGGTAAGTTTGTGCCCGCCTACAACCGAGGCGCGCTCGTTGAAGGAAAAAACGGTCGCGTTTACTGGGTGGCGGCGGCCATAGACTCGCTCTCGCCTCGGAAGTCATCAACCCATCTGTTGGTTTCGGACGACAAGGGGAAGAGCTGGACCTATTCGGCTCCCGTTGGGGTGGATGACAAGGTGACCTTCAATGAGACGTCGATCTATGAAACGCCCAAGGGTGACTTGGTCGCGTTCATGCGCACGGCCGACTTCAACGATCACGCGACTTTGGCTCGTTCGACGGACGGCGGAAAGACATTCCAACCCTGGCAGGATATGGGATTCAAGGGGCACCCCCTTCAAGCGCTCCGCCTTCCTGACGATCGTGTCCTCTTGGTTTACGGGTATCGCCATCCCCCCTACGGGATCCGGGCGCGTATCCTGAATGCTGAGTGCACGGACTACGCGACCGCACCAGAGATGATTTTGCGCGAAGACGGCGGCACAACGGATATCGGGTACCCTTGGTCCGTGCAGTTGGACAAGAAACTCGTCTTAGTCACGTATTACTACAACGTGGCCGACGGCACCCGCCACATCGCGGGAACCATCTTGGAAATCAAATAACTGTTCATGAAAATTACCGACGTCAGGACCACGCTCCTCACTGGACCTTGTACCAACGATCCGTTCCTGCGCGAAGCGCGCAAGCTGCGTAGCGCTGCCTTCATTGAAGTGCTTACGGAGGGGCCAACCGGTATCGGTGAAACCTACGCGGGGTACTTCTGCCCCGAAGCGGTGCCAGCGATCGTCGATTTTTTCCGTCCCATTCTGGTGGGCCAGACCGTCGATGACATTCCCGAGCTATGGAAACGGATGTACCATTGCGGCAACTTCTGGTGTCGAGTCGGGTTGGGTGCGATTGTTCTGAATGGCATTGAAGCAGCGCTCTGGGATCTAAAAGGAAAGCTCTTAGATCTGCCCGTTCATGCGCTCCTTGGCGGTAGCAAGCATGCTCGACTGCCCGCGTACGCCACGGGTGGCCCCAGCAATTACCCCAAAGAGAAACTGGCCCAAAAGATGGATCACTATTTTTCGCTCGGCTTTCGTGGCTTGAAAGTGGGGGCGGGCAGCTACACAGCGGGTAAAGGCTGGTACATGCCAAACACTCCGCAAGAGGCGGCTGATTTCGAGGGAGACAAGGTGGCCTTCATGCGCCAGCACGCCGGTAAGGATGCTTGGCTAATGATGGACGCGCACATGGGAAACAGCCCAGGAGCGACGTGGTCACTTGATGTGGCCATTGCCGCAGCTCGCGCCGTTGAGCCCTTCAACCTCTTCTTTTTTGAGGAGCCCCTGCACTACACCGATCCCTGGGGCTACGCAGAACTTTGCCGCGCCACGGAGGTCCCGATCGCGGGCGGCGAGTGCTTGACCGCAAGTTACGAGTGGAAAGTGTTTGCCGAGCAGGACAGCTTCGACATTGGCCAGCCTGACGCATCGTTCACCGGTGGCCTGGGAGAGTTTTTGGCGGTGGCCAAGATGATGGCAAATCGCGGACGCAAAGTGGCGACGCATGCCTGGGGAGCGGGAGCTTCGCTGATGCAGAACGTACACGCGGGGTTTGCAGCCGAAAACACCTGTATTCTGGAGATTGCGCCGGACTATGCAGGACTGCATGCCGATTTGATCGATGGCGGTTTGATCTTGAAGGATGGCTATGTCGTGCCTCCGGATCGTCCTGGCTTGGGGGTTATTCTCACCGATGAAATTAAGAGCCGCTATCCCTTCCAACCTGGCTCGGGTGAATTCAACAGCGTCCCAGGCAAGATCCTGTCGACGTGAGCGTCTGCACTACGCGAGCTATGAAGATCCTTGTTGATGTTCCGGTCGAACCTGCCGCGCTGGCTGCTTTGCAGCAGCGGGGAGGGCACATGATCGATTGTGTGGATACGCCCGTAGAAGTGGCTCGACCGCTTGATCCGGTGCGCCTTCGCGACGTCGATGTATTGTTTTGCAGCATTCCGCCGACGAACCACCACGAGATGAAGCAGTTGAAATGGATTCAACTCGCCTCGACCGGTTACACCCAGCTTTTCGGGTTGGATCTTCCGGCGAGAGGCGTGCGGGCGACGAACTGCCGCGGGTGTTTTGATGGTCCGATTGGCGAATGGGTGATCGCCATGATGATCATGCTGGCTCGAAACGGCCGGCAGATGATCCGTAATCAGGAGGCGGGAATTTGGGATCGCTCCGCCGTCTTCCAGCGGGAGATCCGCGGGCTGACGGTTGGCTTCTGGGGATATGGTGGAATCGGGCGTGAGAGTGCGCGTCTCGCCAAACAGCTCGGACTGCGGGTGCACGTGCTGACTCGCAATGGGCTCGGGCCTCGTGAGGACGTTTACACGGTCCCAGGGACAGGTGACCCCGAGGGCGTCATTCCTGACAAGGTGTTTGTGCAAGGGGAAGAAAAGACGTTTCTGCGCGATCTTGATTTCCTCGTTCTCGCGCTCCCCTTGACCAAGGTTTCTGAAGGGCGGATTGGGGAAGAGGAGCTCCGCGCTTTGCCGTCCACCGCTTTTCTACTGAATCCGTCGCGTGGACCGATCATTCAACGTCCGGCGCTGTTAAAGGCACTTACGGAAGGATGGATTGCTGGGGCGGCTCTCGACACCCACTACCAGTATCCAACACCCCCCGACGACCCGTTCTGGAAGCTGCCGAATGTGATCTTCACTCCGCACATCTCCGGATCCAGCCTCAGTCCTCACTTTAAAACCCGGTTGTGGGATATCTTTTCCCAAAATCTGTTGCGGATGGAGCAGGGAAAACCACTCCTGAATGAGTTGACGGCGGCACAGCTCGCCGGGGCCTAGCCACGCGAGGTTTCCACTTGCTGAGCAGGCAGCCACACCGGTTCGAAAAAGACTGGTGTGGTTTACAGCTGCGTCTCGCGCGGGATCACTGGCGCTTTTCTTCCGTCAATTCTTTCCAGGCCGCGGTGAGCGCTTCGATGCGGCCCAGCCTGGGTGTAAGGCGTGCTTCTGTGGGACTGGACTGAGCAAGATCGAAAAACTCGTAGACGTCGAAACCGGAGAACCGTTTGTCTCGATAGATCTGTTTAAGATCTGAGATGTATTCTTCGNNCGATTGAGGGTGATGGGGAGCTTGAGCTCCTGTGCCGTAGCGATCATGTCTTCCGCCACAGGATCACTCAGGGCGGCAGCCAGGCGGCTGCGCTGGGTGAACTTGGCGCCGAGAGGGTCTTCCGCGGCTTCGAACCAACTCGTGCGGAGATAAACCTCGTCCACCCATCCTTCGCGCAACCAGCGCTTCCACTGAAAATCAATGCCAGCCGGAATGCCGTTTTGCTGCCCAAAGACCAAACTAGGCCGGAATGCTTCTGCATGGAGGTGGACGTGGAGTTTCTTTCCTCGCGAACGAACCAGTCGTGATGCCTCCTCGACAAACTTACTGTAGAAATCTCCACGGATGGTCGCGATTTTAGCGGGATCAATCGGCCCCTCTCCGTAACGTTGGNNCCGGCTCGTCGGACAGCGTTCCGTGAGCCGAGATACGAAGGTTCACACCATCCACGCCGGCATCGAGCATTTGCCGGACCCAGGTGAGCCACAACGCTCGAACTTCGGCATAGGCTTCGCTGGGCGCAGCGGCAGCATACTCGTTCCGGCCGAGGGCAATTCCGATGAACCCACCAGTGGGACCTTTACCAAAGAGCGTTTCTTCTGCGAATTCATCCTCTCCTGAGAACGGTTTCCAGGGATCGGAGGAGGCGCCTTTCCAGGGCTGGTCGAGTGTGATCGGAAGGTGTCCGTAACCCATGTCAAATTCGAGTCCGTAGGTCCGGAAGTCGCGCGGTCGGATCCAGAGAGCGGCGTGCGNNAAGTCGCCAGACCCTTCCGCAAACGTGGTGGAGAGGACGATGAATTTCGCTGTGAGCGATAGCCCCGTAAGATGAATGACCCGGACGGGTTCTCCTTTGCGGGTGAGGACGTTGCCATGGTAGTCCTTGATTTCACGTTGGGCGCGCTCGAGCGCGACCGTTCCTTGGGGGATGATACCGAGCGGCCGATATTTGAAATTATCCTCACTTACCCAAATGCGGAGATGTTCGGGAGCGAGCCGGGTGGTACTGCCATCAGATTTGGTCAATCTAATCTCGGTGATCGGTCCCGTCGCGATGGGACCTTCTTCAGGCCGACGCTGGAGGCGCATCTCGGGGTGGGTGTCCAAGAACGGGATCAATTGCTGGATCGTCCCGCCGATACGAGTGATCTTTGACTTGGTGCCCGCTTCAGGGCTTCCCAACGGATAGGTGCCGGACAAGCCTCCATTGTAAGGTTTGAGCATCCCAAAGACTTCCAGCCCCTGCTTTTTTGCCGCCTTGACCGCAGCCTGTAAGGGTTCTCCAATCTGAGCCAGCGTTTGGGGCGCATAAGTGGCCCAGTGGCCTTCCCAAATGTTTCCGCGCGCGGGATCGTCCGGGGTCAGGCTCCCGTAGTACATCCAGTTGACCCGGCTCGCGCCAAGGTTGCTAATTGTGGTCATCACTTCGTCCAGGCGATCCTGATCGAACGGCCCCTTGGTGATGTCGTCTGGAAAATCGACAGTTACCGAAAGCTTGAAGTCGTGAGGAGGGTTTTGAGCTGAGGCAGCCGTGTGCATGACAGCGAAAAGCAGAGGGAGGACGATGTGATTAAAGACAGTNNGCGACTTAAGTTACCATGCCGCGATCAGCGATGTCAGGACACTGACGGTCGTGTATCCAAAAACTACTGCACGCGCCCACGGGCATCCACGTTCCAAGTATCGGTGACCTGACTTCCCGAGGTGACCACGACTCGATCTGTCAAATTGACCACCGTACAGACGTGCGCCGGGATTAGTACGAGACGTTCGCCGATTTTCAATGCGTCCACTTCGCTTCCGCGGAGGTAGCCATGTTCTTCGTTGACGCGCACGACTTTGATATCGCGGCCGTCCGCAGCCAAAGCCGAGACACCCTCCGCCGTCTTATCTGACGAAAACGTCTTAGAGCCGGCGTCGATCAACGCGAGCCCAGGTTCCGGCTTGTCGACCACGGTAGCCAGGACATGAAGCGCGACCTCATTCCGCTCCATAATTCCGGTGGTGGCGCACAAGGAAAGATCTCCAAAAACATAAGATCCCGGGCGCACAGCCTGGACTACTCCTGGCGCCATGGATGTTAGAAGTTTGGCGGTGACGCTGCATCCAGGCCAAAGGGGAAGTTTGCTGTCCACCGCGTTGCGCACGGCGATCAGGTGATCGAGGAGGACGCGTGCCTTCGCCGTTTGTTCGGCTGGGGGAAGTCCGTAAAAGAAGCCTTCGTGGGTATAAAATCCGGAAAGACGGAGTTGCGGATACTTGGTCAGGGCGCTGGCAGTCCGCTCCGCGGCCGCTGCTGAGCGCACGCCTTCGCGTCCCAAGCCGCTGTCGATTGCCATCATGACCGACAGAGCGCGTCCGGAGGCCTGCGCTACTCGCGCGAGTGCGTCGACATGTACTTCGCTCGTGACGGCGACACGGAGATCGTCGAGTTGTTCAGCGAGTGCGGCGAGGCGTCGGCCTTGAGCAGGGTCCACCAAGGAGTGTGCGATAAACAAACTGCGAACTCCGGAGGGGAGCATGGCTTCCGCTTCTCCAATTTTCGCACAGGTGAGACCACGTGCGCCGGCTTCAAGCTGCATGCGTGCAACCGGAACCATTTTGTGGGTCTTGATGTGAGGTCGCAGCTCGATGCCGTGGTCGTCACAAGCCGCTTGCATGCTGCGGATATTAGCCAGCGTGCGAGCCTGGTCGACGAGGACGGTGGGAGTGGGAAGGGAGTCGAGTGAAAGCATGAGAATCGATTAGAGCGCGCCGATCTGACTGGTGGTTAAGCCGCCATCTACGATCAGTGTTTGGCCCGTGATGTACTCGGACGCCGGCGAAAGCAGGAAGGCCACCGGTCCGGCACAATCCTCGGCCCGACCGATTCGTCCTACGAGAATCTTTTTTTCGTAATGNNGGCTGCGCATCGAGATACGCAGCACTGAGCGGTGTGTAGATCAGACCGGGAGCCACGCCGTTGACGCGAATGTGATGCACCGCGAGGGAGTGTGCGAGTGTCCGGGTCATCATCACGAGTGCTCCCTTAGAGGTATCGTAGGCTGTGGAGAAATCCTCGGATTGAAAGCCGTTGGTGGAGGAAATGATTACGATTGAGCCTCCACGTTTACGGGCCACCATTTCCTTGGCAAAGGCTTGGACGAGGAAGTAGACCGCACGGACGTTGAGGGTAATCGTCTTTTCCCACTCGGCGGCGGTCATCTCAAGGTAGGGCACGTCAAAGAAGCTCCCTGCGTTGCACACGAGAAGATTCAGCTGTTCATCGGCCTCGAAAGCACTGGTNNCAGGAGCATCTTCATCGAGAAAATTGCTCTGCAAGTAGGGGACTGACGAAGCGATCTCCTGGGGGCGAGGGGTGTGTCCATGAAACACCACGCGCGCGCCCATTTCCATTAATCGGTTGGCGATGGCTAATCCTATGCCGCGGGAGGATCCCGTCACTAATGCTCCGCTACCGGCGAGTGAGAAGGTCTTCATGTTTCAAATTAAGCAGTGCGAGTAGATTATCTCGGGCAATAGTCTGTTGTACGGCGTCGGGTAGGGCGTAGAGACAGGCCGTCTCTTCTTCGTACGTACTGCGCAGAGAGAGGAGTTCCCCCTCGTGCTTGGCAACATAGCTTTGGAAAGGACTGTCTGAACCCCAAACTAGTTTCTTAGGATAGCGTTCTGCCATCACCGCCAAGACCTGCGAAGGATTTGAGTAGTCTGCCTGGAGACGCCGTTCTGGTGCGGCGATGATAGGAAGTCCTCGCTGTGCGGNNGATGCGCCGAGCAGTCGAACCAAGTATTGGGTAGCTCTGAAATACGGTCCAGGTAGACACGGTCGAAACGGCACGAGTGCGCTAGGCAGAACCGCACGTGAGGCGTCGCCTCCGCAATGCGGATGAGCATACCCGCCTCGGACCACGGGTCGTTTGCCGCTACGCTTGAATGGATCAGGAAGGGGAGATCCAAATCGGCGGCGAGGTCGAGAAAGCACCGTCCGGTCGTTAGAAGAGCACCGGCGTCGGACTGGATCATCGTCGCCTGGATCTTCAGCCCGTAAAAACGAAAGTCGCGGTGGAGCTCCCGGAGTCGTTGGGCTTGGGCTTCGGGCTCCCGCATGGGGTCGAGAATTGCGAAGGGTAGCGTGAGTGATCCGAGGTCTGGATACAGCTCGTAAACCTCCCGAAGCATGCGTTCATTCTCGAACGCGTAAGGAATGCGTTCGGGTCCCCCTGAGAGAAGTTTGCCCTGGCGCATAGCGGAAACGTCGAACCAGAGGTTCGAAACCATGGGAAAAACAACCCACCTCTCGATTCGGTTGTGACGCCCTTCGGTCACCATGGCAGGTAGATCCTGCGCATAGGGATGGAAGCCGTTGAGATAAAAAAACAGATCTGCGCCTAGGTGATTGTGGCAGTCGATAAGCACGGCAGCTATTTTGTTTGACGGAATGTTGATTCCGCATTGTGGAATAGAGGGCAAGGACAAAAGCATGAGCATCGCGGTCATCGACAAAGCCTTTTCTGTTCTCGAGGTTCTCGCGAGAACTGGGCGGGAGCTGACCTTGGCCGAGTTGGCGGAAGAAAGCCGGATGCCAAAGCCGACGATCCATCGTATCCTCAAGAGCCTTCGGGATCTCGGGTATGTGGAACAAAGTGATCGCGGTGGAGCCTATGCTTTGTCGGAACGCCTTTCGTCCCTGCGTGTATTCGGACGGGATGAGGTCCTGCGTCAGAAGGCAGCACCCTTGATGGTTGAGTTGCACCAGGCTTTTAACGAGACGGTCAACCTGGGTCTGCTAGAAGGTATTTACGTTCGCTACGTGCACGTGCTGGAGACCACGCAGCCGCTACGTTGGATCGTGAAGCCGGGAGCGCGTGATTTTTTTCATACGACTGCATTGGGACGATCGATCGTTGCCCAGTTACCGGAAGAGCAGCAGTCGCGTTTGGTGACCAAAGTGTGTGCGGCGCTGCCAACGAGGTCGCGGAAGGCTGTTAAAGANNGCGAGGAGGAAGAGACGGTTGCAGGAGTGGCTTGCGCCGCGATTTCCTTAAATTTTCTGGGAGAACCCCACGCAGGGGTAAGTGTATCTGTTCCGGTGCACCGTTATCCCGAGCACCAGCGCATTGCGCTCATTCAAGCTTTGATTTCTCGCGGAGAGCGACCCGCCATCCGCGCCTGATTTTACCATGCCCTACACGTTCACCCGTTCCGAAGCACTGTTCCAACGAGCCCAGCGGAGTATCGCCGCAGGCGTCAACAGCGGCATCCGCAAGATGGAAGCGCCGGTTCCGCTCTATTTTCAACGCGGGTCGGGAGCCCGACTTTGGGATGTCGACGGGAATGAGTACATTGACTTCCAGCTTGGTCAAGGGGCACTCCTTTATGGGCACGCTCCCGCAGGCATGGCCGAGGCAATCGGGCAGCAGGCGAAGCTAGGGACCCACTGGGCGGCTCAATGTGAGCTCGAGTGCGAGGTCGCTGAGCGTATCCAGTCTATGATCCCCAGTGCAGAACTGGTGCGCTTCAATAATTCCGCCACCGAAGTCGTCACCGCCGCGTTTCGTTTGGCGCGCGCACATACCGGGCGTCAGCTCATCTTGCGGTTCGAAGGACACTATCATGGTTGGGCCGACGAAGGTCTCGTGGGCTTCGCCAATCCCGCGGACAAGTGGGGCGATGATGAAAGCCCGGCGCAGTTACACCCGAGCAAGGGGGTGATCCCTGAAGTCCTCGAGAAATTCGTGGTCGCTCGTTGGAATGATCCCGAGCATCTCCGTCGCCGGGTCGATCAGTACCGCGGCCAGATCGCCGCGATTGTTTTTGAGCCGGTCTTGTGTAACACCTGCTGTATCGAGCCGGTGCCGGGATTGATGCAGACCATACGTGAGCTCTGCGATCGCGATGGAATGCTCATGATCTCGGATGAAACCATCACGGGCTTCCGCTTTGGAGCGTCCTGCGCGCAAGGCGCCTATGGCTATCGCCCTGATCTCACCATTCTGGGTAAAGCGGTTGGCGGTGGAACTCCCTTTGCAGCTTTAGCCGGTACCAAAGCGGCCATGGCAAAGATTCTTTCGGGAGAAGTCGTTCATGCCGGTACCCTAAATGCCAACCCCCTTTGTCTGGCGGCAAGCAAGTGGTGCTTGGATCAAGTCATCGGCCAAGGACCTAATCACCCGACCGGCATTCGTCGCTTGGGACGGCAAATGATGGATGCTCTGGCTGAACTTGGACGCAAACACGGCGTTCCTTTGCATCCACAGGGTCCGGAGTTGATTTTCCATGCGGTGATCCTGAAGCCGGGAGCAGCCGAGGGGCCGATTCGCGATTATCGCGACTACGTCAAGCGTCACGACGCCCCCCGCTGGGCCCATTTGCGCCGGTGTTTGTTGGAGGAAGGTGTGCGAGCTATCGAGCGCGGACTCTGGTCGATTAGCATGGCCCACACCCAGCGCGATGTGGATGAGGCATTGGTTCGGGCCGGTCGTGCGTTTGCCAAACATGCGCAGACTTACAAACCTGCAGCCTAAGTTTTCCTGGCGGAAGTTAGCATCATGAAACCTCGGATACTTTTTGCGGGCCTCTTCCATGAAACGCATACGTTCGTCACCGAGCGTACACGTTGGGAGGACTTTGACGTTGTCCGGGGTGAGGCCATTTTCAAAAAACGCGGTGATGCCTCTCCTACGGACGGCTTCCTCGAAGAAGCCGAGCGGCAGGGGTTTGAAGTCCTTCCCACTTTGGACCTTCGTGCTACGCCTAGCGGAACGGTGGAAGATCGTGTCTTCGAGCGCTTTTGGGCCGATTTTTCTTCGGCAGCGCAACCCTACCTGACGCAAGGAGTGGACGGAATTTTTCTGGTCCTTCACGGTGCCATGGTCACCGAGACGATCGATGATGCCGAAGGCGTGCTTTTGGAGAGAATCCGTGGTTTGCCTGGGGCAGAGCGCGTGCCGATTTTCGGAGTACTCGATCTTCACGGGAATATTTCGCAGAAGATGTGTCAGAATGCGAATGGTCTGGTTATGTATCGGGAAAATCCGCACACCGATGCCAAGCAGGCGGCAGTCCGTGGGACTCAACTGCTAGGGCGTTGTCTTCGCGAGGGTAGAGTGCCAAAAATGAATTGGTGCCGCATCCCCTTGATGTGGGCGCCGCCAGGCACGGGCACTGCAGCGTCTCCGTTGCGCGCCTTGAAGGAATTCGCCCTCGCCACGGAAGGGGCTGACCCCGAAATCTGGGCTGTCAATTATGCAGCGGGCTTTTCGTTCGCGGATACTCCGGAGACAGGGCTCACGCTGAGTGTGGTCTCGACCGCAACGGTAGAGCACGCGCACGCCACTTTGAAGAGAGGGGCCGAGTTGGGTTGGTCTTTGAGGAAGGACGGCGATATTCGTTACGATAGCGCCCATACTGTCGTGGCGAGGTGTTTGGTTTCGCCAAAGCCCGCCGGCCCCACTCTTCTTGTTGAACCGTCGGATAACATTGGGGCAGGGGCTCCGGGAGATGGTACGGGAGTCTTGCGAGCCCTGTTGGCTCATGGAGTCGAAAACGCCTTGGTGGTAATCAATGATCCGGTGGCGGTGAAAATACTAGAGGGAGTAAGTTTAGGAGCGAAGAAATCCATCGATATAGGAGGACACAGCTGGGTCGGGGACGAAGGGCCGGTTTCGCTGGAGGTTACGGTGATGTCGCGCAGCGATGGAAAGTTTACGTTGGAAGACGCGAATAGCCACCTGGCTTCGATGAGTGGCTTGCACTTCGAAATGGGACCGTCTGCGGTGGTTCGATCGGCAGGAGTGACGCTCCTCTTGACCAGTAGAAAAACTCCGCCCTTTGATCTGGCTCAGCTGCGGAGCCAAGGGTTAGAACCCACGAAATTTGCTTTTATAGGAGTGAAGGCGGCGGTGGCTCACAAGCGGGCTNNGGGCTTACGATCCTATCACTGCAGCTTCATTTTACGTGGAAACTCCCGGACCGTGCTCTAGCCGCCCGGAGAGTTTTCAGTTCAAACGGGTGCGCCGTCCGGTTTGGCCGCTGGACCCGATTGATCATCCGACCTTTCTTTTTTCATGAGTACCGCGATTACCTATCCAAAAACCAGCGACACCCCGACGTCTCATTTGCCCTTCAGCCCAGCTGTGCGGGTAGGAGACCTGATCTTTGTCTCCGGACAGGCATCAGTCGACGCTGAGGGCAAGATTGTACCGGACACGTTCGAAGGAGAGTTTCGACGCTCCGTTGAGAATCTGCGCAAAGTGGTGGAAGCAGCCGGCAGCGATCTCAAGCACGTGGTGCAGACTCGCAACTACGTCCGGGATGCCAGTGATGTAGCTCGGTACAACGAGCTCTACCGCGAATATTTCAGCGCCCCCTTCCCCGCGCGTACTACTATCACTAACTGTCTGCCTGCTACGCTCCGCTTTGAGATCGAGTGCATTGCCGTCGCGCTCAAGTAGTGGGCGATCGGTTGTAGTTGGGGTCAAGAGACTGCGAATATGCTTCCAGTCTTTGATAGCATATTACCCTGCGTTCTCTTAAGCATGACTTAATTTCCAAATGCGTTAAGGCTGCTTGAGTATTTTCCGCATGTGTGGGTCCACGGGTGCTAGCGGCTACCGGGATCGGCGTAGTAGGTAGTGGTGCGACGCCTGACACATCATTCGTCTAATAAATACGCGCGCCCCTCTCGTGTGTAGTCCGCGAGATAAGGTAATCCATCAGAACNNGTAAGGACGTCCCGATCGACTTAGGCAGCGCGCTTGAAGCCCTCGGGGATATCTGTGTCGGCATTCTGCAGTATTCGCCGCCGAAAGAAGACCGTGGAACTCGTCTTGGCCGTTACAGTAAGGAGTACGTCCCATCCCTCGCCAAATCTAGGGCCTCGGCTAGTCAGTCGATATTCCCATTTCTCGTTGTTCGCCTTCCATAGCTCCTTCTCAACCTTCAACGGCAAACAGCCCGAAAGAAGAAAAGCGACGAAAGGTAAAAGTGTCCTCGAAAAATATGCTACTCGCATAGGTGCTCCTAAATTTTCGCAGCCAACTCTTCCCGATTACGCCGCTTTAAAAGTTGGGATTATCTTATATACGCGATCCTACGTCAAGGCTCGCCGCATTCACAGCGATCATCCTCTCGCGTTTCTGACTGACTGGGTCGCCTTCCAGGCGACCAATGAGTAGAGCTCCAGTATGACCACTGTTGAACTTGAGGTAACCTGATCGTGGACCAAGCAAGCTCAGCCTTCCACGCTGAAAAACAAATACCACCCATCCGCAATTTTTTGATATACAATCCCTATTTCATTAAGGGTATGGGGCTCAATTTTCTCTACCACTCGGTCAACCCTACCCGAGGGAGAGAACGCATAACCATGCGCTGTCCCACCGGAAGGCAGGCCGAAAGAACCTACGCCGAAAAACACAATACCCTTATAACCCAACCCGCCGCCGGAGGCCATTATCGATTTTAAGCTTCTTAAAAA
>DKKJ01000178.1:0-4829 GCA_002455175.1 Opitutaceae bacterium UBA6669
CGAGGAATCGCTTGCCATAGCGCGAGAAGAAGCTCCTGCATCAGGTCCTCGCGATCAGAGCCTGCTGCGAAACCGTGGGCGACATGGTGGAGGATCCGCCCGTGCTCTCGAAGCCAGGCTGCAAATTGATCGCTTTGGGACGGTGGCGTGTCGTTCACAGGATACGAATGATTTCCCTGTTAGAAGCTGCAGGACGACGTTTCTTACAGCGGCGGGCCGTTTTCGTGGAGATTGTTTCCACTCGCCAGCTTCAGGGCGGCTCCTGAGACTGGTGAAATGTCACAGGAAGAAATCCCTTCTAAAAGCGTAAATCCCAGCGATGCTTGCCCTTGCGGGAGCGAGAAGCCCTTTGCGGTCTGCTGTGCTCCGGTGATCCAGGGGGTTCGCCCAGCGGCCACGGCTGAAGAGTTGATGCGAGCCCGCTTCACGGCGCATGCCACGCACGCGTTTAAGTTTCTTCACGAGAGTTTTCGAGGAACTGCCTCCAAACCCTACGTTGCTGAGGAGAATCAGTCGGGCGTGAAGTGGAAGCGACTGGAAGTTCACTCCCATGAAACCACGGAGAATCCGGATCGTTCGTTTGTCGATTTCACCGCTTATGGGGAAGAGCGCGGAGAGGAAGTGGTGCATCAGGAACGCGCCGAGTTTTTGCGCACGAACGGTTCCTGGCTTTATACCCGGGAGGTTCGTCTGGGGCCTGCGCCTGTAAAATCCAACTCACCCAAAGTCGGTCGCAATGATCCCTGCCCGTGTGGAAGCGGCAAGAAATACAAGCACTGCTGCTTGGCGAAGGCGTAGCCAGCGGGTCACTACGGGATCGGCGGTGTGCTCACGAGGTCCCCGTATTCAACGGGCAATTTTTAATGGAAATATAACCGTGATGGGCACGGGACGCCCGGCTTGAACCGCGGGAAGGAAGAGCCAAGACTCGGTTGACCTCAGGAGACTCGCGCGGTGGACAGCGGGGAGTGTGGTCTCGATGTCGGACTGTGAGACGTGACCTTGCGCGTCGATCGTCAGCTTGACGGAAATGGCGGTGACAGAGAGCCCGTTGAACTCGGATTGCCCGAATTGGATTAAGTAAGGCTGGGGACCTGTAGGTGTGCGAGCCGCTGCCTGAATGTGTCGGAGAACAGCGAGCCGATGAAAGGCTTGGCGGCGTTCCGCGGAGTTTTCGTCGTAGACGGTTTCCAGGAATGAGGTAAACCGAGTCAATGCATCCTGGGGACCGAGGTACTCTTCTCCTCGATAGCTATGGAACAGAAGGTCGCCGTTCGCGGTGAGTGCGACCAGATTGGGAATGCCACGTGCCTGCCACCGTTCCAAAGTAGGTACACTTCCTAAAGCGGAGTAGCGCACGATGGGCCACAGCATACCCACCTCGACTGCATACTTGCGCTGCTCGGTGCTATCCTGGTCACTGCTGACAAAGATGAGCTCTACGTCGTCGCCATATTTTTCTTTGAGGGCCTGATAGGACGTAAGAAGTTGCGGACTGAATCGTCGGCAAGGTCCGCACCAGTGAGCACCAAAGTAGATCAGATAAAAGCGAGGTTCAGAGCGAGTACCGGGGTCAAAGTTGACGAACTTTTTATCCCGCAGCACATGAAGTCGCCCTTTGAGATTCTTCGCTACTTTTCCTACGGGTTGGGACCAAGCAGGAGGCGAAGAGGCCAGCTTGTCCTGAAAATTGGCCAGCTGAAGAAGACTCTCGTCCTCTAATTGGCTGACTTCGATCCATCGAGACTCTCCTTTGAANNATTGACATCGAAAAGCGCGCGCGACCCATAGATTCCGGTCACGGTTCCCTCGAAAGCGGTCGCGTCCCGTAGCTTCCATGTCTCGGCCTTTAGAAGCGCAGGGCAAACCAGCCACAGGACTAGGATCCAAAGTCGTCCAACATCACTCCAACGCATGCACAGGGTTAATAAATTGCCGAACGGATTGGCAATCGGAAAGCCCATGTGGGGGCAACCCCCTTTATTTTAGAGGCGACGATAGGGCAACGAAACGGTAAAGGTGGTTCCTCCGGAGCCTGTTTCAGCAAGCTCGAGATCGCCGCCGATTTGCCGCGCCAACAAGTGAGAGATCGCCAATCCCAAGCCCGTTCCCGATGGCTTTGAGGTCTGGCCGGGTTCGAACAGTCTCGCTCTAATTTCAGGGGGGATGCCGGAGCCTTGATCCGCCACTGCCAAATGGAGGGTGTCTCCGCGTTCGCAAAGCGAGACCACGACTGCGCGCCCGGCGTCGGTGGCATCAATGGCATTGTGGACTAGGTTGGAGGCGATCAGACAAAGCAGGCCTTCCCGATGGCTGTCGAGGGTGTGGACGAGGTCGGTGACGACGCTGAGGTTGACCTGACGTTCCTTGGCGTGGGTTTGCCCTCGGCGAAGAATTGTATCCACGATTTCCGCACCGCTGATCTCGAAATGAGTTTGCGTACGCGCGTCGCCGAGGAGCTCGATGGTTTCGTGGATGAGTCCGGCCAAGCGTTCCGTGTACGCGGCGGCCTCGTCCCAATGGGGATCGTCCTTGTCCCTTATGGCGGCGCGCAGACCTGCCACAGGACCTTGTAATCCATGGAGGAGATGAGAAGTGATTTGTCCGATGGCGGAGGCTTTGGCTGACAGGGAGAGCTCGAAATTGGCGCGTGCGAGGCGTTGATTGCGTTCCGCCAGGATACGTTGTGAGCGGGCAATCCGCAGAGCAGCGACGGCGACCACAAGAACTATCAGCAGAAAGCCGATTCCCATCATGATGGCGAGATGTCGATTGAGACGCGCGTCGATGACCGTGATCTCTTCTGCGAGAGAACGCCCGTCGAGGTGGTAGCGAACGAAGCCAAGCAGCGTGCCCTGTCCTTGGCGGCGGAGAGGAAGAAGAATCTCGAGAACGGGTACTGGGGTGGGAGGAACCGCGACTCCCGCCATCAGCTGATTGAGGGACAGGGCCGGATGGTAGCGACTGATGGTTTTGCCTTCAACCAACGTCAGGTAATCGTCGGTGGGCAACTCAACGAACGCTTGGGACGCGGGCACCNNTGCCGGAGCAGTCCCGTAGTAGTAATCTCTGTCGGTAAGCCGGGGCGTGTTTCCGCTTCGCTCTCTACCTGATGTAGAGCCACCGGGTAGAGCACGGCGGCGTCCCGCTCGATCAGTTTGAGACGAATTTCCTCATGCAGCTCCTGACGGGATTTCCAGAGTAACGTTCCGAAAATCGCCATCAGAAGAATGGCGATGGCCGACGCGAATCCGAACGTGCGTTGCGCGGAGACCGGAGCCATGAGTCCAGACGCGACGACTATAGCCGTGATAGAGGTGTGTAGGCCATCAACTCCTCAATCGCTGCATCGTAAAGCAATCGACGCTGCTCCGGCGATAAGCCGGGTTCCAAGACAGCGGTATAGTAGTCTCGATAAAGGTTCCAGTTCTCCTGTTTTTCAAAGGAGCGTGAGAATTCAGCTAGCAGTTCGTCGATCGACTGGGAGGTGCGTTTGGCGGTGGTGGTGGTGAGCCGAGAGACTTCCTCGCGCAGAGCTGTACGTTCTCGGTTCAGCTCGCGATAGGTTGCAGCTTGCTGTTCATTGAAGGCGGGGAGCCCTTTTATAATTTCCTCACGCTTGCGCTTGATAGCGGAGGAGGCGCTTCGGTTGGGGACCACCATTAGGAGCAAAGCACCTTCTTTGCGTTCGAATTCTACCCGATCGGTGGGGAGAGTCGTCCTGATTTCTTGGAGACGAGCGAGCAACACGCGTTGAAGGTCCTCTTTCCTCTTTAAGTAGGAGGAGATCCGCTTGACCAGATCGTTTGACAGAATCGAGTGGGCGGGTTGATCCGGGTAGGGGTATTTGACGAGCTCGTATCGAAGTTCTTCCGCGAGACGTTCTAGTTCCTCAATGGCAGGCGCTTGTTTTTCGGCCAGTTGTAGTAGGGCGTTGGTTCGAGTGGAATTCAGCCAGGCGCGATCGTTTTTGTAGATGGTTTCCCGCAACTCGGTTTTGAGTGTTTCCTTTTTGGAGCGGTAGTCTTCCAAGCGTGTGGTGAGTTCGGTGGGGAGTCGTGAGGGCAAGCGAATGCGCGAGGTAGCGGGAGAAAAAAAGAAGTAGGGGCCGGGTGCGTCCAGGGCGATATCCGCAGTAGGATCGCTTCCAGCAAAGGAGGATTCGCGGAGTTCAATGGTGATTTCTCGCAGGAGTCGACGCTGGCCTAGACTCATCCCATTTTGGAAGAAGGCGGCCCCTCGCATGACTTTGAATTCATCAACTGCGGATTCGTAGCGCGTATCATCGCCCAGCCGCCAGGATCGATAGCTGTTCCAATATACCCCCGAGTGGAGAAACGTGCCTCGCGTGAGGTCGTCGCGAATCTCTTCCGCCCGTTGCTCCAATTCGCGCAGACGCGAATCTTGGCGGGAAGAGAGGTCCCGTAATGCAGCCACGCGCGCCGTGGTGTCGGCGNNTCCTCTCCAGGGTGGCGCGTAGTTCCGTGAGCTCCACGCCACGTTCGGACCGGTAGGTGTCGATTCTTTGTTGGCGTTTCTTCGAGAGCGATTCGTCGTAAAGGTGGGCGCTTAACGGAGCGAAGAAAATCTCGCTTACGTAGGTCTCCAGCTTGGCAGGGACATTGTATCCACGTACCGCCTGGGGCTTTTTTGTCACAGGCTGAGCCAGGGCTGGCTCACTGCCTGGAAAAAAGACACGCTGTCGTTCGATTGTGAAACTATTGGTGCTACTAAAACCAGAGAAGCGCGTGGAGTCCCGGAACGTGGGTGAATAGTAGTTATAATCTGAATAATGATACGTGGTGACAGTGGAGGTCGGCGAATTATCG
>DKKJ01000178.1:4854-16281 GCA_002455175.1 Opitutaceae bacterium UBA6669
GACTAGGACTATGCCTAGGGCATTAAACTAATTTAACTCACTGATAATAAATTATATAATTAAATTAGAGTGGCGTTTTTCGCGGCTAGCACTGGTGGTGTACAACCAATTTATCGAAAGGTTTTCTGACCATTGGGTGTAGTCCACCAATCATGTGGAGTCGGGGAGTTATCTCTTGAGCGAGGATAGTGGGAAAATCCGTGGCTCGGTGGAACGCGCGTGTCAGTTCNNTACATTCCCTTGTGTGATTTCGAGGGCGTGGCTGATCACGTCGTCGATCACTGTATCCAACAAAAATCCCGATTCCGGCAGTTGCCAGGAGGGATTTCGCCAAGATTGGGATCGGAGATCGAGGTCGTCTGAAGAAGCGACGGGGAGTGACAAATGCTGGAGTTCAAAAATCGGCCCGGGTTCAAAAATCACGGCGCGCTCCAGTTCATGGGCGAGTTCACGGACATTCCCGGGCCAGCGATGTGTTCTGAGGCGTTGTTCACCAGCCCGGCTGAGGGAGAGTCCACGGAGGTGATGGCGCTGCGCCACGCGGGCAAGAAGCTTTGCCGCCAAATCGGGAAGATCGGCGGCGCGTTCTCGCAGAGGTGGAAGTAAAAGGGGGAGAAGGTTCAGGCGGTGGTAAAGGTCCTCGCGAAAACGTCCCTCTCGGACGAGAGTGGCCAGGGGTTGGTTGGTCGCTGTGATCAAGCGGACCTGAACGCGGGTTTCACGATGAGAACCCAGTCGCCGAATTTTTCCCTCTTCTACTGCCAGCAGCACCTTCGCTTGAGTGGAAAGACTGAGGGTTCCTACTTCATCTAAAAAGAGGGTGCCGCCATCGGCAGCTTCAAAAAGCCCCATCCGGGCTCGCTTGGCGTCGGTAAAGGCTCCGCGCTCGTGCCCGAAAAACTCCGAATCGACTAAATTCTCTGCCAATGCCGCGCAATTGACGGAGAGAAAGGGTTGCTGGGAACGCGGTCCCTGGAGATGGAGCCAGCGGGCAAGCGCACTTTTGCCGGTGCCGGTTTCTCCTTCGATCAGGACGGGGGGAATCTGCGTGGTGAGGCGGCGTTCCGCGGTTAGAATTGACTCTAGTCGCTGCTGCAGAGGCACAAGGCTCTGACCGAAGAAGAAATCTTCGGCACCGGACGCGGCGTTCTGATGCTCTTGGCGACGCGCTGCGGTCCGCACGGACTGGCAGCGACTCCAGGCGAGGGGGATGGCTTCGGGTTCGAAGGGTTTTGTCAGGTAGTCACCAGCGCCGAGTCGAATGGCTTCGACCGCCTTCTGGATACTCCCGTAGGCTGTCATTACGACGACGGCTGTGTTCTCGGAAAAGGCGCCCTCGCGCAGAAGCGTCACACCTTCGCCGTCGGGAAGTTGAAGGTCGATCAGGGCGAAATCAAAACGAAGGTCGCGGAGCAGGCGGCGGGCTTCATCCACGGTGGATGCCTCCGTGACGAGGGCTCCCATGGTTCTGAGATGAGCGGTGAGACGTCGCCGCAGGACACTGTCGTCTTCGAGAATCAGTACATCGCGGTCACTGACGAGTGAACGAGGGGGTTGCACGCCGCTCTATGGTTGCCGGCCTGTCCGCCAAGCCAAGGAGAAAGCGGGTTGAGGGCTTCACTCTATTTGTGGCTACGTCTTTGCTGGTAAGCGCGTGCGTTCGTCTTTGGGAGGAGGAGCCATCGAACTGCTTTCTTGAGAGATGCAGGTGGAGGTCGTTCTGGGGTCTGAGGCATGGTAGCAACGTTGCTACTTATTACTCTTGGGCAGCAAGGCACGCGGACGATTGGCGGGGCCGGGTTTGGGTTGAGGCAAACGCTGAAGCTCCGTGCGTGCGGTCGCCAAGGTGGAGGCAAGCGAAACCTCGCTGGCGCGATTCTGATATTCTCCGGGATCGTTGCGCTTGAGATAGAGCTCTTTGCCCGCGTTTCCTTGATCCCATTCTGTGTAGCGCCACTCTTGCCCAATAATCTTACGTCCTAAGATATCCCGTTGGGACGACGTGTCGTAGTGATAGACCATGCTCGCCGCGTAGTTTCGGGCGAGAGGCTGGCCGTTCATCGCGGGAACAAGCGAAAGTCCTTCTAGGTCTGCGGGGGCGGCAAGGCCGGAAAGTTGAGCCAGGGTGGGGTAGAGGTCGCAAAGCTCGACCGGGGTAGAAACTTTTTTCCCTGCGGGGACACCCGCTCCTGCAATGATCAAAGGAACCCGGGTCGAACGTTCAAAAGCGCTTAGTTTGGCCCAGAGCCCACCGTGATCCCCAAGATGAAAGCCATGATCACTGAAAAACACCACCACCGTATTTTCGCGAAGTTGCAGACGATCTAGCTCTGCAAGGACTGACCCTAGGAGGTCATCGATAAACGAAACACAGGCGTAGTAGGCTTGGAGGGCTTCTGGCACTGAGTCCGGTTGGGCGAAACCCGTGAGCTCGGTTTGTAGCGCGACGGCCGGGATATCGACCATTTTGGGTTCCGGTGAGGGAAGGAGCGACTGCGCAGAATAGAGGTCAAAAAACTTTTTTGGAGCAGTCCAAGGCAGGTGCGGTTTATGGAACCCGAGTGCGAGGAACAAGGGACGCTGATCGGCTGCACGTTCGGCGAGGAGGCGTTTGATGGTCGTGGAGTTGATACCGTCGCGCGTTTTGGAACCGTCGCCGTCCAAGACATGTCCGCGCGGACGTCCATCACCGCCACCGTAGCGAGCGCTGATAGCGGCTTTTTCCTGGGCGTCTTCTCCTTCGAGGTCCTCGTAGAAATCCCACGACTCCACATCGTTGGTGGCGCGATTATGAAATATCTTTCCTGCTCCTGCCGTGAAGTACCCGTTTTGACGAAAGAACTGAGGTAGGGTGACTGTTTCGGGAAGGGCTTTGCGGGCGGGAGTGTTGAGCACGTAGACACCCGTGGTCTCGGGACGCCGTCCGGTGAGGAAGGAAACTCGGCTGGGATTGCACAAGGGGTATTGGGAGTGGGCACGGTCGAAACGAACTCCTTCCGCAGCGAGTCGATCGATGTGTGGCGTGTGAACCCGTTTCGCTCCGTAGCAGCCGAGATCCGTGTTAAGATCGTCGACCACGACGAACAAAACGTTGCGGGGAGCGCCGCTCAGGGAGGCAGCGCAGAGAAGGACGACGCAAACGGAGAGGAGACGCATGATAAGGCGTAAAGCGGTAAGGGGAGAGCGATCAGAAACGCTGGCGGTAGCGAAGGGAGAAATCGCGGGGGCTACCGGGGCGGATGGAGAGACGACCGTTGGCGGCGCGAATGTAATCCTCGTCGGCCAAATTCTGTACGTTGAGCGAAACATCCCAAGTCTTTTTTCGATAGCTCAAGGCAAGGTCGAAGCGTGTGTACTCGGGGATGTAATACGTATTGCCGACGTCGCCGAATCGACCGCTTAAATGAACGATGCCGATTCCCCCGGAAAGCCCTTTGAGTGGACCTTGGTCGATTTGGTAGCGATTCCACAGACTGTAGGTGTGAGAGGGAGAATTCGCCCGACGATTCCCTTGATTGATCCCGGTGTCTTTGCTGACGATGGCGTTGGAGATATTGGTTGAACCGATGACCTGCCATTGCGGGGTGGGCCTTCCCACGATATCGAGCTCGATCCCACGAGTGCGTTCCTCGCCGGTTTGAATCCGGTATCCAGGGCGGTCAGGATCGGTATTGAGCACATTGGTGTTTCGTAAATCGTAGAGGCTGCCGGTCAGCGTGAGCCGGCGGTCGAGAAGATCGGCACGTGCGCCAACTTCTCCGAGCTTGGCCGCGATGGGATCGAAAGTTGTACCATCGGGGTTCGCGCCGCTTTGTGGAGTCAGCAAATCGGATACGTTCACGAACATCGAAAAGGAATCGTTCGGCAACCAAACCGCCCCCAAGCGCGGATTAGGCGCCTCTCCCTTGGTGTTCGACTTTACGTTGGTCAACTTGTTCGTATTGAAATTCTCGATCACCGCGTAGCGCGCTCCCGCGAGGAGGGCGAATTTATCCTCGAGGAAGTAGAACTGATCCTGAATGAAATACTCGCTCACCCAGGTGGTTCCATCGAGCCAACGATTGGGAGCGAAAACGCCGGTTGTTCCCCGAGTCGGATTCAACAGCGAAGTGGGGGTGAGCGTTGCCTGGTTGGTAACGCCACCATCGAAGTTGTAGCCCACCTCGAAACCACCGATCAGTTTGTGTCGCCCGCCAAAACCACGCAGCTCGTAGCTCAATTCAGTTTGAACGTAGAAATTATCCACCCCCTCGGCGGCGAGGTAGCGGCGCGAGCGAGTTAACGTCATCGTCGCGGCGTTGACCGAATTGAACTGGGTGTCGTAGCCCCGTTCATTAGTTTGATTGATTCGTAACGCGTGACGGAGCGCGACGCCGGATTCAAAATTGTGGAGGAACTCGTAACGTCCGTTGTACTGCTCGGTGAAGTTCACGTCATCAGGATCACCGTAAAACGTGTTCGCGGGTACAGCGAGAGGCTCTGTTCCCAAAGCGACGATGCCTGCATCATTTGTTCTCCGATCGCGGAGAAATTCAAATTCGACGTTCAGGCGGGTGCGCGGGCCAATAATCCAGCTGAAGACGGGGGCCACAAATTGACGGTGAACGAAGGTAGAGTCCCGATAGCTTTCTGAGTCCTGCCAAGCGGCATTGATGCGAAAAAGAAGGTGCTCCCCTTTCAAGGGAGCATTCACATCTACGGTACCCCGATAGTACTCATAGCCACCGAGAGTCGCGGTGGCGGCAGCAAAGCGCCGCGGCTGCGGAAGCTTCGTCAGGATGTTGACTGCGCCTCCCGCGGACGTGCGGCTGAAGATGACGCTGGCAGGTCCCTTCGCTACTTCGATGCGGTCAAAGTTGGCGTTGTCACGAGGAGCACGTCCGGTATCACGAAAACCGTTCNNGAATGGAATACCGGTGGTGAATCCGCGAATCTCAAAGCGATCTCCCCGCGGATTTTGCCCCTCGGTTATCCCGCTGGTGTAGAGGAGGGCGTCCGCGACAGAGCGAGCCTGAAGGTCGTCCATAAAGCTCGCGTTGACGATCTGGATTGATTGCGGTGTTTCGCGGATTGCCGTGTTGGTTTTATTTCCCGAGGCGGAGTTGTTTGAGCGGTAGCCGTCATCCTGTTCCGTACTGACCTCGAACGGTGACAACGCGATTGCTGGTTCCTCGGGTGCAAGCGTACGCCCCGTACCTTGTGCTTTAAGATGTGAACACGGCCAAACCAGACAGAGCGTGACCAGTGACACGGATGCGGGAGAAAGACAGGGATACAATCGCAGAGTCATGAATGAAGTCGGGGGTAGATGACGGAATCGGAGTCAATCCCGTCAGGAGCTACCACGGACGAAGGTCCCCATTCTCCTAAAAACTTTCTTAGTTATCTCATAATAACCTAATCAATAACGTAATGTGTTAAAAATAGTTGAGCATTTAGCTCCGGAATCCTGAAGAGGATCCTCGATTCAGCGCCGTTGCCCTCCTCATTATGTTTCGCTCCCTGGAACGGCTTCAGAAACGTAGTCGCAGGCGAAAAGAATACTCGCGCGGACTTCCTGGGTACACGGAAAGTTCGCTGCTCGTGGCGCGAATGTAGTTCTGATCGCTGACGTTTTTGATCATCAGCGCGACATCCCATCGGGACGCCTGATAGCCGACGCTGACGTCAACGCGGTAGTAGGGTGGGATGTAAAACGAATTGGCGGCGTCACCGTAGCGCCCACTTAAGCGCAGAAATCCGATGCCAATCCATGTGCCGTGCAGGGCGCCATGAGTGACGTCATAACGGTTCCAGAGACTGTAGGTATGTGAGGGGGTATTGATGCGACGGTTACCTTGAAATTCTCCCGTGTGCCGACTAAAAAAGGCATCAGCCACGTTGGCCGAGCCGACCATTTGCCAGTTTTTGGCAGGCTTTCCTACGAAGTCGAACTCTAGCCCGCGCGTGCGCTGTTCTCCCGTTGCGATAAAGTAGTCGGGGCGCCCAGGGTCAGGGACGAGTGTTCCGGTATTGCGCAGCTGGTAAAGGGAGGCCGTCAAAAACAGTCGACGATCGAGGACTTCAAAGCGAACACCACTCTCGGCAAGTTCGGCGACGGTGGGACTGAAGCGTCGTCCATCAGGATTGGTGAAGAGAAGAGCACTGGAGAGCTGCGAAAAATTGAGATAGATCGAAGCGGCTGACTGAGGTAGCCAAACCAATCCATAGCGAGGGTTCCAGGATTCATCGATGCGGAGCTGAGTCGTATTCGTACGCTTGTTCGTCGAGTAGGCCTCCGTGCGAGAAAATCGCGCTCCGGCGAGAACGGACAGGCGGTCGCCAAAAAGATAAACCTGATCNNAATCGAGCCATGCATCGTTAGTAAAAACACCGGTGGCTCCGGGTTGTGGACTTAAAATCGGCGTGGGAGTTAAAGGCGCTCCGTCGGTGATTCCGCCATCGAAGTTGTAGCCGACCTCCAGGCCGGCGAGTAACGTGTGGCGGATACGATTGCCTCTTTGCTCATAAGTCAGGTCCGTCTGCACGTAAAAATTGTCCACACCTTCAGCAACGAGGTGACGTCGTGTTCGGATAATCTCATCTGCAACTAGGTCCACTCCTTCACTACGCGTATCGTAACCCTTTTCATTGGTTTGGTNNGGGAAGCGAAGGTGTGAAGAAGTTCGTAACGCGCGGTGATCTGTCGCGTGCGGTTGATGTCCCCTGGATCACCGTAGAACGTGGCGGCACTGACGGGAGCGATGCTCGAACCCACCGCGACGAGACCAGAATCATTCGTACGATCGTCCTTCAAGTATTCAAATTCTAGATTAAGCCGGGTATTGGCACCCAGCATCCAACTTAGGGTAGGAGCGACGAAGATCCGACGGGAAAACACGGAAGTTCGGTAGCTCTCGCTGTCTTGAAACGCTGCATTCATTCGGAACAGCACCTGATCACCAAGTGGAGTATTGAAGTCCAAGGTACTGCGAGCGTAGTCAAATTGTCCCGCCGTTGTGCTTAGGAGGAGGAAGCGTCGTGGCTGGGGGAGTTTGGTGATGATATTCACAACTCCACCGGCCGAAGTGCGGCTGAAGATCACACCCGCTGGTCCCTTGGCGATTTCGATCCGATCAAAGTTAGCGGGATCGCGAGGAGCGCGAGCGGTATCGCGGAATCCATTTTTGAAGGGAATTCCCGTGAGGAAGCCGCGAATCTCGAAACGATCTCCGCGAGGATTCTGCCCCTCGGTGATACCACTCGTATAAACCAGGGCATCGGCTAGGGAGCGTGCCTGAATGTCCTCCATAAAACTGGCGTTGACGATTTGGATCGATTGCGGCGTCTCTCGAATCGGGGTGTCGACCTTACTTCCCGACGCGGTGTTGGACGCCCGGTAGCCTTCATCCTGATTGGTCAGCACTTCGAAGGGTGAAAGGACGATCAACGTTTCTTCAGTGGGTCCTGGAGTGCTTGTCTTGGGGGAAGTCGTGGGAACGAGGCGAGTCGGAAGCGGAGAACGGGTGAGCGTGAATGCTTCGGTGCGAGCATCGTACGTCGCGGTGAGCGGGCTTCTTGCGATCATTTGCTCAAGCGCGGTTTCGGGCGTGTAGCGGCCGCGGACAGGCTGCGTGCTTACGCCGGTAAGATCATCCGTGGCGTAGAGGAGGTGAGCTCCCGATTGCGCGGCGAAGCGTTTGAGCGTCAGGCGAGCTGGACCTTCCGGAATGTCGAACGAACGCGCTTCTGAACCCAAAGATTCAGATGATTCTCGAGCCTCGGCACCTGGTGCTGAGGTGAAAAGAAGAAGTACGAAGAAAAATGATACTAAACCACAGCGACTCACGGCGAGCACGTCTAGCTCAGATCGTCAGTTAAGGAGCGGGTCGTAGAACCACCTTCTCACTTTGACGGTCAGCGACGACTCCAAAGCTCTTTTCGAGAAGGGCCAGCAACGTGGAGGCGTCATCAATCGGAATTGTTCCTCCGAACGTGCGTGCCGCGAGTGCTGGATCCTCGATCACCAGCGGCTGAAGTCGGTAGCGATTGAGTTCTGCAATCACTTCTGCGAGAGGCGCCCCGTCGAACACCAGGCGACGATTTCGCCAAGCGAGCAGGCGGTCTTGATTGTCGGCACTCAGTTGAGCCCGGGATTGTTTCAGCGCTACCTGACTCGAAAGGCGCAAGAAGGCTCCTGCCTCTAGGTAGATTGGCGGATTCGTTCCCGTAAAAGACGCTGCGAGGGTTGGCACTGGGAGGATTTCTACCCGCCCTTCAGTCANNATGGAAAACGCAATGTGGAGCTGGGTGTCGGTATTCAGCTCGATGAGAGAGCCGTCACCTAAGGTGGTCTGGCGAAATCCGCCCACTTCGGTGGCGACCGTCTCTGTCCTCTCGGATGATACTTTGTTATTTAATTTCGGATACGCGATTAGGAAGGCGAAAATCAGAACAGCGGCGCTGGCAAGGGGTAGGAGGGTCCATTTCAGGTTTCTCCGGCGACGATCGAGTGCGGCGAGTTCCGTCTCGGCTTCGTCTTCGAGTTCACGAGCAGTCCGGGTACCGGCAATGTCATCGAGATTTGTCCATACAGAAGCGAGTGCAGCAAAGGTGGTACGATGTCGCGGATCTTGATCCAACCACGCGTCGAGGTCCACCTGTTCCTTCGCAGTCAATCCTCCGTCACAGCGGCTCAGCCACTCCGCGGCCTTGGCTTCGATCAATTCGGGCGTGGTGGGGTGACTGTTCATAGGTGTCCCTTTTCAACCCCGCGCTCCTGGAGGTACGCACGGCAGCGGACCATACCGATGGCAAGCTGTGCGTTCACGGTCTTTTCTGAGATGCCTAACTTAGTCGCGATCTCCCGGTGGGACCAGCCTTTGATTTTACGCAAGGTGAGCACTAATCGGCAGCGGGAGGGGAGGCTGCGAACTGCTTCAGCCAGAAGATCAATTTCCTGACGCAACGAAANNTCTTGCAACGATTCCATTTGGACGACTCGACGACGGCGAAAGATGTCGAGAGCCGCATTTCTGGCCGTCGCGAACAAGTAGGGACGTGCTTCGACCACCTTGCCAGCATCTCGGGCGCGAAAGAGGCGCGCATAGGTTTCTTGGACGAGATCGTCCACGTCCGAGAGCGAAGGAAAAGTCGCGCGTAGATAGGCCCTCAGCGCCGGCTCATGAGGCCGCACTTCCTGGATAAACCACTCGGAGTGAGAGGGAGGAGGAGGCACGTGGGGTGCCGTACCTCACGGAGAAGGGCGTTCTGTGGCAAGGGGAAATCCGGCGCGCCTTCAATCGCGTAGAGGGAGGATAAGCCAGCTCCGGCTGGATAGAGGCCGGAGTTTAATGCACGTACTTTGCCTGGATGCGTAATGATGTCCGCGAGCGGGGCTTATTGGGTTCTTCGCCGCGCTAGGGTTTTATCGTTTTGATCGGATAGGAGGGCGCGGTGGGAACAGGACGAGGGTCCCGGGCGATCAATTCCTGTAGTTTGGCAATGGCGGCTGCGAGTTGTCGGTCCTCACCGCGATAGGTAGAGGCGGGGTTGTTATCTACGATATGATCTGGAGTCAGGCCGTTGCCTTCGATGACCCAGCCTTCTTCTGCCATATACGAACCGTTCTCGGCTGCGCTGATGATGCCGCGATCAACGAGAGTATTCGCATTTCGCAGCCAGATCCCTCCGCCCCAGGTGCGGGTCCCAATTACGGTTCCGAGACCGAGGTGGCGTACACCGTTGGCCATAGTTTCACCGTCGGAGGCCGTGGATTCATTAACCAATACTACAAGATGCCCGCTGAAGGTAGACTGCATGTTGGAGAACGGAGCGCCAAACCGTGGAGCCCACCACATCCAGGTTTTGCGGAGCAGTCGTGAGAGGATCCAACTATCAATATTGCCGCCGCGGTTGTTGCGCAAATCGAGGATCAAACCGGGACGATCTACGACAGGATAGAAATCGCGCGCCCATTGGGAGTAGTCAGCAGGCCCCATGGCACGAAGATGGACGTAGCCGATTTGATTGTTCGTGGCCTGCTCAACTCGTTTTCTTCTGCTGTATTCCCAATCGGAATACCGCAGGTCAGCCGCGTCAGCGCTGCTCAGCGGAGTCACCACCACTTGGAAGGGACTTGTTCGTCCGGAAGAGGTCACCTCCAGGAGCACTTGACGTCCGGCTTGGTGTCGAAGCAAAGCTCCGAGGTCGGGCACGTCCAGCGTACCTCGACCGTTGATTTGGGTGATGACATCTCCGGGTGAGAGGCGTACGCCGGGTTGGGCAAGGGGAGAACGCTTATCCGGGTAGTCGGGATCTCCTTCATAGATGCGATCAATTTTCCATCCTCCTGACGCTTCGTCGCGGAGGAGCCTTGCACCCAAGGAGGCAGGAGAGGCTGTTTCGCCGTCGGGAGCTGTGCGTACGTCACCCGGCACGACCGCGGTGTGGAGTGCGGAGAGCTCGCTCATCATGTAGGTAAGGACATCGTTCACTTCAGACCGGTCTCGCACGCGATCGATCAAGGGCAGATGACGGTGGTACTGAGCTTCCCAGTCTACGCCGTGCATGCCGGGATCGTAGAAGTAATCACGGTGGAGGCGCCACGCGTCTGTGAACATTTGCCGCCAACTTTCCTGCGGTTGGAATGAAAATCTGAGGGCGGAGAGGTTGACCTTGCTCTTATCAAGCGCTGGTCCGGAGGGAGCATCTTTGGCTGCGGCATCGATTANNTCAGCTTTGGCTGCGGCATCGATTACGAAGAGATCATCCGAGCGACGCAGGAGGATTTTTTTGCCGTCGGCTGACATGCTGTAGAGCGAAAGATTTTCGCTCACCGTCACGAGTTCCACGTCTCGATTCTTGATCTCGACAGCCAACAAACGTGCACTGCTTTCGGTCACGCTGCGGGTGCGATCGAAGAAGAAAAGCGATTTATCATTCACCGACAATCGAGAGTAATTTCCCGCGGGCACGGGCACTTCCCACAAGCGACTGGGAAGGCCGTCCAGATCGACGGTGATTGGAGTCGGCGGGCTTCCTTCTGGCTTTTTGGGGGAGGGCGGCTCTTTGGAAAGTGTGCTCAGCTCGTCGTCGGGTTGAAACGGAGAACGCTCGGTGGAGGCAGCGAGAGCGAGTTGGTAGACTTTGGTGGAACGATCAAGAAACGGTTCTGGTTGCCGTAACCCCCACGGAGCACGGATGGCGCTGCGGAGCGTTCTTTCGGAAAGGAAGTTNNTCTCCAGGCGGGTTCGCTGCTGTGAGTCCGATCGCTGGTCACCGCGGTGGTGGTTGCGGTGGCGAGGTGATAGAGCCAGATTACTCCGAAGTTATTGGGCGCAGACGTGACATAAGCCAGCCACTGACTATCGGGCGACCAGGCAAAGTCGGGTGAGTCAAAGTCGATGCGCGAGCTCGTGGCGATTTTACGGTTTTCTCCTCCATCAG
>DKKJ01000182.1 GCA_002455175.1 Opitutaceae bacterium UBA6669
TAACACCAAGCAAACCGTAAGAACTACAAACAAGCGTCGTTTCCTAGGCGACGACTGACTACACAGAGGTAGACGGATGAAATTAGAAAACGCTCAATTTTCTTCAAAAATTTTTCGGCTATCGGATTTCACTCAGGGAACGCAGGTTACGCAGAGTTCAGAAACCACCTATTCGATCACTGGAGTTTTTAGTATTTCCACCGCATCGGCATCGATCGTGGCCCCAGTCGATGTCAGCGGATAACGGAATTCCTTACCTTCGTAATTGTGGAAGATAACTTCTTTATCGGTAACCGCATGCACGTACTGAGGGTTAATGGGAACCTTCCCACCACCCCCGGGTGCATCGATCACGTACTGAGGCACCGCATACCCAGTGGTGTGACCGCGCAGGGCTTGGATGATTTCCAGACCTTTCCTTACATCGACTTTGAAATGCGAACCTCCCGTGATTAGATCCATCTGATACAAATAGTACGGGCGCACCCGCATCCGTAACAGGCGATGAACCAGCGCCTTCATGACCTCCGCGTCATCATTAACCCCGGCCAAGAGGACACTTTGATTACCCAACGGAACGCCTGCAAACGCGAGACGCTCACAGGCATCCTTGAGCTCTGCCGTCGCCTCCTTCGGGTGATTGACGTGGATGCTCATCCAAATCGGCCCGTACTGTTTGAAAATTTCGCAGAGCGCTGGCGTGATGCGCTGAGGGAGGAAAACGGGAATCCGCGACCCGATTCGGATAAACTCTACGTGCTTGATCGCACGTAATCGGCTGAGCAAATGCTCCAACTTTTTGTCGGAAAGCAACAAAGGGTCTCCACCCGAAAGAAGCACGTCACGTACTTCTGGATGCGATTCGATGTAGCGCAGCCCTTGCTCATACTCGGGGTGAAAATTATAATCCTGCGCATTGGAGACCAGGCGACTCCGCGTGCAATACCGGCAGTACGCCGCACAGCGGTCGGTGACCAAGAATAGCACGCGATCGGGGTACCGGTGGACCAAGCCAGGTACGGGCGAATGCTCGTCTTCTCCCAAAGAATCGAGCTTCTCCTCTTCCGCGATGTACATTTCTCCCTCTCGCGGAATCACCTGCTTTCGAATCGGGCAATTCGGATCATCCCGNNAGTAAGGCGTAATTGCCAATGCAAGTTTTTTGCCCGCGAAAGCGACACCGCGACGCTCCTCCGGCGTCAGCGTCATGTAGCGCTCTAACTGGTCGAGCGTGGTGATCCGGTTTTTTAGCTGCCAGACCCAGTCCTGCCACTGTTCTGCCGGAACATGTTGCCAAAGCCCCTGCCCCTCGAACCAGACCGATCGATCTTCTTGGTAGCCCATGTGTTGAGGCCAAAACGGTTAAATCGCTGGCCCAGGATGTCAAACGCCCGAAACGGTTCACGTTCCCCACCCCAATATCGGGAAATTTGCCTCAACCGCGCATTCTTCACCACAAAACCCTTGGCAGGCAGCGCCTGGAGTCCTTTCGTTCGCTTTTAATGTCCACGTCCAAGCCTGCGATCCTAGCTCTTGAAGACGGCTCCATCTTTCGGGGCCTTGCCTTTGGCGCCGAAGCCACCGTCGCCGGGGAATGTGTTTTCAACACCTCGATGACGGGGTACCAGGAAATCCTAACCGACCCCTCCTATTTCGGCCAAATCGTCACGCTGACTGCCGTCCAAATCGGCAACTATGGCATCACCTCGGCCGACGCCGAAGCGAGCAGTCCCAAGTGCTCAGGGCTGGTCGTTCGCGAACTCTCGCCCGTTGTTTCCAACTGGCGCAGCCAGCTCTCCCTCGACGATTATCTCCGCCGTTACGGGATTCCCGGCATCAGCGAAGTCGACACCCGCGCGCTGACGAAAAAACTTCGCGTCGACGGAGCCATGAAGTGCTGCCTAAGCACGCTTCCTTTGACCGACGAAGAAGCCGTCCGCCAAGCCCGTGCTTGGAAAGACATGGCAGGCGCGGATTACGTGCGCGACGTCACTGCTTCGGCGCCCTACCTCTGGCGCGCCGACGATCCGGCGAACTTCAACGCGGCCTACCTACCGGTAGGGACGACGCTGAACACCGTGGTTCCTCCAACCAAACGGTTCCGCGTGGCTGCGTTTGACTACGGCGCCAAGCACTCGATTTTCCGGAAACTGGTCAATCACGGGTTCGATGTTCAGGTTTTTCCCGCCATGGCTCCGGTGGAACAGATCCGCGAACACAAACCCGATGCCGTCTTTCTCTCGAATGGTCCCGGTGATCCCGCCGCCTTGGCGTACGTTCATAAGACGGTCACCGGACTCCTCCCAGACTACCCCATCTTTGGAATCTGTCTCGGCCACCAGATGCTCACCCATGCTTTGGGTGGTTCCACGTTCAAACTGAAGTTCGGTCATCGCGGCGGAAATCAGCCGGTGAAGAATTTGGAAACGGGCAAGGTTTCGATCACGGCCCAAAACCACGGCTTCGCCACAGATCCCAAGAGCCTCGAAAAGACCGGTGCTAAGATCACCGAAATCAATCTGAACGACAACACCGTGGAAGGCCTGCGCCACACCTCACTCCCGGTGTTCTCGGTCCAGTATCATCCAGAAGCGGCACCCGGACCCAACGATGCCGATCCTTTGTTCACTGATTTCTACAAATTGGTGGAAGCGCGCAAAGCGGGCAAAATCTAAGTCGACCTGCGGTAGCTCCCGAGTTCCAGCGGCCCTAAAGTGCCGCTGCAGAGATTTTCGTTTTCAGACTAAAGCACGAAGNNCATGGCCAGGCGCCACAACCGTCTCCGGCGGTAGTTGCGCAAAAATCCGCTCCGTGCTGGCAGCCAATTTTTGGCGGCAGAAAAAAGCCCCTCCCACCGAGCCGGCAAACAGGATGTCACCAGAAATCAGCAGCGGAGTACCTGCCGGCGCAGAGGCAGTCCGAACCACATAACAGTTGTGCGCCTCCACGTGGCCAGGCGTGCTCCAAACCTCCACAGAAAAGCCCGCAAATTCGAGGCGAGCTCCTTCACCCACCTGAGTTGCCCCTGCTAAACGGCTTCCCNNCCGGGAGCAATCGGCCACGACATAAGCGTTAGCCACTCCAATCCCGTGAGGCATCCGCATGGGAAAGAGACAAAAGGGCAGACCAGAAATCTCCGGGACGGGATATCGCCCAGTCGCCATCGCACAAAAACCGATTTCGTTCAGACCAAGCGAGGCCGCCAGGCGTCTAAGCTCCTCCGGAGTGAGCTCGTACCGGTAATCAATCGCGTCACGAATCTTGTTCACGCACACCTGCGCACGCTCCGCCAAGACGCCTTCACTGACCCCCGCTCTTTGCAAGGCCTTGTCAAGGACGTCGCCCAATTCGTCTTCCAACGGTGTACGTTCAATGACCACGCACCGCTACCTTGCTCCATTTTTGCCAAGACGCAAGGCGTGGATCCGAGAGTCTCTGGACGCTTTCAAACCCGAAACCTCCGCCCGATGAAAAGCGTCAGAAAAAGCTTTTGGCACCTTGCCGTTCCTCCGTCATCGTAAGGATTCCATGGACCCGATTCAGACCGAAATCTTGGATATCTTCACACGCACAAAAGCGCTTCTGCGAGGGCACTTTGTCCTCAGGTCTGGCCTCCACAGTGAGTACTACTTTCAATGTGCACAGGTGTGTCAGCACATGGGAGCGGTGACTCGACTGACTGAGCTGTTGCTGAAAAAAGTGCAAACGACTCCAGGGATTGAATTCTCGACCGTCTTAGCCCCCGCGATGGGTGGACTGGTCATCGGCCAAGAGGTCGCGCGTCAGGCCAACGCCCGCTTCCTCTTCGCGCAGAAAGAGAACAACGTTCTTGTGGCACGTCGCGGCTTCAAGTTTTCCCCGGGTGAAAAGGTTTTAATTGTCGAAGACGTGGTCACGCGTGGTGGTCGGGTGGTCGAATGTCTCGATATCATTCGCAAAGGCGGCGGCAACCCGACGGCCGTGGCCATGTTGGTCGACCGGAGCGCCAACACTGCACGTTTTGATGTTCCCGCCTTTTCCCTGCTTGAATTGAGCTTCCCCACCTACACCGCGGACGCTCTCCCGGAATCGCTCGCCCGTCTTCCGGTGGAGAAACCCGGTAGTTGAGTTTAAACTACGCGATACGGATCCTTCTTCCATAGCCTGCGCTCCAGAAAAAAAGCGCGTCAATTGACGCGCTTNNATTCTACATTAGCGGATCGTCACCGCCCAGTAGGTCAGGCCACCTCGGTATGCCACGAGGAACACGTTACGCCCCTTGATTAGGGCCGCACGCGCCGTGGTCAGGTCGATCGCCGGCACTTGGTTCACCTCAATGATCACGACATTGGGCGCAAAGCGTCGTACATACGGCGAGTTGGGATCCACTTCACTCACCACCAGTCCCGTGACGGAATCGTCCAAATTGAGTCGACGGCGCAAGGCTTCGTCTAACGGAACAGTTTTGACCCCTTCCAAGAGCTCACCGGGATTACCCAAATCAGGCCGGCTGCCCACGGTCACCGTAAGGGTTTCTTCCTTACGCTCCTTGCTCCGTGCCGTTGCCCGAAAAGCTTTAACGGAGACGTCAGTTCCGGGGGGAATCTGCGAAATGAACAAGCGGAGATCCTGAAGGGTAGAAAGTACCCGCCCATTGATCGAGAGGATCACAACCCCGCGGCGCAGGCCTGCTTTGTGTGCCGGACTATCGTCCTCAACTTGGGTCAGCATCAGTCCGCGGGCGTCTTTTTTGAGTCCAATCGCTTCCGACAACTCCGCCGTCAACGGATCAACATTGATACCTAGGAACCCCCGCGAGACAGAGCCCGTTTCGATCAAGCTGTGCATCACTGCCGACGCCAAATTCACCGGGATCGCAAATCCGATTCCGATGTTTCCTCTGGTTGTCGAGACGATGGCCGTATTGATTCCCACCAAGCGACCTTTGGCATCGACCAGAGCCCCGCCCGAATTCCCCATGTTGATCGCGGCATCTGTCTGGATGAAGTTTTCATACCCCATCTGATTGTCCCGATTCAGCAACCCGAGGTTGTTTCGACCCAAAGCAGAAACGATCCCCATGGTCACTGTTTGCCCGATACCGAGAGGATTTCCGATGGCAAACGCCATATCGCCCACCCGCAGATTGTCGCTGTCGGTCAATGTCGCTACCGGCAGGGACTCCGCTTCGATTTTGATGACCGCCACATCAGTCTGCGGATCAGAGCCAATCACTTTGGCTTTGCATTCTCGATTATCTGGGAGTGTGACATTGAGCTCGTCGGCTCCTTCGACGACATGGTTGTTAGTCAGGATGTAGCCATCTGTGGAAACAATGACGCCGGAGCCAAGGCCGTCTTCTCTCGACTCACGCTCCGGAAGTTGATCACCAAAAAACTGGCGATAGAGCGGGTTAACCGGCATGCGCTGCCGCACCACTTTGGTAGAGTAAACGGAAACGAC
>DKKJ01000369.1 GCA_002455175.1 Opitutaceae bacterium UBA6669
CACTACAGGCTTTTGCTATGTGACTGAGCGTAACACTCATAAGGAATCTATCAACCTCACGAATCCAGTATTTCTGCAACGCTTGCACATGTGAGCGGCCTGACGCAACCACCGAGTTTCATCATTCTCGGCGAGACCTAACCTCACTCGATGGTCAAGCAGTGATGAACTCGCTGCCCCGCCCCGTCAGCCCCCACCCCGACTGTTTCTCGCCATGCCCTCTGCCCACTGGTTTCCCAAGCCTGCCCTATTAGCACTCTGTGCGCTCACTGTGCCCAGCCTCGCTCGATCTCAGGGCGCATCTTCGCCGCCCTCCTCACCGCCTGCAGCTGAGGAAGAGGTGCTGACGCTNNGCCCGATACCAAGCGGACGAAAGCGCCACTGGAGGGCGCATCCGTGCCAGCGTCATGGATACGCCGGCAACCGTGACCGTATTGACTCGCGATTTCATTCAAGACGTCGGAACCCTCCGGGTACTTGATGCCGCCAAGTACGTCGCGGGAATAAGCGAGGCGACCATTCCCAACGGGCTGGATCGCGTGAACATCCGAGGTTTCCAATCTGATGGCCGACGGGTCGATGGCTTTTCCACTAATGATCAAGCCAACTACGACAGCGCGGGAATCGAACGCATGGAAGTCATCAAAGGACCTGACTCTTTGCTCCAACCGGCCGGCGTTCCGGGCGGAACCATCAACCTGGTCACCAAGCGCCCTCAGTTTCGTGCGTCCGGCTACGTTACCGTTCAAGCGGGGCAGTACGATTCAAACCGAATCGAAGCCGACTCCACGGGTCCGATAAACTCGAAGCGCACGCTGGCCTATCGGGTGGTGGGATCTCTCCACGACAGCGAAGGCTATATCGACCGCTCTTTTCGGAAATCACAGTTTTTCAGCCCCTCCCTGACTTGGCGGCTCGCTCCCTCGTCCGAACTCACGCTTCGGTACGAATACTACAATTTCCGTACCCATGTGCTCGAGGGCCTACCCGTCGATCCCACGGTAGGAACCCAGGATGCTTTTCGACTGCTCCCCGGTATCGCCCATGATTTCAGCCCGGCGTTGGATGATGCGGTCGAATTCAGAAAGGTGCTTTCACATACGGGCTCACTCCTTTTCACGTCTAATGTGACCGACCGCCTTTCCGTCCGTGTCGCCGGCCGGATCGCGGAGATTGATACGCCGGACAGCGGCTTCGGCTGGGGACCCAATACCCAAGGCGGATCTCGCAACCCTCTCACCGGACTCTGGGTCGGAGGCCTCATCTATTCGTCAACGGCTCCCTACACGGCAACTCCAGCGCCCGCCCTCAGTCGAACCTTCACCCACTCGGGAACGTTTCAGACCCAGGTGCTTCGCTATCGCGACTTGCAAAATGACTGGGCCTATTCGTTGGAAGGCGCCTATGTGAAGTCCCTGACTACGGTGGGCTTTGCCTATGGGTTTGAACAACAACACCTGACCGCTCGTATCCAAACCGCTCAACCATTCAATCTCGACGCGTTCGTTCGCGATTCCAACCCACCCACGCAGGCGGCTTTGAACACGGACCGCGTGCGAGAATTAACGCGAGCACAGTTCTACCTGACTGAAAAGGCTTCCTTTTTGAATGAGCGCTTAATCCTGTCCGGAGGAGTCGCCAATCTTTCATTCAATGGAATCTTTGGAAATCGCCTCACCAACAACGGTCGCATTTTCTCAGGTGATGGAAATGCAACGACGGTTAACTACGGCGTCGTGGTCAAACCGATCTCGGACGTCTCCCTCTACTATGGGCACTCAGAGAACGCCGTTCCCTCGTCAAACTTCGAACAGGTTACCAATGGANNCGCTCCGACGTTCGCGGAAGGCACTCAAAACGAAATCGGGGTTAAAGTACAATTGCTCAACAAGCGACTGATCGCCGGTCTCGCCTACTATGAAATCGATCAGAGTGGTTACACGATCGCCAATCCCGCTAACCTTACCTCGCCACCTCCTCCTGTTTTGCTTCCGGCACTAGTGACGTCACGCAAAGCAAAGGGATGGGAATATCAGCTCACTGCTGCGCTCACTTCAGAACTTTCGATCATTGCCAGCTATGCGGATACCACCAATCGCGATCCGAACGGCGTAGAATTTAGAGGTTCTGCGGAAAAGATGGGCGCTCTCTTCGTCCGCTATGAGTTCAAGTCGGGTCGCTTGGAGGGGCTAGCCGCAGGACTTGGTTTGAACTATCTAGGTCGGCGGGCTGGGGACCAAGCCTCTGGCTACACTGCTGCCAGCACATCGACGCAGCTGATCCCCAATCAACCCTCATTCTACTTACCTTCGCGCACGCTCACGGATCTAAACCTCACCTACTCACGCGGCGCTTGGGGCTATCGGATCGCAGTGAATAACCTATTCGATGAGATGGACTACGCCGCCAGCCAGACACGCTTCTCCGTCTATATCGGAAACCCGCGCAATCTGTCGGCCTCGGTCACGTACAAGTTCTAAATCTTATCGAGCGTCTTGAAGAGTCTGGACCCAAGAGAGGAGGAACGTTTCGTTCCTCCTCTCTATTTTTAATGAAATCGACCACGGTTAAAATCGCCTACATCGGCGGGGGAAGTCGGTACTGGGCCCGCGATCTCTTGGGAGAGCTTGCCCTGAGTACTCAGCTGACCGGACAGGTCGATCTCTATGATCTCGATCTCGCAGCGGCTCGCAAGAATGCCGATATCGCCAAAGCGATCTTTTCCCGCCCCGAAGCACGTACGCAGTTTAAAGTCAGAGCCGTCACGTCGCTCCGTCACGCCTTGCAGGGAGCAGACTTTGTCGTCCTCTCGATTGAGCCAGGACCTACCTCCGCTCGTTTTGCTGATCTGATCATTCCAGAGCGATTTGGCGTGGTCCAACCGGTAGGAGATACAACCGGACCCGGCGGCATTGCTCGCGCTCTCCGGGCCATTCCTCTTTACGTCAACTTCGGCCGTCAAATCGCCCGCTACTGCCCTCGCGCCTGGGTGATCAACTACACCAACCCCATGACCCTCTGCCTGGAGGCTCTGAAGGCGGGATGGCCCCACATTAAAGCGATGGGGTGCTGTCACGAGGTTTTCCATACGCAAAAGCGGCTGGCCCAAATCGCCATCACTCACTTCGAGGTCCCGGCTATCCCAAGACAAGAAATCCAGCTTGGATTAAGCGGGATCAATCACTTTACCTGGGCCATGTCAGCACAGTGGCAAGGTCAGCCACTCTTCCCACTCTTACAGGCCTCGATCGACTCCCCTCAGTATTTCCGATCACGAGCCAAGAGAACCGCAGACCTTGAGAAAAAGGGCCGCTACTTCAAAGGTGCGGGTTTAGTCGCGGCAGATCTTTTCCGCCGCTTCGGCGCCCTCGGAGCCGCCGGCGATCGTCACCTGGTCGAATTTGTGCCGTGGTACGCCACGGACGCAGCCAATCTCCATCGCTGGGGTGTGCCGATCACGCCGTATAGCTGGCGCCTCGCCCGCTCTCGACTGACCGATCCCTCAGTCCGCACGTATCAGGAACGTGCACTCCGTTCGAGTGATGAAGAGGGCGTCAGACTGATCGAAGCGCTCTCAGGCGGCCCCTCCCTACGCACTCACCTCAACCTGACCAACCAAGGGCAGGCTCCCGATCTGCCCCAAGGCCACNNGGCCACACCGTTGAGACGTTTGCCCGTGTCAGCGAAGACCAGTGCGTTCCCGAAAAAGCTCCGCTCCTCCCCCCTGCGGCGGCAGTTCTCGTCCGTCGCGTCATCGGCGTGCAACAACTCACGTTGCAAGCGGGTCTCGCTCAGGACCTCGAGCTGGCTTTTCACGCCGTCCTCGCTGACCCCCTAGTGAATCTACCTGTTTCCGCCACCGAAAGTATGTTTGCTCAAATGATCGCGCATCTGCAGTCACACGTCGCGAGTTGGAAGCGGCCGCGGTTCATGATGGCTAGCAGCTAGCCGAGGCGGGACGGGAAAAAGGAAGTGCTGTTGGAGCAAAGACGCCTCACGCCACCTTCTTCGCCGGCTGCGGTACCGCCAGCCCCAGGGCGTGGGTCATGACGTGAAAGAGGTCGTTGTTTTGCACCAAACCTTGAATGGGTTCACTTCCCGGCCCAAAGGCTGCCAGCTCAGTGTAGTCGGTAGTGTGCTGCGTTCCCGTCCAACCGACGGAGGTATAGTTGGCAATGAGCTGTCCGAGCGTGACAATCGGGGTGTTCCGGACGCGATAGGCCTCCCGCGGGGACGGATCCTTGCGCAACGCGCGTCGGAACAGATCCGCCTCATCCTCCAGCAGAGCGATCCCGTTGGCCTCACGCACGCGATCCCGAATCTGGGCCAAAGAACTGTCCTTATCCAACCCAGCCACGATCCAGGAATTGGTCTGCTTGAATTGCACGAGACGGTCGAAGCAGCTCTGCGTGTCGCCATAACTGCCGCCGCGACTGTCGAAACTCCCGCCCGTGCCGTTTAGGCCTGGATTCGCATTCCCATGATCACTGGTGATGATCACCAGCGTGTCGTCACGCCCTTCCACAAAACGAACCACCTCGGCGACCGCGTCATCAAACGCCAACTGATCGAAAATCAAACCACCCAGGTCGTTCGCGTGCGCCGCATGGTCAACGCGGGCCCCTTCGATCTGAAGAACGAATCCTCGAGGATTGAGCGCCAAACGGTGCAGAGCCGCCCGCGACATTTCCGCCAAGGTCGGAACCTCAGTCCGCAACGTGGCATCTGCCCGGTGATCCAGCGTGTACGGAACGTGCCCATCAGCAAAGGTGCCCAAGATGCGGCTGGCTGACCCGAGCGTAGAGCCTTCGACCGGCGCCGCCAAAAGTTGTTCACGCGTGCGCGCGAGCTGATAGCCCGCACGGGCGAAGTCTGCATAGAGGTCGCGCTTATCTTTGCGCAGGGCAGGATCAAAAAACTTCACCCCACCACCGAGAAGTACATCCACTTCCTCCTCTAGGTACTGTACCGCAATTTCTGTCTCTTCCGAACGCGCCGTCGCTTGCGCGGCAAACCCAGCGGGCGTGGCGTGGGTAATCTGCGCCGTGGAAACCAATCCAGTGGATTTGCCTGCCGCCCGCGCCAAACGCAGAATCGGATCGTACGGACGTCCATCCGCCGCGTAATTAATCGCCCCATTAGCAACCTTCACACCACAGCCCCAAGCCGAGGACGCCGCTGCAGAATCGGTGACAAGCGAGCTTGCCGAGGAAGTATCCATCAAGGCGCGACGTACCCCAGGGCGAGAGTATAACTGCAACCAATGCGTACCCTGACCTTCCTGACGGCGCAGGTGACGCTCAGCCAAAGTCAACGTGCCTAGGCTCATCCCATCGCTGACCAAGAAAATAACATTCTTCGCCCGACCCGCTTCGCGGGCGAGCCGCCGATCCGCTTCCTGCGAACCCGGAGCCGCCGACGCCAACCGCAGAGAAGCGGGGATCGTCAAAGAACCAATCAAGCCTGTCCTGAGAAAAGAGCGTCGGTTGAGCAAAGACATGCCCGCAACCTAGAATCTCTCGCCGCCAGGGCAATGACTTCCACGTAAAGTTTTCGAAAACTATCGTGAAGGTAATTCAGGCGAAATCCACGGATGCCCAAATTCACCAACATTCCAGATGTATCCGTAACCCCTTCCCAATGAGTCACTCCACCAGGAAACGCGTCCGAACCTACCCGTACGCCAAAAGGTAAGGCGCCGAAATGACACATGCTGACCACCCGGCGCCCGCCAAAATTCAATTTCAGCTTTTCAGCCTTTCGTCATCTCAGCTTTTCTGCCGTTTCACCTCCGTGTGCACCGTAGCTCCTAGCTGCCAGCGGCCTCCCCGGCGGACGTAGGTCGAGCAAATGCTTCGCCGATAGTCCTTTTTCTCTCCTTTTTTTCGGGCCGTTCCTTGGTACGCAACGACGACACAATCCGGCGTCAACTGTCTCGCAGTGACGTCTTCCAGCTTCACTTGCGTCCATTGCTCNNCAGTGGCGGAGCGTTCGACAACTTCGGCTTTTTCAATGACCTCAGCTGGCTCAAAAATGGTGATGCCTTCGTCGGCAAAAACTTCTTCCACAAAGGCCGGGTTGGCGGCTTCATCCCAGAACCTTCGCTCCAGTTGAACCACCTCGTCTTCGGCAGATGAGTGATCAGGTTTCATCGTAACGGATATGGACCGCAGCACTCCCGATGGGTTCCACCCCTTATCGACCAAGAACTGCGAAAACCATCCTGGAACCAGCAGTGCTCTCCGCATAACTCACCACGCAAATACAGTATCGTAAAATAAACTACGCGTCTTCTANNATGGATTCAGATTGATCCTGACCTCGGAGAATCCTCCTCCGGCAAAGCGGAGGTGGTAGAGAATAGAACGTGATGAAACCTCCTGCACGGAGAATGCCGTAGTGCGTTGTAGAAAAGTCGGCTCAATTCCACCTGAACGTAGGCCCGTCTCCAACTCCTCAGTGGTGGTTGGCCAGCGTCCTTGAAATAAACGGTAGAGTGTGGCTCCCCGGCTTACCTCCGGAACTACATCCAGTGGAGCCAACGCATGCGTCGTCGAAGAAGGAGTTGAAAAACGCACACAACCGCCCAGTCCCGCGGCAAAGCTCACCCCGAGGACGCTCGCCAGAGCGAAGCGTCCCAGCATGCCCCAAGACTGGACAAAAACCAAAGTTCTCCTCACACGACCAGCATCTCGAACCCACAGCTCAAGGCAATACCGCCGGCGCGTGTCTCATCCTCCGCTTTTTGCTAAAATCCCCACTCTGGTCAAAGAGCCGCCACGATCTCGAAGGAGAGCCGCGAGCAGAAAAAAGTGAATTTTTTGTCCGGTTTTGCAGTGGGCAACGGCTAATCGTCGGTATGGACTCAATAGCGTCCCCCCTCCTCCCCTTTTTTGACCCTCCCTCGGTATGACTTTTTTCCGCGGATGTCTCCTTGCCTTCTTTGCTCTCGCGGCCCCACTCCTCGACGGCTACTCCAGAACGCCCTCAGCCCCCACCGCCATCAGCTGGGCCCGGCTGCAAACTCCCGATCCCTATTGGAATCGCCACCAGGAGTCCGATGCGTCCCTGATCGCCTTCATGGCGGACAGCCTTTCGACTCGAGCTGAACCGCAACTTAAAAGTGTTCAAGCACTCCGGGTAGAGGACCTCTGCGAATTTCCTTTTCTCTATAGTCAAACCATCGCCTCACTGAGTAACCAAGAAAGCGGCAACCTGATCGAATACCTCCGCCGTGGCGGTTTCCTCTTCATCGACGCCTGTCGCAATCGGGGCATCAACCCTAAGGAAGATGAGTTCCTCGACGCCCAAACCGCCATTCTCAGAAAAGGCTTCCCCGATCTTTCGGTTCAGGCACTGCTAACTGATCACGCCATTTACACCCTTTTCTACAAACTGGAAGAACGGCCCCCGAGCGCCAACAAGGAGAGACGTTATCCCCTCTATGCGCTCATTTCACAAAAACATGTCATCGGGATCATAGGCTTGAATGGATTTCAATGCGGATGGTCCCGAGCCGCCATCACCCTCAGCGACCGCAACGTTTTGGCCACGGCTTCCGCCCAGATGGCGACTAATATCTACCTCTATGCCCTCTCTCGTTGAGCGCGTCCCCTGCACCCGGCAGGCTAAAGTACATGCCGATTCCGTTATTATGTGCCACTGGTGCACGCCGGCGACGACGGTAACCGGATATCGCCTACGCCTTTATTCGACGATAGAGTGTGTCCCCTCCCCCTAAGTAACCGTCGTACTGCGATCCTTGTTCAACGTTCTAGGCATCGTATACCTGTTCATAGCCGCGGTGACGGCGTCGGCTAACGACCGTACCAGCACCCCCGGACCTTCCTCGATTTTTCTATGGGCTCGTCTGCAGACCAAGACAGATCCTTACTGGAATCGCCACGCAGAGTACGACGACTCCCTCGTGGCATTCATCGCTTCCCACGCCTTTCCCGGAGCCCGCGTCCAACTGGGAAATGTTCCCGCCAGCCAGCTCGAAGCGATGTGCGAATATCCGTTCATCTACAGTCAGAGCATATCTGCATTAGAAGAAAATGAGCTCACCCAAGTCGCCGAATACCTGCGACGAGGCGGGTTCCTCTTCATCGACCTTTGCCGCAATATCCAGGTGAACCCAGATCCGGACAAAGTCCTCGAAACTCACGTGGCGCGGCTTCGCACCGAGTTTCCTGAACTGACTCTTCGCACGGTGGAGACCTCCCACCCCGCATACTCGCTCTTCTTCGTCCTCAAAGATCGCCCGATTCCCTCAGCANNTAAAGGCCGAACCATCGCCATTATGGCAATGAATGGGTTCCAATGTACGTGGTCTGGCTACGCCAAGATCGACGGCCGCAAGTCTGCCCTGGCCACGGCGGCTGTCCAAACCGCCACCAACATCTACCTCTACGCCCTTACCCGGTAACGTTTTCTCATGCCTTCAACCTCTTCTCAGGAAACGACCTCACTTGACGTCGCCTTGCTCGCGGAAATCCCTTCGCTCTTCACCTCGCTCAACCGCGAGTTGCGAAAACGTATCATCGGACAGCGAGAAGCCCTGCGCGACCTGATCGTTAGCCTGCTCGCTCAGGGACACTGCCTGATGATTGGTGCCCCCGGTTTGGCCAAGACGCTCATGGTGAAAAGTCTCGCTGAGTGTCTCAATTTGGACTTCCGCCGTATCCAGTTTACGCCAGATTTAATGCCGGGCGACATCCTTGGCTCTGAAATCATCGAGGAATCGGACCGCGGAAAAAGGGCCTTTCGTTTTGTTCCTGGACCCATCTTTGGTCCNNTCTGCTTGAGGCCATGCAAGAACGCCGGGTCACTCTGGCCGGAACGACTCACCCGCTCAAAGCCCCGTTCTTTGTTCTCGCGACCCAAAACCCTATTGAACAGGAAGGCACGTACCCACTTCCGGAAGCTCAGCTAGACCGATTTATGTTTCGCCTGCATGTTCACTATCCGACGCGGGAGGAAGAAGTGCAGGTTTTGCTCAGCACCACTCAGTCGTTTGAAGAGCCTATCAATCCGTTGCTAACAGGAGAGAAAATTATCCGTCTACAACGCGCCGTGAGAGTCATCCCTGTCCCACAATCGGTCGCTGAATTCACCGTGGACCTAGTCCGCCGCACTCGTCCGGAGAGCGAAGGCTGTCCCGATAAAATCAAACGCTACGTTCGCTGGGGCGCAGGACCACGGGCCTCGCAGTTCCTCGCCTTGGCTGGCAAAGCGCACGCAGCGCTCGTCGGCCGCCTCAATGTTTCCCGTGAGGACGTAGCGGCGTCTGCCCACCTCGTACTCCGCCATCGTTTAATCCTCAACTACCGGGCGGAAGCCGACGGAGTGACCGCTGACGCTTTGATTCAGGAATTACTGAGCTCAGGTTGACCGCGCCTCCGCGAGCGGGATCGTTATGGCCTCGACCAAAATACCTCCAGAAACGCTGCGAACGCTGAGGTCATCATCGCGCCTCATTAACCTCTCAGTCCTCAACGCGCTTCCCACGGTCGCGCTGCGAGCTCGCTATTTGGTCGAGAATGCCTTCAAAGGGCAGCATCGCAGTCTACTCAAAGGGACCTCGCCGGAATTCGCCGACTACCGCTCGTACCAAGTGGGCGACGATTTGAAACGTCTCGATTGGCGCCTTTACGCACGCTCCGATCGTTTAGCCATTAAACGGTACGAAGACGAAAACCAGCAAGCTACCTGCCTCGCCATAGATCTCTCAGGGTCTCTTCGTTACCGAAGCCGTCCCGACCTCCCCACCAAGCTTGACCTCGCTCGCACGCTCTTGGCTGCCCTCGCGCTCCTAGTCAGGAGACAACAGGATTCGCTCGGTCTCGCTTTGCTGGGCGATGTCTCCAACCGCGAAAGCGACGGTATTCTCGATTTTCTTCCCATCCGCTCGTCCCCCGCGCACCACCGCGCGCTGTTAGCGCGGCTGGAATCACCACCGGAGCCCGAGAGTCTCTCCCTCATCCGGTCGCTACGTCGTCTCGCGACCCTCCTTCCTCGCGGAAGCAGGATAATCCTCGTCAGCGACTTCTATGAAGATCCGGATCCTCTGAGCGCGGTGCTTCGTGAATACCAAGCACAGCGTTTAGAGCTCATTGGTATCCAGGTTTTAGATCCCACCGAGATCACCTTCTCTATGGATGATAATGGGCTGTTTGCTGATTTGGAAACGGGCGCGACTCTCCCTGTAAACAGCCGAGCCGCACGCGCCGCATACCTGCAGCGCTTCGCTCGTTTCCAAAACGACTTGGCAGAGATTTTCCGAGAGACCCAAGCCCGCTGGATCACACTCCGGACGGACGAAAGCCCATTCCCCGGCTTGATCGCGTGCCTGCAGGCAATCGCCCCGTCATCGCGATGAATTTCCTGTGGCCTGCTTTCCTCGGTGCTCTCGCCGCGCTCAGCGTGCCTCTGTGGTTGCACCTGCTGAAAAGAACGTCTCGAAAACTCACCCCATTCCCGTCTTTAGACCTGTTAGGCAGACAGGCAGTGCGACAATATCGTCGACAGCTATTCCGGAAAAACCTGGTCCTACTGTTGCGTTGTCTCGCCATCGCCGGAATCGTCTTCGCCTTCGCCCGTCCGTATTGGCCACTCGAACACAGCGAAAACAATCGCGCGGTCATTGTCGCTGTGGACAACTCCGCCAGCATGCTGGCTCAAGGCAGACGCGAAGCTGTCGAGGCCTGGCTAGTTCCCCAATTAGCGAAGCTACGACCACCGGATCAGTTGGGTGTGCTCATGCTCCATCCCACGCCGTCTTGGCTCGTTCCCCTGAGCTACGACCTGGAAGCAGCCAAAACGGTACTGAAACGACTTCCTCAAGGCTACGAATCTTCGGACTACCGTCCTGGGCTTGACGTGGCCGCGGCTCGCCTCGCGCTCGCCACCGCTCAGCGCAAAGAAATTCTTTTAGCCGGGGACAGCCAACAGGCCGCTTGGCTGAAAGCTAATTTTCAGCGCAGTCTTCCCGGCGGTATCCATCTGCTCACTCCCGCTGTTCCAGCCGCTCCCAAACGTCAAGCGGCCTTAGTTGCCCTCAATGCCCGCCGAGGCCCCGGTAACCATCTGCGCTTTGAAGCGCACGTCTTCAACGGGGGGGCCCAAGAGGAAGAACGTGAGATCACTTTTTTCGCTCATGACCAAAGGCTGGGAAGCGTCTCCGCTCGTCTCGCACCGGGAAAAACCGCGAAAATCCACGCAGAGTTCCCGTACTCAAGGAATCAAGAAGCACTGGCGCTTCGAGCTAGTCTATCAGCCGACGATCAGCCTGCTGATGACCACGTCTACGTCGCCTTGCCCTCTGTCTCCGATCGTAGGGTCATGGTGAGCCCGCCGCCCGCCCCGAGCGACACGGATTACCTCCAACACGCCTTGCTCTCCTTATCCACAGCGTCCCAAACGCTCACGGAGATCCATCAGCATCCATTTCCTGAGATCGGGACACCGTGGAACCCGACGTCCGTCGCCCTCCTTCGCGGGCCCCATCCCTTTTCACCCCAGCATGTCCGTCAGCTAGACGACTTTCTGGAGGCAGGCGGCTCCGCTTGGATCTTCTGCGATGGCTCCCCGGAACAGGAAGCTTGGTTCAAGAAGCAGGATGTCCACCTCTCTGCTCTCCCGCTGGCCAACTCCCAGCGAACCCATCTTCGAGACCTCGCCCTACAGCACCCATTACTCGCTCCCTTTGCCAACCACAGCTTGCTTCCCTTGCTCACCATCCGCTTTCAGCAAGGATGGAGCTTGCGAGGTCCCGCAGTCGAAGTCCTCGCCCAATGGGCGGATCGTACCCCTGCCATGGTTGAATTTTACGTCGGTAAGGGACGGATACTTGCCACGGGATTCAATGAGTCACGGGGCTCCTCCAATTTTCCAGTGGAGGCCGCCTGGTTGCCGTTTGTCCACCAGGGAATCCTCTGGCTTTCCGAAAACCAAACTCAACAGCCTCAAGGCAGTCGTGTCAGCGAACCCTTGGCCTTGCCGGGCGCCGGCACCTGGTCTGCCCTCGACACCCCGCGCCCCGTCGTCTCCCAGCAGGGGAATGGGAGCATCACACCCACCACGCCGGGCCTATATTCGTTCACCGACGAAAGCGTGGTCCGCTACTTCGCAGTCAATCTTTCACCCGAGGAATCCGACTTATCACCGTGGCCGACTCCCAGCGACTTCAAGCATTTGGAAGTAGAAGAGACAGAGCCGGCAGAAACTGAGCGCCAGCCAACCCCATCGCCAAAAGACCCCACCTTGGTGGAGGAACGCGACACGTGGTGGTGGCTGCTGCTCCTTGCGCTCATCCTCCTCGTTTTAGAGATGGGCATTTCCAATCGAACGTACCCGTGAACCGAAGCGCCTCTCAGTACCTGCTCCGGCAACACCGTCGATTCCGATGGCAACCCATCTTGTGGGGGTTATCCACCGCGCTGATCGTCGACTTTGTGCTGCAAAAGACTTCCGCTTCTGACGGACTCCGCCTCGGCACAGCCTTCGTCTTTGCCAGCGGAACCGCCCTGCAGCTCCTTTTCCACCGCCCTTCTCTTCGTCAAACGGCTCAAAAACTAGACCGTGACCTCGCCGCTTCTAATCGATTCGAAGCGCTCGCAGAGTCGCTTCCACGACAGGATGCGCTCGCGCACGCCTTGCGCGACGAGACCGATCGTTTTCTCTCAAATCAACGCCTCCCGTCCGCGTGGGCTTGGTGGCTGAGCCTGACCGCACTCGTCGCCCTGGGTGGAACCTACGGGTTGGACGTTTTCTCGCGTAGAGGATTCACACCCTTGCCGGCTCTCAGCTCCACGGTGAAACCCGCACCCCAAGAGATGGCACGCTTCGACGCGAGTCTGTCGGCAGACGCCACCCCTGGGACTAAGTTGGATGCGTCGAATGCCTCCGTCGAGTGGCACAACCCCCAAGGTACCCAGAGAGCCACCTCGAGCGATCTGATTCCCTTCCAAGCTGCGCTCTCTTCGCAAAAGGAATCCTACGACCTCTTCCTCAAGATCGAGATCAATGGTGTCACTCACTCGGTAGAGAAAATTGCCACCCAACTTCCACCCGGTGAACGTTGGGTGAAAGGACAGCTGGACCTGTCGACACTACCCTCTCGCCCTTTCGACGTGGTCAGCTATTCCCTGAGTATGGCTCCTCTCTCAGGTGCCACGACCGATCCGGCTCGGGCGCAGACTCCATCGCAGTGGGTTGAAATTCGCGAAGCTCACGAGATTTTGCCGGATCGACTCCTCGACGGGGCACACAGCGATCGCCTCAAGGCGGTGCGGGAAGCCAAGCGTAGCCATCTCACTTTGCAGTCTGCTCTCGTACCTCCCGACAAAAGTCTGCTGACCAACGACACGATGAAAGCAGTCGCGCAGAAACAGCGTTCCCTGGCGACCTCGCTCGATCAACAGGCAAAGGCGAATGAGTACTACGGAAGTGACTCGAGTATGAGCGCCGCTGCGATCGCCACCTCCTCCACGGCACGCCATCTCGAAGCCGGTGAACTCGCTTCCACACGACAAGCGAGTCNNAACGAAGCGCAACCGACGCTCTTCGCGCTCATCGCGATCGTGTGATCAGCGACAGCGAACATCATGTCCTCAACCCGCTCAACGATCTCCCCCACCGCGAACACACCGCTGCAGCTCGCCTCGAAGCCGTCACCTCACAGCAATCTCAACTCGCACACGCTCTCACTCAACCGTCTCCTGCTACCTCTCAGCTCTTCGACCAACAGAGCAAAGCCGTCCGTGAGATGGAGTCACTACGGGAACAAACGAAAGGAGAGCCAACACTGCACGATCAACTTACATCCGCCTTGGTAGCTGCCAAGGAGGCCCAGCGTCAGCTCAACGAGGGAGACCTTTTCGCAGCGCTCGAACCCGCTTCTCAAGCCGCTCACCAGTTAGAAGAGGCCCTTTCCGCTCAGAAAGCTGAAAGTCTCACTCGAGCCCAAGAAGCGCTGCGTCTCGCTCAGGAAGCCCTGAATCGCTCAGCGAATGATGTACGTCAGGTTGCGCAGGAGTCTCTTGGCGATCAAACACGCACGGCGGCAGCGCGTACCTACCGCGTACGCGAGTATCTCCAGTCAGAAGCCCGTCATCAACAGGAGTACGGATCGGCCGCCGCCGCTGCCAGCCTCCGTGACCTGGAAAATAAACTCCACGACGCTCACCTGGATCGCCAGGTACGCTTGCTTCTCGACTCGCCGCCCGAGGGCAACCCGCTAGCGAGAGAGAATCTAGCCCAACGGTTCGAAACCCTTGCCCAGGAAAGCGCCCAAGCGCAATACGCGTTGGGTGAACCCGCCGCAGGTCAACAACGGGCACTGCAAAACCTGGCGGACCTGAGGAATGAATTACCCCAGGCCGCTCAAGAGGGCGCGGCTCATGTCCGAGAACTTTATGAAAAAACCTTGGCGGAAGAACAACGTCTCGCTGCAGCCTCGGGCCGACCACCGCANNTTCTTGAACCCACGGGATCGCAGTTCGAGCTGACATGGTTGCGCCCAGACGACCATCTGCGTGTCACGCCTACGCAAACCGTGAGACTGGTTGCCCGAGGTCATCGCTCCCGCGTCTACCGCGATTCGCAACTACACCTGAGCATTTCAGGAAACCCGCCCCAAAGCGTCGCGTCGGTTCGCTCTCCTTCTGCGAGAGAAAACCTCTTCGAAGTCGACCTCGCGCTTACGTCACTCACGCTTCAACCAGGAGATTTTGTTTCCTACACCTTGCACGCTCGTCTCAGTGACTCCGATACGAGCAATGCGGTCACGGGAACCCAGCGTTCCGTATCATCGGCCGCTCAGTTCCTCTACGTTGCCGAGAAGGACGAACCGGTTCTTCCCGAGAAGGAGATTAAAGAGGGCGCGCCGCGCCCAGCCGCGGCAAAGGAAGACGTGTACTCACAACAGCGCCGTCTCTTTCAGGATACCGCGCATTACCAGCACCAGATATCGGTCGAAAACAACCGAGCTGCGGCCCCTCTTGATCCATTAAATCTCGCTCGTCGTCAGCTAGACATCCGCCGTGACGCTTTCCGGGAAATCCAGGCCACCGAACGTGACAGTGAGAAGCTGCAAATTTGGAACGAGGTCTTTCGCCTTATGAGCCTCGCTCGTCATCAACTGGCAGCTTACGAAATTTCCCATGCAATGAGCGCACAACACCAGGCGCTGGTCCTCATGGCACCCCTCTTTCGTGAAACGCGCCGCCTGGATTTCGAGCTTCAATCTGACCGCTCGCGCAATCTTTCATCGCCGAGTTCGGGAGCATCAAGCAGCTTAAGTCACGCTCGCGCTCCTGCACCGGCGTCGCNNTCGCCTCTCCAAAGCGCCTCCTCACGCCTTCGGCCCGGGTCTGCGCAACACGATCAACCGTTTAATGCGCAAATCCACACGAGCGTTCCCCCTCCGCCTGGCCGAGGACCCGCCCTAGAAAAACTCTACCAGTTTACCGCCGAATTGGCTCCCCGTGTCAGCGGTTTAATTCAAGAAACCCAGGCCACGCTCCCCACGGAAGCACGTGCTCACATTCTGCGCACCTCGTCATCGCACGAAGCACCGCCCGCTTACCAACCAGCGGTCTCTCAGTATTTTCAGGCACTTTCAAGCGAGGTAGCGCCTAAGTTGGAGAGCACTCCACCGCAATGAAAGGCCTCGAATACGCTCAGTGGACCTTTGGAGGTCCGCTATCAGGAGCCCCGCCAGAAGCGGGCTGGGTGCTGTTCGGATGCGCGGGTGGGATCGTCGCGTTGTTAGCTTGGATCAGTTACCGCACTGCAGTCACTCCTCTGACGCTCGCCTCGACGGCGCTCCTGACGTTCTTACGCACCGCCACAATCACAGCACTCCTGTTCTGCCTCGCCAACCCCATCGNNCTCTACGAGCGAGGAAACGGCCACCGTTGAATTCCCAAAGGAGGATATGCCTCCTCGTCAGGAACGTCTTGCCGTAGTCGTAGATCAGTCAGACAGCATGACGACCCCCGACAATCGGGGACGCACCCGACTCGACGATGCTTTGAATCGCTGGCCACGCTTTGAACAAGCAGCCCAGAACCACTTCGAATCGATCGACTACTACCAATTTGCATCGACGCTCCAGGCGATCGATTCCCTCGAAAATATCCGTCAGCGTAATGGTTCATCCACTACGACACTTCTCCACGACTCCCTCCGCCGTCTCCTGAAAGTCGCTCCGGAGAAACGTCCCTCCGCCATCGTTGCCCTGACTGACGGCCTCGGNNTATTACGGGAACAAATCGCTCGGGCCGACCTTCACCCTACTTCCGAGTTCGTGACCTCCAGGTTCCCGCGACTGCCTTTCAGGCCACCGAATTTTTTCTCGAAGCCACCCTAGAGGCCTTTTCACGCTCGGATCGTTCTGTCCGCGTCTCTCTTTGGCAGAACGAGCGCAGGATAAGCGTCGAGACCATCGAGCTTCCGTTAGGAGCTACCGTCATTCCTTGGAAAAAGAGCGTCATCGTGATTGAACCGGAAACGGTCGCCTTCTCTCTGCGATGGGGCGAAACCGAGGAAGACCCCGTCATCGGTCGCGGCGCGACCCGGGTGATGGCTGCCAAGGAACGACTGATCAATGTACTCGTCTTTCAAAATGGCTTGGACTGGGGCATGCGTCACCTGACGGATGCCGTGCGTTCGGATCCAAACTTCAAACTGTTGACACTCCTTTCGACGGATTTAGGGCTCTCACTCGCTCGCTCTGCTGACACTCAGGCGCCTCTTCTGGGCAAACCTCCCACGGAGATCAAAGCGCTCTCCCTGTTCGACTGCATTCTGCTCTTCCAGGCGACACCGCGTTCGCTTTCCGCCGCTCAACAGGATGCGCTGGTCGAATTCACCCGCCAAGGGGGAGCACTCATAGTCGTTAATCCCCCTGAGGAATTCGCCTCTGAGTTTTCTCAAGCTCCGCTGGGCGCTGTCTTACCCGTCGTTTTTCTCCCCTTGGAAAAAATTCCCGCAACCGCAGCTCCGATCAGCCAACTTCAACCGTTTGTGTTAACCGACCAAGGAGCCGCCTCCTCGGTCTTTTCCCTGCCACGTTCGTCTCCAGCCANNGCCGACATTCTGGCGATTCACCCCACCCTGCGCGATCCCCAGTCAGGGCAGCCGTACATCCTGGCCGCGACACAAGTCTTTGGCCGGGGGCGTTGTACCGTCCTTACCACGGACTCTCTCTGGAAATGGAAGATGCGTGAGCCCTCCCAGTCTTCGCAAGTGGCGACCTTTTGGCAGCAATTGCTCTCAGCTTACTCACGCCGATCCGACCCTCCCGCCCTGCACTTTATTCGTCCACCCGCCACCGTCGTCCAAGGTACGCGTCAACAGCTGACGCTCACGTCGTCCGCCCCCGAGCCCGCCCCACGAGTCATCGCTCGCAACCCTGAAAACCGAGAAATCGTCCTTACCACGAGCGCCGACAGTGCGAACCCCGCCTCGTGGACGGTGGAATGGCCAGCCGACCAAGCAGGTATGTGGCAGATCATCGCCTCGCAACAGGGGTCCATTCGCGCGTTTATTTTTCCCGATGTCACACCTCGGGTAACGGGTGAACTCGCCGACGTTCCTCCCGATCGCGAACACCTCTCTCATCTCGCTACCCAAACGGGAGGTGCTCTTCTCGACCACACGATCCCACTCCAGTGGATACACGAGACCAAGCCGGATCACCCTTCGCAGCAAGTGACCCAGACGCGCACCGAGTTTCTCTGGAACACACCGTTCTTTCTCTCTCTCGCAGTCAGCTGCTACCTGCTTGAGCTTACGCTGCGGCGTAGATGGCGGCTCCTCTGACTTACTCTCCCATGGTTGAAGATTCCGAGTTGCTCCGGCGTTATGTGGAAGACGGTTCAGAGGTCGCTTTTGCGCTTTTGGTCCAACGCCGCGTCGACCTCGTTTACTCGGTCGCTCTCCGACAGGTCGGAGGCGACGCTCACCTCGCGCACGATGTCACCCAAAAGGTTTTCTCCGCGCTCGCACGCAAAGCCGCCGCGCTCAAAGAGCGACCCGTTTTGACAGGATGGCTTCACCAGAGCGCACGCTATGCCGCAGCGGATCTCGTACGCTCGGAACGTCGCCGGCGCCAGCGCGAAGAAGCCCATGCCCTTATGCAGGAAACGGAAACCCCGGCTGAGACTGCGGTCGACTGGGATCAGCTTCGTCCCCTCCTCGACCACGCCTTGGATTCTCTCAAAGAAAGTGAACGTGACGCCGTCGCACTGCGCTTTTTCGAATCCAAATCCTACCCCGAAATTGCCACGTATCTCCACCTCCAAGAAGACACGGTTCGCAAGCGGGTCGATCGCGCGCTGGACAAGCTCCAAGGTTTTTTCGCTCAGCGCGGAATCCGTTCCACCTCGACCGCCGCCATCGCAATGGCGCTGACCCAACAAGCCGGTATGGCCGCTCCCACGACTCTCGCCGCAAGCATCACCGGAACCGCCTTGGCGGCCGCAGCTGCTACCACCGGGATGGGAGTGCTCAGTTTTTTCGCTGCCTCCAAACTAGCCTGGATGGTGGGTGGAAGCGTCGTGGCCATCAGCGTCAGCGCGACCTACTATGCGGTACGAGAACCACAACGCGCAGCCCCCGGGCCCACCCAGCTCGCGTTAGGACCCAGCAGCCAGGAAAAGGCTCAGCCTTCTGCCATCAGTCCTGGAGTACCTGCCTCGCCAGCCCCCGCTGTTTCGGCGTCAACGACAGCTACCCAGATAACGGTCACTTCGGCCCCACCAGGGACAACCGTGGCTTCTCTCGCGACTACGCCAAGAAGCGCCACTGCGGGCACTCTCGCAACGCGCTCCACGTCTCCTCAGCTCACCCGAGACGACATCCGCCAAGTGCAAACGGCAGCAAAGGAGAAAGCCCGGCGTGGCCAGTTCGCAGAAGCACTCGACGACTTCCTCTGGTTGTACGACGAAGGGATGGTGAGCGTTCCCGGTTTTTCTGGGGTGCGACAAAGCTTTCTCCTTTCGGACATCCGAGGGCTCTTTAACGACTACGCTCCTGCCCGTCTGGCGCTTGAGGAGCGAAGAAACTTCCGCGAGAAACGCCTACTCGCCGGTGAAACGGACTCAATTTTGGCCCTAGAACTTGCGGCACTGAACCACACCTTGGGCGATGCGCGTCGCAATCGTGACCTTCACGATCAACTTCCAGTTACCGATCGTCGTCGACGCGCCTTTGCGTCATACTTGTTCGATGACTTGGTCAAGGAAAGGCGCTATCAAGAAGCCCTGGTGGGCATTCCCTACGAACTCATGCTTTCTGAGTTCAAAATGACTCAAGAGCAGCGCATCTCGACCCTGGACTTTCCCAACGCCCGCGAATTCCGCCGACGCATGATCGTCCAACGTTTCGGTCCCAAAATCGAAGCCCTCGCGGGAGCGGGTCACCTCGACCAAGCGCGAGAGCTGATCGAGCAAGTGCTCTCCCTCGACGGCACGACTGCCACCCGCAGCGCCCTCCACAAACACCTACAACAGGCCGGCCAGCCAGGACTCCTCGCGCTCACAAGACCCTAAGCGCACCCGGAAACCACCCAGGAGCTCCTAAATGGCGGGCGGGCGAGCTCCCCTGGGAACGCTGGCCTCCAGACCGGCGCCTCCGAAGCCGTGACAAAGTAGATCGGGCTGTCACCTACCGCCTCTCTTAACCGCTCAACCGCACGCCTCACAGAGTAGCAGAAGCTCCCCTAAACTGCGCATTTCCGACCTTACCCCTCCTCCCTTAAGGTACAGCCAAGCGGGCGCCCTGCCCACTTACCTGCCACTCCGGCCCAGTCCACCCGCCGTTAAAGCAATCGCCAATAACCGCACAAAATATTAATTATTAACATCTTGTAGCTTAAAAAATAATCACTGAGACACGCCCACCTAAGGCCTTGACCTGTAAAAAAAACCCGGCACCTTCGCCCTTCCATCTCGATACTGCCTGATGGTGTAATGGTAGCACAGGCGACTTTGACTCGCCTAGTCATGGTTCGAATCCATGTCGGGCAGCCAGTTCGGATCGAAATCCGAGCTCATCGGAGGATTCATTGAACACCTTCGAACAATGGTGCTTCCTCGCTCACGGGTTGCCAACATCACACCGTTTGAAATCGAGTTCTTAGACCGCTAGATCATCTGGCGGATCTAATCAACCGGCGGACTTGATTTGAAGGAGAGCTTGGGGGCGTTGAAGCTAAGATTTAGCACCGCGACTAGCCTCGATTTGTCACAAAAAGTATGACGTTTTTGTGACATTTAGAGCAACCAGAGCAAACGACGTTTAACGCTCGATCGCATTGTGCTGGATCTTCCCGCGGCTCTTCACCCTGCCAAGCGTTGGTGAACACCTGATTTTCAAAGGTGGCACGTTGTTGTTGAACGTGTGGCGGTGGCTCGGAGTCCATCAGTCACGGTGCTCCGGCGACTCGTGGCGGGTGTTTCCGACACGAGTCGCGCAGGCTCCTCGAGGATCTCCAGAATGACGCGGTCGCAGAAGACCCGGTTGCGCTTGCTTTCTCTGACCTTGGCCAGGACGCCTGTTTCTTCCAGTGCGATGATGGCGCGCACGACGGTGGTGTAGGCGATCCCGAGCTGGCGCTCGGTCTCGCGGGGCGTAAGGAAGGGGTTCGAGCCGACGAGATCAATGAGTTGCAACGGCACCCTCAAACCGCTCCCGCGACGGCCTCGCGCCAGCCGCCCAGCTGCTGTTGGATGCGCTCGGCCCGGCTTTCGGCGTCCTCCAACTGCCGCGCGACGTCGTTGAAGAAATACTTCAGCCAGCCAGTCCAGTCACCGCGCTCAGTGATGCCGCGCAGGCCGTCGTCGTAGTTGTTGCGCGTCGCTTCAAAGAAGGCCGACAGATAAGCAGGGGTCGATCACGGCACCTCGCGGCACCACGGAAGGATGATGAGCAGACGGCCAACCAACACAACCTAGCCCAGCACAAAGCCGGACTGATGACTCTGAAGGAAATTGCCCGTCAGGAAAATCCCACCGCGAGTCGGGTTTGATGATCGATTCCTACTTCGCTCCCGCAGATTCCAAGGTCGGAGTGCATTAAGCGGCTTTTTCCAAATTTTTTAAATTTAGGAATCTTGGGCGTTCGCTGCTTTCGTGCAGCGCCCGGACGGCGGAAGTCTACCGCATTCCTTCCAGCGGGTTGACATACCTGAGCCGCTCCGAAGAAAATGTCTGGGAAACAACTCTGATTTAAGCCAAGAAGAAGCTCGTGGTGCCGTCCAACCTCGGCAGCCGAGCTAGGACGTCAGAGCGCGTCGTTGTCCTAGCGGCTACGTACATCAGTATCAAAGAGAAGCGATCGAGCACGAGTCAGGTGAGCGGTCGGATCCGCTGCCTTAGAGTCTGTCGGTAGATCAGCGACTTAGCGCCAAGCAAGCACTGCGGTAGAAAGGCCGGTGAGCCGATAGCTGGTATCGCCCGGCCAGAATTCAAAAAAACTAACATATGAACCTTAAAGCACCCGTCGAATTATGAAAACTGTCCTGATCATCGACGACGATCGAACGGTGCTCAGTGCCTACGCACTCGCCCTACAAACCGAGGGTTTTGAGGTTTTTACGGCTNNTGGCGTTAGCCCGCCAAAACTTGCCCGATGTCATCGTCACCGACATCCGCATGCCGGGCACCGATGGTCGTTCGGTACTCCGGATGGTGCGAGAGGATCCTAACTTGGGACATAAACAGGTTGTCCTGATGACCGGAAATCCGCGGGACATTACGCCTCGCTCCGGCATGGAACTCGGAGCCGACGATTTTCTCGTCAAGCCATTCGGCCTCGACGAACTTATCCGCTGCGTGGAAGCGCGCCTCCAACGAGGTCGGGTGAACTGGCGCGTCGAAGACAAGGTGATCACCAGTCTTCGCGCCAATCTCCATAAAGCGTTACCCCACGAATTCTTCACCCCGTTGGCGGGAATCATCGGGCTGGTTGAGATCTTAAAGGATGAGTGTGAANNATACTCACCGACATTGAAACATCCGGATGGCGGCTTCAGCGGACGCTACGGAACTACCTTCTCATCATAAACGAAGAAGGAACCAAACCGCGGACAAGCATGCTACCGGGAGAATCGGTGCGCGATGTCATCGCTCAAAACGCGCAAACGGTGGCGGATCGCGCCGGTCGTACCTCCGACCTGCAGCTTGAGATCGAAGCGGTTTCGATTTGTGGAGATTCTGCGGATCTTGCGGCGATGGTCGAAGAACTCGTCGACAATGCCTGTAACTATTCTACGCAGGGCTCGCCGGTTTCAGTGCGCTTGAATGGACGAGGTGTACTCGAAGTCGAAGACCGCGGTCGGGGCCTGACTTCGGAGCAAAAACGCCGGATCGGCGCCTTCCAGCAATTTGACCGGGAGAAGTTCGAACAACAGGGCCTCGGGCTCGGCCTCACTTTAGTGAAACGACTTGCCAAGGCCTGCGGTGCACGTTTTTCGCTACAAAGCAGTCCGGGATCAGGGACCTGCGTGATCCTGGAATTTTCCACTGATGGCAGCAGGCCGTTTTGNNCCTTTCGCCAATAAGCCCTCCGCTCCCACACAACGAGACACGTCGCCTCGCAGCCTTGCGCGAGGCAGCCTTGCTAGACACGCCCCCGGAGCGCGAATTCGACGATATTGCAGCTCTGGCCGCGGAAATCTGCGGCACACCGGTCGCGCTGGTCTCACTCATCGACGAGACACGCCAATGGTTCAAGGCCCGGGTAGGCCTGGATGTTCACGAGACGCCCCGCGAGATGTCATTCTGCGCACATGCGCTGGAGCTGGATGATTTACTCGTGGTGCCAGACGCNNTTTCAGAAAATCCACTCGTACGTGAAGAGCCGCACATTCGCTTCTACGCGGGCGCACCTCTGAAAACAGAAACCGGGGAGACCCTCGGCACACTGTGCGTACTCGACCGCCACGCACGCCAACTCACCGAGCGGGAACGGCGAGCACTGCGCGCACTGGCCAGCAACATCAGTAATCTGATTCGCTTGCGCCGTAGCGAAGCCCGCCAGCGCGACCTCGCCGCGTGGTTGACGGATGAGAGACAGCGACTGATCGACTCACAAGCGGTCGCGAAGATCGGTAGTTGGGAGACGAACCTGACGGACCTTACCGTGCGCTGGTCAAATGAAACTCACCGCATTTTTGGCACGGAACCACGAACCTTCATCCCCACTCACGCTGCTTTTCTGGCGATTGTGCATCCGGACGATCGGGAAATGGTGGATACAGTATTTCGTAACTCGGTCCAATCGCACACGCCACAAACCCTGGAGCACCGAATCGTACTGCCCGACGGAGAGGTGAAAAACGTGGCAGAACGCTGGCAAGTGTTCCGCTCGGCAGACGGTCTCGCACCTCGCGCCGTGGGTACTTGTCAGGATATCACCGAATCCCAGCGCACAAAAGCCGAGCGGGATCGCTTGTTCGAGCTTCCCATCGACTTACTCTGCGTGGCCGGTTTCGACGGCAAACTTCAGCAGGTAAGTCCAGCATGGACCCATGTGCTTGGCTGGTCGGAAACGGAACTCACCTCGCGGCCGATGCTCGACTTCGTCCACCCCGATGATCGCGAGGGTACTCTCCAAATGCGCGCAGCGATCCATCGAGGGGAGCCGGCCCGGAGTTTTGAAAACCGTTACCGCGCAAAAAATGGTTCCTACCGATGGCTATCATGGAACGTCCAGCCATTCCCCTCTTCGCGGCAGGTTTTCGCCGTAGCGCGTGATGTCACCGCCCAGAAGCAAGCCGCGGAACAAATGCGACTGCTCGACGCATGTGTCGCGCATCTCAACGATATTGTTGTCATCACCGAAGCCGAAACGAAAAGTGAACTAGGCCCTCGTATCATTTACGTCAACGAGGCCTTCGAGCGCATCACCGGCTACTCCCGGCAAGACGCCATCGGTCGTAGCCCGGGTTTTCTGCAAGGCCCAAAAACGCAACAGCCGACGCTTGAAGCCATCCGTCTCGCTCTAGAAAGCCGCCGGCCCGTGCGCACGGAAGTGGTCAACCACACCATTTCGGGTCGCGCCTACTGGCTCGAGATGGAAATCGTTCCCGTGCTGACCCAAGACGGAAAAGCCACCCATGCCATCGCGATCGAACGAGACATCACCGAGCGAAAGCAGGCAGAGGAAAAACTCCGGGAAAGTGAGGCGCTCCTACGTATGGCGACTCAGGTCACTCGGCTGGGCGCGTGGCGCGTCGACCTGCCTGATCTGAAGATGACTTGGTCCGAAATGGTGGGGTCGATTTATGAGACGCCTCCAGGTTTTACTCCCACCGTAGATGTTGGGATTAGTTTTTACGCGCCCGAACATCGCGAGCGCGTGCGGACACTTTTCAATGCGTGTATCCAGGATGGCCTGCCCTTCGACGAAGAGTTGCAAATCATCACACTGCGCGGTCGTCGTGTGGGGGTCCGCGTACTCGGCGAAGTGTNNGAGGAGAAAACCAAACACCTCGCAGCTCGCTTGGGGCAAACCCTGGAAAGCATTACTGACGCCTTCCTTACTGTGGATACGGAGTGGCGATTTAGTTTTCTTAACACCGAGGCCGAGCGCCTTCTGCGCCGTTCACGCGGCGACCTCTTGGGGCGCAAAATCTGGAGCGAATTTCCCGAAGCCGTCGGCTCCGTCTTCCAAAAGGAATATGAGCGTGCTCTATCCGATCGAATCACGGTAGGCTTCGAAGCTTTCTATCCTCCCCTCGATGTCTGGTTTTACGTGAGAGCTTATCCCTCGGATCAGGGGCTGGCTGTCTATTTTCGCGACATTACCACCGAACGTCGGGCGGCTGATGAGAACCAGCGTTTCAGCGCCAATTTAGTCGATATTGTTGAAACCCTGCAGGACGTCGGGAAAAGCGATGTAACCAGAATCGACGTTCTGAATATGCTCACCCAACGCGCGCAAGCGCTCACGGGTGCTTCCGGTGCCATTGTGGAAATACTCGTGAATGGGCATATGGAATGCCAGGCAGCTACCGGCCTGATCGCAGATAAAGTCGGCGTGAGAGTGCCCTTAACCACTGGTCTGAGCGGACTCGTCATGCAGAGCGGACAGGCACTCGTATGTGCTCATGCAGAAGACGATTCGCGTGTGGATCGCGAGGCTTGCGCTCGAGCGGGAGTTCGCTCGCTGGCTGTTGTTCCACTACGGAACGCCGCCGGCACCATCGGCGTGCTTAAGGTCACATCGGAGAAATCAGGGGCGTTTACTCAACGCGACGTCAAGAACCTCGAAATCTTAGCGGCGTCACTGGGAGCAGCGATCCAGCGGCATCAAGACGCGGAACGCCTGCGTGCGTCGGAAGCCCAATACCGCATGCTTTTCGCCGACAATCCCTACCCGATGATCACGGTCGACGATCAGTCGTTTCAGATCCTGGTGGCCAATAGCGCTGCCATGCGCCGATATGGCTACACGGAATCCGAGTTTCGCAACCTAACCTTCCACGATCTCGGGGCATCCCTCGACCACAGCCCCGCACCACTCGAAGTCACGGAATTGTCCCGTGGCGCCTATTCGGTCGGGAGGGTCCAACACCGTACCCGACAAGGCGAACTTTTCGACGTCGAGATCACGATGAACGACGTCCTGTTCGAAGGTCGTCACGCCCGCTTGCTGCATATTCATGATGTCACCGAGCGCGTACGAGCTGAGAACGCAGCCGCTCGAGCCAAGCGCGCGTTACTCATGCACTCTCGCTGTACCGAGACTTTGATTCGGACGATGGATGAGGAAGAGTTGCTCAAGGGCGTTTGCACCATCGCGGTCGAGGCAGGCGGCTTTGCGATGGCCTGGGTAGGCTACGCCTTAGATGACGAAAAAAGAACCATTGTCCCGCGGGCGTTCGCGGGAGCGGCCCAAAGCTACCTTTCACAGATCCAACTCAGTTGGTCAGCAGACGATCCGACAGGTGGCGGACCCGCAGGAATCGCTATAAGAACCGGCCGGGTAGCCATCGCCGCGGACGTCGCGGAATCGGACGGATTCTTTTTCCGCGAGGAAGCACTGAGTCATGGCTTTCAAGGGGTCGTCGCCGCCCCCTTGTTGGACAATGGACGCGCCTTTGGCCTATTAGTCCTCTATCTCAAGGAGCGCGTCGCGTTACCCGAAGAGGAGATCCGCGTCCTCCAAGACGTAGCCGACGACTTGGCTTTCGGCATCCGTAATCTCCAAGCGCGCGCCGAGCGGCGCCGCACTCATGACGCGGTGCTTGCCCTAGCCCGGGGAATCTCATCGGCAGCAGGACGCGATTTCTTTCATCAGCTTACCCGTAGCATGATGGAGGCACTCGGCGGTGCGGCAGGTTTCGTCGCCAAAGTTGATCCAGACCGTCACGGCTTCACCACGACACTATGCGCCATTGAGGGTGATAAGATCGCGCCTGACTTTGCCTGCGATCTCGCCCGACTACCAGGCGATGACTACGAAGAAGCGGGTCTCTGGATGATCACGCGCGATGCACGTCGGCACTCTCCAGGATGGCAGCCACTGCTGCCCGGTCGTGTCGACGCGTTCGTGGGCAAAAAACTCGTGGACAGCGAGGGTCGTCTCGTCGGCCTGATGGTGGTGCTCTTTGTCGAACCTCTCACCCGACCTGAATTCGCCAGTTCTATCCTTCAGGTATTTGCGGCACGCGCCGCTTCGGAAATCGAGCGCCAAGCCGCAGAAGCCAAAACGCGTGAGCAAGCGGCACTTCTCGACAAGGCACGGGATGCGATCATCCTGCGCGATCTTTCACATCGCATCACTTACTGGAATAAAAGTGCGGAAACACTGTACGGATGGACCGCAGCCGAGGCGATAGGACGCTCTGTCGTGGGGCTACTGTATACTCAACCCGAGCAATTTCATCGCGCCCAACAACAGCTACGTATCGCTGGAGAGTGGACAGGCGAACTAACGCACCAGACCAAGACAGGCCGCCTGCTTGCCGTCGAAGGCCGTTGGACGTTGGTGCGTGACGACAACGGCAAGCCGCGGTCCGTTCTCGCTATCAACACAGATATCTCTGAACGCAAGGCAATGGAACAGCAGTTGCTGCGATCGCAACGATTGGAAAGCATTGGTACTTTGGCCGGCGGCATCGCCCATGATCTCAACAACCTGCTTGCTCCGATCACCATGGGCGTGGACATGCTACGTCGAGATCAGACGCTTCAGACACGCTACGGAACGATCATCGACAACATCAAACGCAGCTCCGATCGCGGTGCCAACCTCGTGCGGCAAGTCTTGTCGTTCGCTCGTGGTGTTGAAAGTGACAAGGTGGTACTGAATGTCCGACACATCATTCGGGAAGTCGAATCGATGATGGAGACGTTGTTTCCCAAAAATATTTCGGTCTCGGTCACCGTTCCTTACGACCTTCCCCCGATCGTCGCAGACCCCACGCAGCTCAATCAGGTTCTACTCAATCTGTGTGTCAACGCGGGTGATGCTATGCCTAACGGCGGCCGGCTCACCATCACTGCTCGGGAAACCGAAGTCGATGCGCAGTACGCCGCCACGAACCAGTTGGCCAAGCCAGGGCGCTTCCTGGCTGTAGACGTGACCGACAACGGCTCTGGAATGACCAGCGACGTGCTTGCGCGTATCTTCGAGCCATTCTATACCACGAAGGAGTTCGGTAAAGGGACCGGCCTCGGCTTGGCCACCGCGCTAAGTATTGTGCGAAGTCATGGCGGATTCATCGATGTCGTTAGCCACGCCGGTCGTGGCAGCACATTCAGTGTCTACCTGCCGCTCCAACCCGGTTTAACAGAATCCGTGGCTACGACCATCGATAGTGACACGTTGCCCATGGGGAAAGGGGAGCTGATTCTCATCGTCGACGACGAACC
>DKKJ01000193.1 GCA_002455175.1 Opitutaceae bacterium UBA6669
CGAAGACGATCTGGCGGCGCGTTTGAACGCGGCGAATCTCGCGCGCGGGGTGCAGGCGTATTCGTGGATGGACAGTTTTGAGGCGTTTCTCTGGGTGCTAAATTTGGAGAAGAGCATGATCTTTTTTCTCCTGCTTTTCATCGTCATCGTGGCGGCTTTTTCGGTCACCAGCTCTTTGTTGATTTCGGTGGTGCGGAAGACCCGCGAGATCGGTGTCTTGGGTGCTCTCGGAGCGCGTGCGTCTGCCATTGCTGCCTGCTTTTGTGCGCAGGGTTTTTTTATCGGGTTACTGGGAACGGGGGTCGGATTGATTTTAGGTTTCACTGCGCTAGCATTGCGCAACGATTTTGTCATGGCAGTCGCCCGGCTCACGCAAAGAGAAGAGGCCCTGCGACGGTTCTATCAGTTCACCAACCTTCCGTCACACACCGCTCCTGGTGATATCGTGACGATCGTGACGCTCACGCTCACCATATCTCTGTTGGCAGGACTTCTGCCCGCATGGCGGGCGGCGAAACTCAAACCGGTGGAGGCGTTCCGCAATGAGTGAGGGAGTCAGCACTCAGGCGGTTTTGCGCGCGCATGCTTTGCGGAAGGGATTTCGCAGCGGGGATCGGCGCATCGAGGTCCTGCTCGGCGTGGACTTGGCGATTGCTCCCGGCGAAAGCGTGGCGGTACGTGGCGAATCCGGAGCCGGTAAGTCCACGCTTTTAAATCTCTTGGCTGGGCTCGATGCACCGGACTCGGGTGAATTATTTTGGGGAGACCAAGGCGTCACGCCCGCCAACGCGACCGCGCGACGTAATCGCTATCTCGGGATGGTCTTTCAGTCGTTCTATCTCATACCCGAACTGAACGCGTTGGAAAATGTGCTCATGCCGCGGCGCATTGGTGGAAAAGTGGACGCAGAGGCGCGGCGTCGAGCGACGGCTTTGCTGGGCGAAGTGGGATTGGCTGAGAGAATTCACCACCTCCCGTCGCAGTTGTCAGGTGGCGAGCGTCAACGTGTCGCCGTGGCCCGCGCGTTGATTAACGCTCCTCCGCTCCTCCTAGCTGACGAACCCACGGGCAATCTCGACGAACGGACGGGTGATGCGGTCATCGATCTACTCCTCTCGCTGTGTCGCTCCACGGGCACCGCGCTCATTCTTGTCACCCATAACATTGCTCACGCGGCCAAGACCGGTCGTGTTTTAATGCTGCGTGGCGGCCAACTCCATCATGTCTGATTCACTCATCCGTTGCGGTGTCGCTGGCGTCGGGTCCCTGGGCCAACATCACGCCCGTATTTATCGCAGTCTGCCGGGCGTCGAGTTTGTCGGTTTCTTCGAAACCAATGACGCGAGAGCGGCGGAGATTGCCGCACGTTTTGGCGGGCAACGGTTTGCTACCTTAGAGGAGTTGGGTGACGCCTGTGACGCGGTTTCTGTAGTGGTGCCAACGGATAAGCATGCGCAGGTGGCTTTGCCGCTATTGGCCCGGGGTTGCCATTTACTGATTGAAAAGCCCCTCACGGCGACGCTGCCCGAGGCGGAGGAAGTCCTAGCTGCCGCCAAAGCGGCGGGAACGCTCGTCCAGGTGGGCCATATCGAGCATTTCAATCCTGTGATGACGTTCTTGGAGAAAGAGGTCAGCGACGCGCGTTTCATCACCACCGAAAGACTCGCGCCCTTTACCCCTCGAGGCACCGAAGTGGGGGTCGTGCTGGACCTGATGATCCACGATATCGGAATTGTGCTCGAGTTGGTGAAGGCTCCGGTGGAGAAAATTGATAGTGTTGGGCTCAGTGTGCTTTCGAAAACAGAGGACATCGCCAACGCTCGCATTCAGTTCACCAATGGCTGCGTCGCCAACCTGAGCGCCAGCCGTATGAGTCTGAAGAAGGTGCGTGAGATTCGTGTCTTTCAATCCAGTGCTTACCTGTCGTTCGATTTCATGAATCAATCCGGTCACCTGGTGAAGCGTTCGGGTATGATGGAGTACGCGGCGCGGATCATGTCAGGGGAAGTGAAGCCAGGTGATCTCAGTGCCGTGCCTCTCGAAGCCGTGCCGATAGAAAAAGGCGAACCCCTAGCGCTAGAATTGGCTCATTTTGTTGAGAGCGTGGCGAAGGCCAAGCAGCCCAAAGTTGGAGGTGTCCTGGCCAAAACAGCCCTGGAGGTTGCCATCGCTATTACGGGCCAAATCCGCGCCGCGGCGTCCAAGCGTTAAGGTGAGAGGCATTGCGTGACGACGCTGCGTTCACCGCTTCACGAAATCAAACTACGCTCTCCTCGGGGTGAGCGTGCCCGCAAGTTTTTGCTTCCTCCACCGGTGGGTGGATCGGTGGACTTGCTCATGATTGCGGGCGAGCATTCGGGAGATGAACATGCGGCTCGGCTCATTCGCTCGCTACGCCAGGACGAGCCAGGTCTTCAGGTGTCGGCGTTGGGTGGTCCGGCCATGGCAGAAGCAGGAGCACATGTCCTCCATGACATGACGGCTTCCTCTGTCGTTGGGCTCGTGGAAGTCCTCAAGAATTACCCGTTTTTCAAAGCGCTTTTTGACGCGACGCTTGCCTGGATTGACACGTATCGCCCGCGCGCCGTGCTCTTCATTGATTATCCCGGCTTCAATTTAAGATTGGCCGCGGCCTTGCGGGAAAAAGGTATCAGCGTGAAGGGCGGCGGACCGGTGAAAACCCTCTTCTATATCTNNACAAATTTGGGCATGGAAAGCAAAGCGGCGGTTCGCCATGGCCCGCGATCTCGACGCGCTTGCCGTAATTTTCCCTTTTGAGGTCGCCTGCTACGCCGATACAACTCTCCCGGTCACGTTTGTCGGACATCCTTTCCTGGAAGAGGGCCATCAAGCAGCCGTCCGTTATGATCCTACCGGTCCCATCCTCCTCCTCCCGGGAAGCCGGAAGCAAGCAGTTGGGCGAATTTTTCCAGCGCTGCTTGCCGGTTTCCTTGCTTACGGAAAAAGAGAGGCTCGAGTGGTCTATCCCAGTGCGCTCATTCGCGAGCAAATCCAAGCCAACCCACTCCCGTCCTCCGTCACATTGATTCCTTCAGGCTCGCCTGTGGCCGCTTCAGCGGTGCTTACCTCAAGTGGTACGATGTCGCTGCACTGTGCGCTCGCCGGCATTCCAGGGGCCATCGCCTATCGGGCGAATCCATTGACTTATCTTATGGGACGGTGGCTTCTGCGCGTTCCGTACTTGGGAATTGCCAACCTCCTACTGCGCGAGCCGATGTATCCAGAATTCCTACAACACCCGGCCACGCCCGAGGCGCTGGCGGATGAACTGCGTGCAAGTTTGGAGAATTCCGATCGCATCGAGCAGACGTAAAAACAGGCAGAGACGCGACGGACGATTCTCCGCCAGCCGGCGGGCACCACGATCGGTGCGTGGGTTCAGCAACACCTGACTGACCGCCCCTGATCCCGGGTGGACTGTGCCCGCTCTCGGTGCTCATGCACCCGTGGCTCGGCTGCTGAGATCAGAGACAGATGAGGGAGTGCCCAACGTTCGACCAGGAAGAGCCGTTTGATCCGACGTTCGTGACGATGGAAGTGCGAGCTGACGCCAAATGGCCTGAGCACGCTCGCTGACGATCGAGCGTGCCTTGTTGACTTCAGCCTCACGGGCCGCGCGGTTGTCTTCAGCAATGCGTGCGAGATCGTCGAGATTGTAAACGAAGGCATTTTCCAACTTCGCGACCTCAGGCTCGACGTCGCGAGGGAGGGCTAGGTCGATAAAAAACAAGGGTTGGGAGGGTCTGCGACGCAGCGCCGTAGTGACTGCAAAATGGGTCACGACCGCAGTCGGCGCCGCGGTGGAGCAAACGACGATATCAAATTCATGCAGATGAACGGGCACATGCTCAAAGGGAAGGGCGGCTGCATTATAGCGAGTGGCCAATTCCATAGCCTTTGCGAGCGTACTGCTGGCCACAGTGAGTGACTCCACTCCGCGGCTCTGGAAGGCAACTGCAGTCTTTTCCCCAATATCCCCTGCGCCCAGCAGGAGGACACGAGCATTTCTTAAGTCACCGAAAATATTCAGTGGAAGATCGACCGCAACATTGGCGACGCTGACTTGGCCCACTGTAATGGCTGTGTGGGTACGAACATACTTCGCCCCTTGGAAGGCTTTCTGGAAAACGCGGTTGAGCACGGGTCCGACGGTCTTGCGGTCTTGAGCTGTCTGATAAGCCGTCTTCACCTGGCCAAAGATTTCGTTTTCTCCTAGCATCTGTGACTCGAGGCCCGAGGCTACGGCTACCAAATGGGCGATGGCCTCAGAGCCCTCTGCGTAGAGACGTACCTCGGCCAAGAGGGTGGTAGGAAGAGAGCACGCTGCACAAAATTCCGCTTGCAAGCGATCGATGACGGCCGGGTTCTCGGCCACACCGTAGAACTCCACGCGGTTGCAGGTGTTGAGTACGGTAAGTTCATGAAGCCCCTTGATCCGCTCAACGACGGCTTGAAAAGCGGCCATTCTGTCTGCGGTGAGAGCCAGTTTTTCTCGTACTTCAAGTGGTGCCGTATGGTGATTGGCGCCAATGACAAACAGGCTCGGAGTCGTATCGGGAGTGCTGGAACTCATTTTCCGCGGACGCTGACGATGGTTTTCGAGTTCGGGGCTGGATTACGGCTGGCGTCCACCGGTCCAAGGGAGAGGAGCGCGGCAGCGAAGAGCGTCACGCAAACCCAGGCTAAGCGTTTAGGCAGAAGGACGCCTCGCAATCTGAGGGTGAGCGCAAGCGCGTAGGCAACCCAGATGCCTGCGGTGACCGTGATTTTCGACACGTTCACGACATGAAGATCGCGAAGCCACCAGACGGATCCTACGACCAACGAGGCGGCCAGCAGCAACACTCCAGCGATCAGGAGTCGGAGAGAAATGTGATCGAGATCGACAATCGGCGGAAGGAAAGCGAAGGCGCCGTTGAGTCGCTTATTTTTGAGCGACGAGTGTCGGAGAAGAAAGAGGATCGACGTGAGCGCAAGCAGTGCGAACACACCGTAACTGAAGAGGGCCAAAGCCGCGTGAAACTCGATCCAGGCATTACCTCCGAAGATACCGACGCGACGGGTCGCATCCCACATCGGCACGCTCAGCGAGACGACGGCGAGCGCGGCGGAAAGAGCCGACGTAAAGTACCCCAGCAAACTGACGCGGAAGGTGGCCCCAATCAGCAGGTACAATGTCGTGGCCGACCATCCCGTGAATTGCAAAATTTCGAAGTGATTGCCTAAAGGACATCCCCGGACCTCCATTCCTCTGAGGTAGAGTCCAGCGGTCTGAAACGAATACCCGGCCACCACGATAAGGTACATGAGGCCCCGTGAGTGCTGTCGTTTGCGAAGAATCGCGATGGTGCCCAGCAACAGCCCCGTCAGGTAACAGGCGGCCGCAAGCCAAAGCCAAAAGCGATCCGTGGTGATGGGCATGAAGGATCGTGCAGTTTGCCTAGCTACCACAAAGGCGCAAGTGTCGGCTTGGGGTGCGATACCATCACCGTTCTCCGATCAAGGCCTGCGCCTCCGTTACCCGCGAATCCTAGGTCTTACCAAAGACCTGATTAATGCAATATTACTGCTTTAATTGGGCTCAAGGTCTACCCACGAGCAGGCAAGGTTTTGAGGTTTCCACTCGGATGTGAGGAGAAGCCGCCGAACGCGAAGGTTGGAGTGGTGAGAGCTTAAGCCGTCGCCACCCAAAACCGGCACTCGTCGGAGAAATCCCTCACGGCCTTGTTTTCTTTCGCTAGATGGCGGCGCATGTCGTCGAAAACAGGATGCCATCCCGTGGACGTTAGATCCTCCATTATTTCCGCACGAGTTGGCAGATGCATAAAGGTTCGCCCGGCTTCGTCTTCAAAATAGCGATCCCCAAAATCAATCAGACGAGGATCCTGCGTTCCGAGTTCCCAGCGGGTGGCTTCGAGGCGCCAGAGGGCGCGCTCGGTGCGAGAGTCTTCGCGATCGTGGGTGGTGAAGAGCAGCGGCGAGCCCGGCTTGACCACTCGTCGCGCTTCTCTCAGCGCCGCGCGGCGGTTTTCCCGGCCGGGGATTTGCATGAGACCATTGAAAAGAAAGAACACGCCTTCAAACGATGCCGGAGCCAAGTCAGCAGGAAGTGCGGTGGCGTCAGCGTGTCGGAATACGAGATTCCGAGCGCCTCGTTCTTCCGCCAGGGCCACGGCTTGTTCCACCAGTTGCTCAGCGAAGTCGATTCCCGTCAAACGGGTGTAGCCCAGTGACCACAATGCCATAGAAACACGTCCTGCTCCACATCCCAATTCGAGCAAAGGTGCACTCCGATTGGGAAAAAAACGGTCAAAGAGGAGTCGCTCAGAGGCCCAAAGTCCCAATTCGTGCGCGGCCTTGGTGTAATGAACCACCGCCGTGAGGTCGTTGAAATCCGCTTTGACGGATGTAGAGGAAAACTTTTTGGGCACGGAAAATCGGGGAAATCACTTTTTAGTCCAAGCGGCAAGGAACATGCCGTTGGCTTCGAGCTCGTGCGGCCAGAGAGTTTGCTGCGTATCGTCCACAACTCCAGGGAAGATCGGCGTAGGCGTGAACTCAGGATGCGTCTGTGTAAACTGATCCGCCACTGCGGTGGTTTCACTCCGGGTGAGAGTACAGACTGCGTAAACCAGGCGTCCACCGGACTTCAGAGACGCGGCGACACTGTCCAGCATGCGAGTTTGGACTCCCGCGAGTTCTTGGACATCGGCCAGCGTGGTGGTCCAGCGGGCATGAGGATTGCGTTGCCAGGTGCCGACTCCGGAGCAAGGAGCGTCAACTAGTACACCGTCAAATTTCGTTTTGGTCGGAAGCGAGGTAGCGCCCTCCCAAGTAGCCACGCGTACATTAAAAAGCTGGGCGCGCGCGAATCGACGTTTCAATTGCTCCAGACGCCGCTCCGAGCGGTCGCTCGCCCAGAGGACGCCCTTATTATCCATCTGGTCAGCGAGATGAAGACTTTTGCCGCCTTCACCGGCACACGCATCCCACCACACTTGGCCAGGCTGCGGTGCACAGGCGTGGCCGACCCACTGAGAAGCGAGATCCTGAATCTCGAATTTGCCGGTCTTGAAGCCGTCGGTCGAAAACAGGTCGCGCGTCCCGAAAAATCGCAACGCGTCGCCCTTCGTGGAGAAAAACTGCAAGAGAGGTGTCGCGCCGTCCGGCGGTGTCGCGTCTTTCAATTCAGAACTGAGCGAATCACGGGTCCCGGGTCGGGCACGTATCCAAAGCCTGGGTTCTTTCTGCAGTTGGAGCAGACTTTCTCCGGGGAACACCACTTCCTCCGCAAGCCAGGGTGGTACCGCGCGGGCCGCCAAGGCTTCGACTTTCACTGACTGCGGTGAGGTCTCGAACTGGCGTTGACGCGTCAGGGCATCGTCCAACCTGCTCTGCAAAGAGTCGGCCTCGCGAAGCCAGGACAGCCACCGGTAGTAGCTGAACACGGCGCGGGAAACGGCACTGCGGGCAGCAGCGGATAGATTACGATTAGCCGCCAATTCCTGACGGAGGGCAGCGTCGGCGGGAAGTCGGGGGTTTACCGTCCGGATGACGTGAGCGGCGCGATTAAGCGTGGCGGAATCGAACATTGAGAGAGAACCTGAAAAGAGAAGCGTGGAGAGGGAGACGAGAGGAGCGAACGCCCGCCAAAAAATTGAGTGTCTATTTTTTAGCCCAACGGCGGGTTTCCTTGATCTCAAGACGCTTGGTTTCGATCTGCGCTCCCATGACCGCCGGGTGACTGCGGAGCTGCTGGAAAACAGGACCGGCAAGTTTCCATCCAAGGGCCGTGCTGGCTTCGGCGGTCGGGGAAAAGCGGTCCTCAAAAACGAATCCGAGTGAGGTCCGGGTATCGCCTACGTACTTGTTGAGAGTTTGCCGTAGAAGCTGAAGAAATCCGGGAGTTTCGGGATGCGTGGGTTTGAGGAGCCAGGTGACCCGCGAGATGTGATTCGCCACATAGCTGTCGAGGGGATAGCACTCCTTCACGTTGATGCGCGCACCGTCGTCTCCCTTAAGAATGGTGCCGAGGATCGCCAGTGGCGCATTTTCCACCAGGTGATGTCCGTAGGCGGCAAAGGCATCGGCGAACATATTGAGTGGCACGGAGGCGCGCTTCGTCGCTAGGGTAAAGGCCATCCAAGGACGATTGTCCTTTTTGGAGAGTTTTTTCGCCATGTTGCTAGCGATCCCGCAGATGCGAAACTCGGTGCGGTCTTCCTGATTTAGAAGATCGTCGACGGCGAAGGTATCGAGCGCCTCCGCCAGGCCGAGGTAGGCGTTCATCGGATGGCCGGAGATATAGAAGCCTAGTAATTCCTTCTCGAATTGAAGGCGTTCTGCAGAGGTAAAGTCGTTTTCGGAGGGTGTAGCTGATTTCCCGGTGGTATTTCCTCCTTTACGAGGGCTCGTTGAACGTGGGGAGGGCGCCTCGGTGAGCATGTCGAGGAAGGTATTCTGGCCAGCAGCACGGTCTCTTGCTTGGGACGACGCGGCTGCGAGCGCGGAGTCGATGCCGTCGAAAAGTTTTTTCCGCGATGCACCGCAGAAATCGAAAGCCCCGGTTTTTACCAAGTGTTCGAGAACGCGCTTATTCAGCGCCTTGGTATCGGCCCTGCGGATAAAGTCATCGAAGTCAGTGTACGGACCATTCTGTTCGCGTTCCGCGATAATCTTCTGTGCTGCTCCTTCGCCTACGCCTTTAATGCCCGCGAGTCCGAAGNNCTCTCGCGGCTCTCATTCACGTCCGGGCCCAGCACGGTCAGGCCCATGGCTTCCGCTTCAGCAATGAAGTGCGCCACTTTTTCGGAATTGCCGAGTTCGGAGGTGAGCACAACAGCCATAAACTCGACTGGGTAGTTGGCCTTCAAATACGCCGTTTGATAGCTGATCAGGGCGTAGGCGGCTGAGTGAGACTTGTTGAAGCCGTAGCTCGCGAACTTGTTAAGCAAATCGAAGATTTCGTTCGATTTCTTTTCCTCGATGCCGTGGAGCTTTTTCGCGCCCTCGACAAACTTGATTCGCT
>DKKJ01000138.1 GCA_002455175.1 Opitutaceae bacterium UBA6669
AGTCGCGAGTAATTGCGAGTGGCGGCGTTAGCCGCCGCGACGACGTGATCCGATTGGCCAAAATGGCGACGGAGTTTTCTAACCTAGATGGCGTTATTGTCGGAAAGGCGCTCTATGAAAAGCGTGTCAACCTTCCCGACCTGTTAGAGATCGCCAGGACTCATCACTGAGAAACGACGAAATCCCACGCCGGACCCAGCGAGGGTCCGGCGTGGTTGTTCAACTAGGNNCGAAAGCATAGCTGAGTTTATGGTGATCGAAGCCAAGCTGGTGTAGCATCGTAGCGTGCAGATCGCGCAGTTCTACGGGATTCTGCGCAATTTCGAAACCAACGGCATCGGTTTCCCCGTAGCTGAAGCCAGGCTTCACGCCGCCACCAGCCATCCACATGGTGAATGCGCCCGGGTGATGGTCGCGTCCGACAAATGGCATATCGGTGCCTCCGCGGTTTTCGCGCATCGGCGTACGGCCGAATTCGCCACCCCAAACTACGAGGGTTTCGTCGAGCATTCCTCGGGCTTTGAGGTCATCGAGAAGCGCAGCAATAGGGCGATCAATTTCGCGACACTTGTCAGCGAAGCCCAGATTGAGCGCGGTATCCTTGTTCACGCCGTGGTGATCCCAGCCCCAATCGTAGAGTTGAATGAAGCGGACGCCACGTTCGGCGAGGCGACGAGCGAGTAGGCAGTTGTTGGCGAAGCTTTCTTTACCCAAGGCAGTCCCATACCGTGAGTGGGTATCAGCCGACTCCTGGCGGAGATCCATAGCGTCACTGGCACTCATCTGCATACGAAACGCCATTTCGTACTGAGAAACCCGGGTGACGATTTCCGGATCACCAATCTGCTTGTAGTGCTCTTGATTGACCTCATCTAACGTATCCAGAACACGTCTACGCAAACTGCGATCGACTCCCTCTGGATTGGAAAGGAAGAGCACTGGGTCGCCCTTGGCACGACATTGCACGCCTTGATAAACGCTAGGAAGAAAACCGGAGCCCCACAAAGACTTCCCTCCGTCGGGAGTTTTCCCGCCAGAAACGAGCACAATAAAGCCAGGGAGGTTTTGGTTTTCCGTTCCAAGGCCGTAAGTCACCCACGAACCCAGCGAGGCACCGCCACCCAAGCGAGGAGATCCGGTGTGCACTAGGAGCTGCGCCGGCGCGTGATTAAACTGGTCGGTGCGCATCGTCTTGATGATACACAAATCATCGACGTGGCGCTCGAGGTGAGGGAGTCGATCAGAGAGCCACAACCCGCTTTTTCCCGCGCGATGGAACGGATACTGCGGCCCTAGCATCTTGGGGACGCCGCTGATGAAGGCGAAACGCTTTCCTTCGAGAAATGATGCCGGGCAGTCCTGCCCATCGAGTCGGTGCAGGTCCGGTTTGTAGTCGAACAACTCCAACTGACTGGGGGCACCCGCCATATGGAGGTAAATCACACGCTTCGCTTTGGCGGCAAATTGCGGCGGCAAGACACCAAGCGGCGCAGTCGAAGGCCTCGAAAAATCTAGCTTGCCCGGATGGGCATAAACCGATGTCGCGAGTTTACCCAGGAACATGGCCCCCATGCCCGTCGCGCAGTCGCGAAGGAAATGTCTACGGGTGACCGCACTGAGCTGCTGCATCTCAAGTTCACGGAGAAGGCGTTGGTCGTCGGTCTTCATGGCTTATTTATTCAAAGCAGCGTCCAAGTTGAAGAAGGCGGAAGCGACGGCGGCGAGGGCTCGCTCCGACGCGTCCGGTTGATTCTGTAGCAGTTTTGTTGCGTCTTCGTAGAGGCGGACCATCGCGTTGATTTCTCCGTCGGTCGGGGTTCGGGAGATCACACGTTTCCAACCTGCCGCGATCAGGCCACGGATGGACGCATCCGCTCCGGCATCGTTGCGCATGGTTACGGCCAGGGCTTTGGCAGCCTCATCGTAAACGGGATCATTGAGCATCACCAGAGCCTGCAGCGGGGTATTGGTGGGAATACGACGAATCGCACACACGTCGCGCGCCGAGGCGTCGAAGTTGAGGAAGCTAGGATAGGCGCTGGTGCGCTTCCAATATGTGTAGACTCCGCGTCGGTAAGCATCCTCACCCGCGGATAACTTCCACTCACGTCCGTTATATACCGTCGCCCATACACCTGCGGGTTGGTACGGCATCGCGGGAGCTCCATGCATCTTCGTGCTGAGTAGTCCACTGGCGAGTAGCGCTTGGTCTCTAACCATTTCAGCTGTGAGACGGTTGCGTGGTCCCCGCGCTAGAAGACGGTTACGTGGATCGCGTTCATGTGATTCCGGAGTCATCGTCGCGCTTTGACGGTAAGTTCGGGTAAGCACCACCTCGCGAAGAAAGGCTTTCACATTCCACGCTAAATCAAACTGGAAGTGCCGGGCCATCCAATCCAGCAGTTCGGGATGGCTGGGGGGTTCACCTACGCTGCCGTAGTCTTCGAGGGTTTCGACCAGACCGGTCCCAAAAAGCTGCTCCCAGTAGCGGTTGACCGCAGCGCGTGCCGTTAACGGTTGCTTCTCCGAAAAAAACCACCGAGCCATCGCGAGGCGGTCGCGTTTTACGTCTTTTGGCAAAGGTGGAAACAGGGCCGGCACGTCGGGCTCCAACGCCGGGCCGCCCTTATCCATCCAATTTCCACGGACAAACGTTTTGGTTTCGCGTGTTTCTTCAGGAGGCAATTCGGCCATGACGGGCTGATCGATACCGGGAATCGCGGCTAAGAGTTTGGAGACTTCCGTAACGCGATCACGCTTAGCCTGCCAGACGCGATCTTTGCCATATTCGGTCCACGCCTGATCATCTGTGACCGAAAAGCGGACGCGTTTTACCGGGGCGGGACGTTCGGAAATCATCCGTCCATGAGAAAGCCTGAGTTTTATTCTTTCTCCCGGGCTAAGACTTAGGGGTGCAGCGAGAATGCCCACGGCCCAGCGAGTCCGATTGAGTGAAGGCATGGCTCCGAAAACCCTGGGAACACCGGGTGGAGGAGTANNGCGGTCCCGTCTGCTTGGTGGCTGCGAGCGCGCCAGGAGCCGCCAACGTGGCGGCGACGGTGGGAATATACACCGGCTTCACTGCCGGGCCTTTCGGAGTCGGAACCGGGCGATTTACAAAGGTGGTCTCGATCGGTTGTTCCTGATCGGCTACAAAACGTCTGAAGTCTAAAGCCCGTTCCGTGCCATCGCGAGACACAACCCAAGCATCGACACGTGTTACAGCAAACCCGATTTCTGGGGTATGCCGGGCTTTTTCAGGTTCGAGCGGCGGAACCTCGATGCGGATGGCACTTACGCGAGTGCCTTGCGCAGGGACATCTACCTGGAAGTCAAAAACCACCTGATTCGGCACCGTCCCGCGCGTGAACGCTTCACCGCCTCTTAAGTCAAATTTTCCGACAGGGATCCCGACGGCTGTGCTGATGGGTGTGGATGTCCACGTCGAGGCCATTACCAGCGTACGCACTTTGGTCGCAATTTCGCGTTGAAGGGATTCCGCTTCGTTACGCAGCGCGTTGGCTTCGGCGTAACGACCGGGATCCTCAGGTATCCGAAGGAGTGGATACTCGCTATTGTAGTCCGCATCCTTCGAGGTGTTAAAAAAGGCGAGGAACTTAAAATACTCGTCGTGACGGATTGGATCGTAGGGATGTGAATGGCATTGCACACACGCGAAAGTGACGCCGTTCACGACTGACCAAGTGGTCGCCGTTCTATCCATCACCGCCGCGAGACGAAACTCCTCGTCGTCCGTCCCGCCTTCGTCGTTGGTTTGAGTGTGACGATTGAAGGTAGTCGCGATGCGCTGCTCCATCGTCGCATTGGGAATCAAATCTCCAGCTAGTTGATCCACCATGAACGCATCGTAGGGTTGGTTGCGATTCAGCGCGTCGATGAGCCAATCGCGGTGTTTCCAAACGGTGCGCTCGTCATCCTTTTCATAACCCTTGGTGTCGGCGTAGCGAGCGAGGTCTAGCCACAAAGCGGCCCTNNCGATCCACCTGGCGCTCGTACGCGTCCGGGCGCGCGTCATCCAGAAAGGTATCAATTTCCTCCGGTGTCGGCGGAAGACCAATGAGGTCGAGTGAAACGCGCCTTAGTAACGTTGCACGGTCTGCGAGCGGACTAGGCAGAAGTTTTTCTGATTCCAACCGGGCGCGAACAAAGCGATCGATCGGCGATTTCATCCATTCCGGATCACTCACAGTGGGTGGAGTGTGCTCCGCTGGAGGAACGAAAGCCCAATGTTCGGACCATTCCGCACCCTCTGCTATCCATTGGCGAAAAAGCGCGATTTGTTCCCCAGTCAACGGAGGCCCATGATCCGGCTTCGGCATACGCACGTCCGGATCCGTCGAGGTGATACGCGCCATCAACTCCGATTCATCAGGNNCCGCTTGGAATCACCTTGACGCAACGCCTCCTCACGGAAAACGAATGACACGCCGCCGGCTGCTTTCACTCCTCCGTGGCAAGAGGTGCAGTTTTGGTTGAGAATGGGCCGGATGTGACGGTTAAAATCAATTTTTGCAGACTGTTCTCGTTTTTTGTCCGCACATCCTCCGAACACGGCGATACCCGCCAAAAGGAGAAGGCTAATGCTGTGGGATCGAGAGAGCGACATACGATTCAGAAAGAGGTAAACCTTCGTTTACTTTCCTTCAGAATCGCGGGCTCGCAAGTCTCAATGAACATTCCTCTTCAGGTAACGCGGGATCAAAGGGCATACCTCAAAATCGATGCTAAAGATGTTGATCATTTTAGCTCTTCTGGCCGACGGGAGGCCGTGTCGGGAGAGGCCGGAAGGCGTGGGGTGGTCAGCACGGGTACGTCATAGATTTCAATCAGACCAACCCCTTCTGATCCGTTTTCCCCCGACAGCAGCGCTGTGTAGCTTCCAGGCTCAAGGACAATCAGAGTGACAGCGTCGTCACTGTCTTCATCAAGCGCGAATGCTCCTACTGATGCGCTGATACGTCTGATGGCTGCGCGGTCGTTACCTAAAGCCCAGTTCGCGTTTTCCTCTACGCGGGTAGCTCCCCGATGGAGAGCTAGATGGGGATTCTCCAATGTATCCATCACCCCAAAACGTTTCAGAGCCGGGCCCACGCCCCGGATGAGGACTGCACGTGGAGCATCTCCGCCGATGACAAATCCGACGATCATGACGGAACCGTCGCGGCCGACGCGCCCGCGAGAGGAAAGATTAACGAGACTGGGTGCTGCCNNCTCCAACTGGGTCAGTAAGGCTGCATCTTTACCTTCACGGGGCAGCCGGAAGGCGCCTACAGCGTCACCTGTTTGGATAATTCGGTCGGCTTGGATGGAGTCGGTCGACCAGTCATCATTTTCCTGCAAGACAACCTCTCCTCGATACAGGGAGATGCGAGGGTTTTGAATCGGGTGCGCGACTCCAAAATCCAGCAGCTTGGGTCCTACGGCACGAACGAGGAGGTTCTGCGGTTGAGCCGCATGGATGATAAATCCACCGATCAGGACGTTGCCCCCGGACCCGACTTCGGCGCGAGTCGACAAATTAATCAGTTTGCTGGGTGTCTTGCCGGGAAGCGTGGGCGGTCCCGCGACTGTGACGCTCGAAACCGCACTGACTGCAGATCCTCCCTCATGCGTGACGACGACGGAATAATTGCCCGCATCCCAAGGCTGTAGGTTGGCGAGCGTCAGGGACGCTTCCCTTTTACCGAGAAGTGCGGCTCCCTCTCTCAACCACTGATAGACTACGGGCAAGTCACTCTGCACCGATGCATGGAGTGTAATGGTTTGTCCCACTTGAGCCGCGATGCTCGCTGGTGTGATCGTGATAGTCGGAAGAGCGACTCTGCGTCCGCGACGATCAGGAAGGGGCTCCGGGGTGTAGGGGACGATCACCGTTACTAAAGCAGGTTCACTGGTTACCGTACCGTAGGGATTGCTCACGCGAACCGTGTACTCACCTGAATCAAGACCCTGGGCATCAGAAATCGTGAGCCGTGGAAGATGAGCGGAGGGCACGGGATGGCCGTCCAAGTACCATTGATAGAAGAAGGGCCCCTCACCACCAACCGCAACGTGGAGTGAGAAAGTGGATCCTGGCATCGTGACTACCGATTTCGGCTGACCTGAGATGCGTGGAAGCCCATCAACGGAGCTATTTCCGACCCGCACAATCAAGGTCGCATCTTGGCTCGTGGTGGCTCCAAGTTCGTTGTAGACCACCACTGAATAGGTAGCGCTGTCGCTGACTTGAGACTTAGAGATTTTTAAGGATGAGCCCGTTGCTCCAGGGATGATCAGGCTGTTCTTACGCCACTGATACTTCAAAGTACCAGATCCNNCGGTGTCGGAGCATTAAGAACCGTGAGGACGGCTTCGCGGCTAAGAGAGGCGCCGACGCTATTGGTAACTACGACCGAATAACGGCCGGCGTCCACGAGTCCAACCGAGTTCAGTTTAAACGACGATTGGGTGGCGCCAGCGATAGGAACGCCATTTTGCCTCCACTGATAGGACAACGGCATATTGCCCTGAGCGGTGACCGAGAAGACCGCGGGGTCGCCCGCATTGACCGTCTGGGGGACCGGGTGGGCAAGGATGGTGGGTACGCCTAACGTGGGCGCCGGTGTTACGGTGAGGAGGGCCTGTGCGCTGGTGACGATCCCCCCTGCGTTCCGCACGATCACGGTGTAGTGGCCACGATCGCTCAGCTGAAGGTTGGAGAGAACTAGCGTGGGCTGGACGGCACCGGCAATTTCAACTCCATCCTTCATCCAAGCAAAACTCATGGGCACGGATCCTGCGGCCGTGACCGTAAAGCTCGCGTTTCCTCCAACGGTCGCGGAGACCGCCTGGGGTTGGCTGGCGATGGAGGGAGCGACAATCGTAGACGTCGCGTTTACTTGAAGTGTTGCGTTGTTGCTGGCAGTTGAGCCCGCTTGATTGACGACAACTACGGAGTAGATTCCTGAGTCGGACGTCTGGGAGGAAGCGAGAGTGAATGTAGGTGCGTTTGCTCCAGGAAGAGAGACCCCATTTCTCCTCCACTGGTAGGTCAACGACCCAGACCCTTGCGCAACCACAGACAAGACGACCGCAGTTCCTGAATTGACTACCTGTGAAGCTGGATGGGTGATGATCGTCGGAGCATTGGCCGGGGAAGGGGGATTGACTGTAAGAACTGCTGGGNNGGGTAAGTTGGGCGCTAGCAATCGTGTAGCTCGCCGTGGTCGCACCTGCAATGGCCACGCTGTCCTTCTTCCACTGATACGTGAATGGTGCGGTTCCCTGGACGCTGACGGATAGGGTAACAGGATCGTTCACTACGACGGTTCGCGATTGTGGTTGGCTGGTGAACACAGGCGCGTTCATCGCTGGCGTCGCCGCTACGGACAAAATCGCGTTCGCGCTGATAGCGGCTCCCACAGGGTTAGTCACGATGACACTATAGGTACCTGCATCAATGGGTTGGACGCCGTTGAGAGAAAATACCGCTTGAGTTGCACCGGTGATGGTAAGGCCATTCTTCCGCCACTGATAAGAGAGGGGGGCACTGCCGTGAGGGACTACCGAGAACGTGACGTTAGCTCCTGCCTGAACCTCCTGCGAGCCCGGTTGAGTGGCCAAGCTTGGAGCAATCGAAGCCGGAATCGGATTTACGGTAAGCGTCACGAAGTCACTTACCGTGACCCCGTGGGCGTTGGTGATGAAAACCGCATATGATCCCGCATCTAGGAATCGAGCATCTCGAATCGTCAAGGAGGCAGATGTAGCTTGGGCGATGGGAGCACCGTCCTTGATCCACTGGTACGAAACCGGAGTGTCGCTTGTAGCCGTGACGGAGAAGGTAACTGTTCCTGTCAACGTGGTGGTTTGAGAGAACGGCTGAAGGATAATCGTAGGGCCGGTCGGTGTGAAAGCCGTCCTTACCGTCAGGGTCGCCGTGTTGCTCTGGACAAAACCTCCCTCGTTAACCACCACGACCGTGTAGTCCCCCGCATCAGACAGTTGGGCACTTGCGNNGACGATCGCATAGGTACTCTGAGTAGCACCGGAGAGGGTTACCCCATTTTTGCTCCATTGATAGGTGAGAGTGCCTTGGCCTGTAGCTGAGACCGAGAACGTTGCTACCTGTCCAATGAGGACGGATTTGTTGGCAGGGTGAGCTGAAATGACTGGACGAGTGGGCGGAGGCGGAGCGGACACGGTAAGCAGTGCCTCCAAAGAGGTGACTGCTCCAGACACGTTAGAAACCACAACGGAGTAAAGTCCGGCATCCGCCGACTGTACTGCGGGCAGGGTGAAGGTGGATTCGGTCGCACCAACAATCCCACTTCCATTCTTTCGCCATTGGTAGGCGAACGGGCCGACACCAGAAACGCTCACGGAGAACGTCACGCTT
>DKKJ01000167.1 GCA_002455175.1 Opitutaceae bacterium UBA6669
AGTCACCTCGACCTTGGCAAGCCAAAGGAGCGCGTTCAGGACGAGTTTACGTTGGTCGTCCTTTTGCCAGCCGGCGTGAAAGTGTCCTCCCGTGAAACCGAAACCGCGACCGCCGTCCGGACGTTCCGCTACCCACATCACGTGTTGTGGATCACCCCGGGTTACGGCTGCCCGCACATGAGGATTGCCTGAGTGGGGACCGTCGGGACGAGTGAGGGTGCTGGTGGGAGGGGTATCTGAGAGAATCGGTGTCACCCCCTGCATCCCGGGCCGAAAGCGCATGTTGAAATACCACTCGTCGCGAATCGTGAAGGGCTTGACCCCGCGCGTGACGGGGTGGACAGGCAAGGCCTTGAAGTCCCCGTCCCAATGAGGGTTGACAGACCAATTGACTTCAAAGGCACCTCCGATCCAGTCCAACCATTCGGTCTGCCCTTTGTCTTTGGTGGGTTCCACCGCGTAATGGATGCACCCGAGTCCGACGCCCTTTTTCATGAGGCGTCCAAGAAATTCGAGGCGGTTTCCGGCCAGGGCAGGGTGCTTAGCACCGCCGTCGCTGTAGATAACGATGGCATCCGCACCTTCCAGGGGCTGGTGGTCGTCGACTCTTNNGATGGCCAGCCGCCATCGTACACCTCGACCGTGACCCCCGGGTAGTCGGTCAGGCATGACTGGAACAGCAGGCACCCAGCTCGGTGCTCATGCGCCCCAGGGGGGTGGCTAGGAAGGCCGGCGATAAGGACAATTTTTTTCGAATTGGCGAGGAGACCAGGCAGAGAAGCACCCAAAAGCAGAGAGAGGGTCAGGAGAATCCGTAGTTTCATAGAGGAGGGGGTATCTCGGGAAATGAGCGGAATCTGCGGAAACGTCAAAGCTTGGACTAGGGCGCGAGCGTATTCATTTCATCGCGGGCAATCCCGTGCGGTCCTGTCTTTCCTTGCGTCGCCTCCCTCGTCGGCCTGAACTGGAATCAACCCCTTTTCTCCTGTGCACGTATGCTTTCGTCAGTCCTGGCGTCGTCAGCTTCTCTGCGGCCTCGTTTTTTCAGCCCTGGCGGTTTTCCTCCAAGGAGCTGCCTCCGGGGTAAAACCCAATGTCGACGAACAGTACGTGCTTGGTCCGGATTCCCATCCTCAACCCGGTGTGCCTGAAGGAACGGTCCACGCCTTCGTCATGGAGGATTCGAAAACGTATCCTGGATTTCGCCGTGAGTGGTGGTTATACGTTCCGGCTGGGTATGACAGAAGAGAGGCGCTTCCCGTGATGATCTTTCAGGACGGAGCCGGGTATGTGAAACGAGATGGGAACTGGCGGGTTCCGGTGGTATTCGATAATCTGATCGCCAAGAAACACCTCCCTCGCATGGCGGCTATTTTTGTCAGCCCTGGAGACAAACCGTTGGCTCCTGGCGAGCCGCCGCGCAAGCGTGCTGATGGTCGACCCGCAGCCGCCATGAATCGGTCCGTGGAGTACGATACCGTGAGCGATACCTACGCACGGTTTCTCCTCGAAGAAATTTTTCCACGGGTCCGTGAGTACGTCNNCCTTCAATGCGGCCTGGCATCGACCCGACCAGTTTCGCAAGGTGTATTCGACCATTGGATCATTCACGAACATCCGTGGCGGACACGTGTACCCCGAACGCGTGCGCACGACGGAATCCAAGCCGTTGCGCGTTTTTCTTCAAGATGGGGCGAATGACCTCAACAACCAGTACGGCTCCTGGCCGGACGCGAATCAGGCGATGGCGGCGGCTTTGAAGGAAAAGGCGTACGACTACCAGTTCGTCTTTGGCGANNAGGCGGAGACGTCAGTGAGTGCCTGCTGTGGTCAGAGCTCCGTCAGTTTAAGGTGACGGTACTCTACCTTCATCTTTACACCACGATGGATTTGTAGGCCGATCGGCGCCGCACCCGCAAACTTGGGGTCCGTATACTCCGAAGCCAACTGACCATTGATCCAGGTCCTAAATGTGTCGCCTTTGGCTTCGAGCCGGAAGTGATTCCACTGGCCGTCACCTTTCATCAATTGGGCGGCGGTCTTCGCTTGGCCTGCGTCAGGGTAACCCGGCTTACCGACGTAAAATGATCCAGTCATGTCGCGCTTTAAGCTGCGCGACACGCCCAACTGGAGTTGAATTTTGGGGTCGANNATCGATTTCTCCCGTCCAACGGACGTCGAACTCGAGAACAAAATCGCGGTAGTGACGCTCCGTCCACAGGTAGCTGCCGGCCATCTCTCCGTCGTTCTCACCAACGAGACTACCGTGATCGGCTTTCCAGAAGCGTTCCTTGTTCGGCGCCGTCCAGCCGGATAGGTCCTTGCCATTGAAAAGCGCTGCGGGTTTTTCTGCAGCCGAGAGGAAGGGAAGGGCGAAAACAAAGCAGAGGGGGGTAAAGAGGCGTCGCATCGTACTATGATCCTCCAGCCGATGCGTTCGGCGTCAACCCCCGATCAGGAAGGGGAACCCTGTCAGACTTTCCGAGAGAACCACGCGATGGTTTCCTCAAGTCCTTTTTCGAGCGAATACAGAGGCTGGAAGCCTGCTTGGCGTAGGCGTGTCGCATCAGCGAGCGAGTGGCGAACGTCTCCCTTTCGCTCAGGAGCGTGCTGAATCGGTGAGCGCGAGCGAGTGGCTTTCTGGATGGTTTGGATCAGTTCCAGCAGTGTGGTTTGCTGTCCATATCCTACATTGAATACTCCGGTGACCTCTGGATTCGTAGCGGCAAAAACGTTCGCGGCGACCACATCGCCGACGTAGACAAAGTCGCGAGTCTGTCCGCCGTCCCCGTACACGGTAATCGGCTGGTTGTTCAAAGACTGGCGGATGAAGATGGGGACGGCTGCGGCGTAGGCGCTGGCGGGATCTTGCCGGGGGCCGAAGACATTAAAGTACCGAAGGCAAGCGGTGGGAAGTCGTCCGCTTTCGGAAAAAAGCCGACAGTAGTATTCACCATCAAGTTTGGTGATCGCGTAGGGGCTTTTCGGTTCTGGCAGCATGTCCTCGCGTTTTGGAAAGGAAGGGGCGTTTCCGTAGATGGCGGCGGAACTGCTAAAGCACAATTTTCGGACACCTGCCGCCGCTGCTTCCTCCAAGACAATGAGCAGTCCGGTAACGTTGATGCTCACACATTCAAGCGGGCGCTCCATTGACTCCGGTACGCTGACCAACGCTGCCAAATGGAAGACGTAATCGACTCCTTGCATGGCGGCGCGCACGGCGTCCCGATCGGTGATTGAGCCTTCAATGACTTCGACATCGAGGTCCTTGAGGTTGTGACGATAGCCCGTTCTGAGGGAATCAAGCACTCGTACCTGAGCCTTGCCCTGGAAATACTCGGCTAAGTGGCTCCCGATGAACCCGCATCCTCCGGTAATCAGTACCTTCATGAGATCAGCGCTCCCAGGTGTCGCTGCATCTCCCCTTGTTGCGCCTCCATGCTGCGCACGAGAGCGAACTGATTGCGCGCTCGCTGGAGGTTATGGTGTGGACGGTGCGTTTTGAAATAGATGTCACCATCGAGGTAGTCGGCGAGGAAACNNCATGTGAACGCGAGTCAGATCGACTTCATCTTCCGCCGCAGAATTCGTCGCCGATCGTACCATATCGCCGAAGTCATAAAGCGAGAGTCCGGGCATGACAGTATCCAAGTCGATGACACACACCCCTTCTCCCGTTTTATCGTCGAGCATGACATTGTTGAGTTTAGTATCGTTGTGGGTGATCCGCTCAGGAATGGCGCCGGATGTTTGTAGGTTGAGGAGGAGGTCCACC
>DKKJ01000353.1:0-124 GCA_002455175.1 Opitutaceae bacterium UBA6669
AGGCTGGAGCGGATGGTCTTTTCGCGGCGCAACGGTTCGATACGTTCGGTGACGAGCGCGCGGGTGCTGCGGATTTGCGCCCATTTTTCGACCAGTTGTGTGTTCCCGCGAAGGCGGGAACCCA
>DKKJ01000353.1:208-9042 GCA_002455175.1 Opitutaceae bacterium UBA6669
TCCTTGCGGATGTCGAAATAGAAGGCCGACAGATCCTCGTTGCAGAAATCGGCGAGGAGGCGCGTGTAGGCGTTATAGTCGAAATCATCGACCGCTTGGCGCAGCTTGGCGTCGAGGTCGGCGAGCAGCGACAGCATATAGCGTTCGAGCTCGGGCATCGCCGCGACGTCGGTGATGCGTTCTTCGTCGTTGAACCCGTCGAGCGCGCCGAGCAGGTAGCGGAAGGTATTGCGAAGCTTGCGATACTGGTCGGCGACCCCGGCGAGGATTTCCTTGCCGATGCGGTGATCCTCGGTGAAATCGACGCTGAGCGCCCACAGGCGGAGGATGTCGGCGCCATAGTCGCGCATCAGGTCGATCGGGCTGATCGTATTGCCGAGCGACTTCGACATTTTGAAGCCCTTGGCGTCCATCGTGAAGCCGTGCGTGAGGACGGCCTTATACGGCGCCTGCCCGCGCGTGCCGCAGCTTTCGAGCAGCGACGACTGGAACCAGCCGCGATGCTGGTCGCTGCCTTCGAGATACAGGTCGGCGCTGTGCGTGCCGCCGTCGTGGCGGACGAGCGCGGGCCAGCGGCCGCTTTCGAGGACGAAGGCGTGGGTGCAGCCCGAATCGAACCAGACGTCGAGAATGTCGGTGATGCGCTCGTAATCGGCGGCGTTGTAGCTATCGCCGAGATATTCCTGCGCGCGCGCGTCGCTCCACGCGTCGACGCCGGCTTCCTTCACCGCCGCGACGATGCGGTCGTTGACGAGCGGGTCGTTGAGATATTGCCCGGTCTTGCGGTCGACGAACAGCGTGATCGGCACGCCCCATGCGCGCTGGCGGCTGAGCACCCAGTCGGGGCGCCCCTCGACCATCGACCCGATGCGGTTGCGGCCCTTGGCGGGGACGAAGCGGGTGTCGTCGATCGCCTGCATCGCCGCCTGCCGCAAGGTCGGGGCGTCGCACAGGCCCTCTTCGGCGGGATTGATCGCGCCGCCTTCGCTCTCCCAGCGCCGTTCGCCGCGCGTCTTGGGCTCGATATGCGTCATCACCTTGTCCATCGGCACGAACCATTGCGGGGTGCAGCGGAAGATGATCTTGGCTTTCGAGCGCCAGCTATGCGGATAGCTGTGCTTGTAGTCGGCGCTGGCGGCAAGCAGCGCGCCGGCGTCGCGGAGGTCGCTGCAGATCGGTCCGTCGGGGGCGTTGAACTTGGGGTTGATGACCGATCCCTGACCGCCGAGCCATGCCCAGTCGGCGCGATATTTGCCGTCGCCCTCGACCGCGAAAACGGGGTCGAGGCCGTGCGCCTTGCAGAGGTCGAAGTCATCCTCGCCATGGTCGGGCGACATATGGACAAGGCCGGTGCCGCTGTCGGTGGTGACGAAATCGCCCGCAAGGAAAGGGCGCGGGCGCGCGAAGAAGCCGCCAAGTGCGTGCATCGGGTGGCGCGCTATGGTGCCTGCGAGTTCGGAGCCTTTGAACGGATCAGAGTGACGGAACGACACTTCGTAGTTCGTCGCTTCGCCTGCAAGCGACGCGATTGTTTTGAGAAGACGTTGCTCGAACGCGCTCGTCAATTCCTTCGCTACGATAAAGCTGCCGCCATCCAGTCGGTTCAGGACCGGAAGCGTTTGAGCGATGGAGTTGAAATCGACTTCGCTCTCCGGAGGCGTGGTGTCGAAATCAACCGTCACTTCGACGTAATCGACGTCAGGGCCGTAAGCCAAAGCCTGATTGACCGGGATCGTCCAAGGCGTTGTCGTCCAGATGACAGCAGACTTGCCGACCAGCCAAGGGCTGTTCGGGCTCTCCACGATCTCGAACGCCACGTCGATCTGGGTCGAGACGATATCCTCATATTCGACCTCGGCCTCGGCGAGCGCGGTCTTTTCGACCGGCGACCACATCACCGGCTTGGCGCCGCGATAGAGCATGTCGTTCGCGGCGAATTTGAGCAGTTCGCGCACGATCGTGGCCAGACGCTTGACCGGCAGGGTCACCGCTCCGCCTTCCTTCACGTCCGCCTTGATCTTGCAGCGAATGCCGAGGTCGAGGTTGGTCGTGGTCAGCGAAATGAAGTCCTTGTCCGCCTCGATCAGCACGTTGCTCAGGATGGGCATCGTGGTCTTCGAACCCACGACGTTGAGGACCTGGGCGAGGCCGTTGCTGAAGTGGTCGCGGTTAATTTTGAATTTCATGGGGCGCTCGGCGCGATTTCTAGGAAGTTAACAAAGTCTAAGTGATACCTAATTCAATAAGTAATTAAGAGCAGTCTTATTATGGGGGACGAAAAGGTGGCATAACTTCGATTCCGAGCCCCTTTTTACCTCTGAAAATCCCGACCACGCGGACCGAAAAAAGCTGTGAAAAACTTCCGGAACCGAGACCAAAAAACCGGCAGATATTCGCAGGGCTAAAGTTACTCGCGCGTCATCGCCAGTTTGTTCACATCCCATTCGCATGCGAGAATCAGGCGGCAATTTTGCCACCCGGCTTGCGCGTCATGCGACGCAGATGGCGTATAATCCCGAAACTGATGTAGCCGAGCATCACCGCCAAAAGACCGACTTCCTTGAAGAGCACCACCCCCGCTACCGCGATCAGGACCGGCACAAACGTGGTCAGCCGTGTCTTGGTCTGGAGATCGACTTTTTTACCGCTCGGATAGCGGACGGTGCTGATCATCAGGAGCGCGATGAGGGCCATAAGCACAGGCATCACCAGAGCCCATCGGTGCAAGGCCCGGTTGGTCTCCGCGATATCGAGGAGGAAGAGGACCAAACTGGTGACGGTGATCGCTGCTGCTGGGACTGGGAGACCGACAAAATCCTTGCTTGAATCCTTTTTGTCGCTGAAGAGCAACGGGTTAGTGATGACGTTGAACCTGGCCAAACGTACGGCCGCGCACAGCAGGTAAATGAAGGCGAAGAACCAACCTATCTCTCGAAAAACTGGGTAACCCTGTGTTGGTGACAAGATAAGGAAAAATACGAGAAGGGCTGGAGCGATGCCGAAGGAGATGATATCGGCCAGAGAATCAAACTCGGCACCGAACAGGGACTCTCGGCCACCCATCCGAGCCAGACGCCCGTCGAGCATATCGAAGGCCGCAGCACCGAAGATCAACCAGATGGCCTCACGGTACAGCTCGATAGCGGAGAGGGTAATCTCCGCCGCTTGCTTCATTTCGTAGTTGGCTTGGCTGCACCGAATGACGGCTACAAATCCGCAGAAGAGATTTCCTGCGGTCATCAAGTTGGGCAGAAAATAGATGCGACTAGCCTGAGTGACCGAATAAGGATTTTCGCGATCGTCTGATTTTTGCCGTGAAACCGGGTCGCTAGGAGAGGCGGACATGACGTCAGGATGCGTACAGGACGCGAAAGGAAGGGAGCGCCTTATTTTTTCGTGAGCGACTCCAAGTAGCGCCAGAACTTGGAATGCTGTTCGGCCAGCTGCGTCTCTGAGACGGGCAGTTTGTTGCGCAAAAGGAAGTCTTCCAAGGAGTGCTGATGAAGGATGTAAACCACTCCAAGAGTAGAGCCGTGGACTTCGAAATAAAACCGCAAGTCGCCCGCACGAAGTCGGTAGAGGGTTTGTCCGCTGCGTTGAAAACGGCTCAGCGGTTCGCGGGGTTTGTCGAGATCACTCGCCTTCAAGCTACTGATGGGCTCGACGGCCGACAGCTGGGTGAGGGTGTCGAGTTTCTTAAGCTCCGCGAGGGCTTGTTCGGAAAAGGTGACTTGGAACATGAGGGCAGCGGAGAAGCAGGAGGAAGAAGGAAGACAGCAGCTTCCTCTTCGGAAAAGGAACAGAAGAAGCGGACCGGGACTGGAACACTGGGTTGCGGTGGACCCGCAGCAATGCTTTTCCAAACGGTCGTCCTTGGATGACGCTTGCGATGAGGAGGGGCCTGATCTCACCTCGAGCATGCACGTGACCGCTGGGTGGCTGATCGCCGTTGTTCTCACGCTAGGCCTGACGGCGTTGCCGGGTCAGCCCATCCCGATTGGCCCGGCCCAGCAGGAATTCCAGCATTCCGGTGTGGGTCTTACGCTGTTCACCTATAAGCCACCGACCTACAAAGACGGGCCCCTTTTGCTGGTTTTTCATGGCGTGAATCGCAATGCCGAGGATTACCGGAACTTTGCCATCACTTTGGGGGAACGGGCCAAGGCGGTGGTGATTGCCCCGCTTTTCGATCGGGAACGCTTTCCCAGCGAACGCTACCAGCGCGGAGGACTTTTTAAGGCGGGTAAACTGCAGCCTCCTGCCGACTGGACCTACGCCCTCGTCCAGGACTTGGTGAAAGAAATTCGGCGACGCGAAGGACGCCCGGATCAGCCTTACATTTTGCTCGGTCACTCCGCTGGAGGACAATTTTTGGTGAGACTGGCCGCCTTTGCCCCAGGTGACGCCACGCGGATAGTGGCTGCCAATCCCGGATCGCATCTCTTTCCTACTCGCGAGGCGCCCTTCGGGTACGGCTTTGGTCAACTCCCCGCCGAGTTGCAGAGTGACGACGTAATCAAACGCTATTTAGCCGCTCCGATCGTTCTGTACTTGGGCACCGCGGACATCGATCCCGCAGATCGAAATCTGGATCGATCCCCAGAGTCGATGCGCCAGGGCGCGACACGTTACGAACGAGGCCAGGCCGTCTTTGCTGCGGCACAGGCATTGGCGGCCAAAAACGGCTGGTCCTTTGCCTGGCGAAAGGTGGAAACACCGGGAATCGCCCACAACGCAGCTGAGATGTTTGCAGCTGGCGAAGCGATGGAGGCCGTGTTCGGTGTTTCCGGTCAACGACCCTGATGTCGCGATGACCCACGCGATGCGGTCAAACGATCGAGGACGTCAGAGCTTCTCGAACCGCACGAAGTAGTTCCTCCCCGGTCATAGGCTTCGCTAGAAAGAACGTTTGTTCTTTGGCGGCTGCGGATCGTGAGGATACATCCGAAATGCCGCTCATTGCGATCAATCGGGCAGTGGGATTCAGGCGACGAATTTCGTGCAGCACACCCGTTCCCTGCATCCCGGGCATCATCATGTCAGTGAGCACCAGATCAATCTCGTCACGATGTTTTCGATACAAAGCCAGCCCCTCTGCTCCATCGGAAGCCACCCGCACTTGGTAGCCGTGTGCCATCAATAAAGCCTGGAGAATCTCACGCACCCCTTCCTCGTCATCGATCAAGAGAATCGATTCCCCGCCGCCCTTAAGCGCCGTTTGCGGAAGCTGTCTGGGAACCGCGGGAGCGGTGCGGGAAGACGCCGCCGGGAAATAGAGAAGAAATTCCGTCCCAAGGCCGGGAGCGCTTTCGACCTGGAGGAAACCACCGTGTGCTTTGACGATGCCAAGCACCGTTGAAAGTCCCAAGCCNNTTGGTGGTGAAGAAGGGATCAAAGATACGATTGATCACTTCAGGAGGAATGCCTGATCCGTTGTCACCTACCGAAACCAGCACATGGGGACCGGTCTTGGCGCCGGGAGTGGCCTGGGCTAGCTGGGTATCAACAAGAACATTGCGGGTACGCACTTTGAGTACACCGGAGCCGTTCATGGCGTCGCGCGCATTTACCCCCAAATTCATCAGAACCTGACTGAGCTGCGTGGAGTTTCCGACGATCGGCCANNGGCCAGATATCGTCTGGAAGATCGGTTTGAAGTTCCACACTGCGCGGAAGCGTTTCCTGCAGCAACGTCATCACTTCTCCGATGACCAAAGACGGATTCAGTTCGCACCGTTCTCCTTCCACCCCGCGAGCGAACGTGAGCACTTGCCGAATGAGTGCGGCCCCATGACGCGCGCTGGCTTCTACCACTCGAACCACTCGCAGCAACGCAGGGTCCGTGATCTTCATTTGGAGAAGACTGACCGAGGTGAGGATGGGCGTCAGAACGTTGTTGAGATCGTGCGCAATGCCTCCGGCGAGAGTACCAATTCCCTCCAAGCGCTGCGAACGAAGCAATTGCACTTCGAGTTTCTTTTGGTCGGTGATGTCAGTGGAGATGGCGAGGATCGATTTGGCGCGGCCTTCATCGTCGCGTACCAACGTCCATCGACTGACGATGTGCTGGGGGTCGCCCAGGGACGAAGTCAGCTGAAGTTCACCGGACCACGCTCCGTCCGCCCGCAATTGGTGAAGCGCAGAGGCAATGGCCTCGCGATTATGCGATCCAAAGAGCTCATCTAGGGTGTGGGACGTGGCGGCATCCTCACGAAGGAGGAAGAGATCGGCGGCAGCTTGATTCCAATAGGTGACCACGCCGTGAATGTCGGTCACACAGATAGCGTCACGCGCTTTATCAAGGACCTCAGCCTGCTCCCGCAGCGCTTGCTCAGCACGTGCATGTGCTTGCTGTTCACGCGCACGATCAAGAGCGCGCTTGATCGCCGGAATCAGGCGGGCCGGGCGGTCTTTGATGACATAATCAAACGCACCGCGTTGCAGAGCCTCGACCGCATTATCTTCGCCGATCGTTCCCGACAAAAAAAGAAAGGGTACCCAGCTTTTCTGCGCGCGCGACAAGGAAAGCGCTTCCATGCCATTGAAGGCTGGGAGCGAGAAATCGGAAAGAATCAGATCGAAGTCCTGCTGCTGCAGGGCGGCCAAAAACCGGTCTTTCGAATCCACACGCTCGATCTTACAGCGTGGCCATTCCTTCTTCAGCTGGATCTGAATCAACTCTGCATCGGTACTGCTATCCTCCAAGTGCAGGAGGCGGAGAGGCGAAGAGACAGGTTTGGAAGGAGACATTTCGAATGCAGAAAAATGTGTAGTTAAACGACACCTACACGACCACGCAGAGATTGGAGCGGTGCGTGCAGCAATAGAATGCTTCCCTGGCAGACATGTGACCAGTGCGTCATTGAATAATCACTACGGCAACCCTTTGAACTCTATTGAAGGGTTTTTGACGTAGATTTTACTGCCCGAGAGTGGCAAAAAAGCCAATTCCTGAATTCGATTCGCGAAGCGATTAGTGGGCTGGCGGTTTAGGAAAAGGCTGGTCGCCTACCCCTAAGCGACCAGCCATAGCTTTCTTATTAACCCCAAACTTCCGCTAGGCGGAAGTAACTGAGTTAAGCATGGCGCATACCAACTTTTGGCGGTGAACAAAAAAGTTCAGCAGAGGTGTCTCAGCCTTTCGCCGTTTTTGAGCAAGAGGTTATGAAACTCCGTGGACCTGCTCAGTTGAGGTAGACCGCCTCGTTGGTCTGGAAGAGAGCGTGAGCGAGCTTAGTCCAAGCATCCACGGGACCACCATTTTGGACGGAGGAACCCAGCGTCCGAGATTCTCCCGGACGACCTCCTCCAGCCTTCGCGAGCATGGCGGCACGCCTGTTTTCCTTCCTCTTCTCCTGAGCTGATTTCTGACCTGCGTCGAACGTGGCGGTAAGGCTGGAGCCCTCGGGGTTGTCCCGAACGTACCTTAATCCGAGCGTCAGTTCTTGAGAATTTGGTTCTCGTTGAAAGATCGAGCGATAGAGTGCACGGACACGCTCCTCGTCACTGGTCAGGGAAACAAAGTCAGCCCGATGGGTGAGATGGCGTGCAGTCTCCACCACCAGAGGACTGTTCATCATGAACAATGCTTGCTGGGGGACGGTTGTTAAGTGCCTACGGCCGGAGGGAACGTCGGGATTAGGGAAGTCGAACTGGGTGAGGAGTTCGGGAGGGTTTCGCCGATCGATGTAAAAATAAAGGGCACGTCGCTTACCAAAACCCTCACTTGCCGGAGTGATCGATTTGCCGCCCAGGCTGAGGTCGAGTTTACCGGCAATCGAGAGTAACGAGTCGTAAATCTCCTCAAAATCGAGGCGACGAAGTGGGGCGTGCCACAGAAGACGATTGTCAGGATCTGCTGCCAACCCGGCCGCATTGGGTAGACTGGATTGCTGGTAAGTGTTGCTTAACAACAACGTGCGGTGAAGCTGCTTAATGGATCCACCGCTCTCGATGAAGCTCAGGGCAAGCCAATCAAGGAGCTCGGGATGAGTGGGTGCCCCAGCCATATTGCCGAGGTCATCCGGAGTCGCTACCAGACCTGCTCCAAAGTGCTCTTGCCAGATACGATTAACCAACACCCGCGCGGTCAAAGGATTACTGGGATCAGCGATAGCTTCCGCGAGATCGAGACGTCCTGAGCCTTTCTTCCAAACGGGGCGTTTCTTTGGATCGGGGGAGAGGATTTCCAAAAAACGACGTGGTACCACCGAGCCAACGTTCTGGGCTTCGCCTCGGAGCAAGATGGGATAATCTTTCGAAGCGGGACTGTCCGTGAGCACATGGGCGCGTGCCGGAGCACCTGGGTGGGTGGACTCTAGGGTTCCAATCTCACGTTGTAAGAGCCCTTCCTTGCGAACAAGCTCGCGTCGTTTCTGGCGATCTCGGTCGCGGTTGCGCCGCATTTCTTGAGCCTCCTTCTGTAGTTCCGCAGCGCGAGTCTTCAGCTCGTCACTTTTCGCGATGTAGTCGACGAGATCGGGGGTCTTCGCAATGAGAGTTTGTAACGTAGGCGCCTGGAAAATNNTCCACCGAATTGGCGAAGACGCCATACAGGGAATAATAATCGGCGGTGGGTATGGGATCGAATTTATGGTCATGGCAGCGTGCGCACGCTACGGTTAAACCGAGGAAAGCCTTGGTAGTGACGTCGATGCGGTCGTCGATAATGTCGTTACGTCGACCATCGTGTTGATTTCCCAAAGTAAGAAATCCCATGGCGGCCAAGGTGCTTTGATCCGTGGGCGCAGGCGCTTTTGCAGCTTTGGCTCTGTCGAGGTCCGCTTTGAGGAGAAGGTCTGCCGCGAGCTGTTCTCGGATGAACTGACCGTAAG
>DKKJ01000220.1 GCA_002455175.1 Opitutaceae bacterium UBA6669
GGCACCGGCGGCACGATCACCGGTGTTGGCGAAGTGCTCAAGAGTCGCAAACCCTCGGTCAAGATCATCGCGGTGGAGCCGGATGCTTCTCCTGTGTTGTCAGGCGGTAATCCCGGTCCTCACAAACTCCAGGGCATTGGCGCGGGTTTCATTCCCGGGGTGCTCAACACCAAGGTCTACGATGAGGTGATCCGTGTGAAGGAAGCTGATTCCGGTCCCGTGAGCAAACAGGTCAACACGCTGGATGGTATCCCGGTCGGGATTTCCTCCGGAGCGGCTATCTGGGCTGCGTTGCAGATTGCGAAGCGGCCGGAAAGTGCCGGAAAGCAGATCGTTGTGATCGTGCCGTCGAGCAGCGAGCGCTACCTCTCGACGTGGCTGTTTGCTGATATCAATTCGGAGAGCGATTCGCTCGACGATTTGCTGCCGGCATCCGGTGCGGCGAGCTGACGATGCATCGAGAGGTCGTCCCCTAGGGATGACCTACCTCGTCTCCAAGGAGCACCTCCTCGGAAGGTGTTTCTCACCGATTTTTCATGACTCCGGGGTGCACGCTTCCTGCTCACTCTGGCTAGGAGGGTGTGTGCCCTAAGCGACCGCGTTGAAACTCTCTCTTTCTCTCAGCGCTTTCTTTTTTCCCCAGCGACCCAGTTTCCTACCATGCAACCTACTCAAAACTATTCGCGCTTAGCCACGTTCTCGGCGGCGCTCGCGCTCACGGCCGCCTGGCCGCTGCAGGCGCAAACGGTTTCGTCGTCCTCGACGGCGAAGACAGGTGAGGAGGCGGTCTCCCTGGATGCGTTCGTCACTCTGGGAACCCGCTTCGAGCAGCGCACCGTCGCCGAGTCCTCGGTGCCGATCGATGTGATCTCCCAACGGGAAATTCGTCAGGGGGGATATACCGAAGTAGCCAAAATTCTCCAGGCTCAGATCCCCTCGTTCAATAACCCGCATCCCACGACTCCGGACGGCAACACGCATATCCGTTCGGCGACGCTGCGCGGTCTTTCTCCCGACCAAACTTTGGTGTTGGTTAACGGAAAGCGCCGGCACACGGCCGCCTGGGTTAATACCGGAGGCACGATTGGCCGTGGGTCGGTTTCCACGGACTTGAATGCGATTCCGTCCAGCGCTATCGCCCGAATCGATGTGCTTCGCGATGGTGCTTCTGCCCAGTATGGTTCGGATGCGATCGCCGGCGTGATCAACTTGATTTTGCGCAGCGATCTCGGGGTAGGGGCGAGCGGAACGTATGGTGTGACCAAGGAAGGCGATGGGGATGTTTGGGAAGGTTCGATCGAGTCCGGTCTTAAACTGGGTGATGACGGTGTGGTCCATACCACGCTCTATTACCGCGACCGTAATGCGACCAATCGTGCGTTGCCGGATACGCGGCAGTTCTTCTTTGGAACCAATACGGCAACGGGTGCGCCCACGGCGATTTCCGGAAACTTTGGTTCGGGCATTTCCGCTCCGCCTGCAGGAGTGACCTTTGATCCCCGGGAAGCCACTGTGAACCGTAACATCTGGCGTTACGGTGATGCGGATGTGATCGAGCAGAGCGTCTGGGTGAATGCAGAAAAGCCTTTGCGGGCGAATGGTGAGCTGGAGGTTTATGCCTTTGGTGGCGTTGCCTTGAGCGAAGCCAGCTCAAATGCCTCGGTGCGTCGAGCAGGTGACAACAACAACGTCCGTGCCATTTACCCTCTCGGATTTTTGCCCTTTATCGATACCGACAGCAAAAATATCTCCCTCGGGGCAGGAGTGCGCGGGAAAGCGGGAGCGTGGGATTGGGATCTGAGCCAGCTGTTCGGTGAGAATCAGCTCAAGTACTTCACGCACAATACACTCAATGCCACGCTCGGTGCTAATTCGCCCACGCGGTTTTATAACGGCAGCCTCAAATTTGGCCAGGCGGTCACCAATCTGGATGGCAAGAGCACGATCGATCTGGGACTACCCACGCCTCTGAAGGTGGCGGTGGGTGCTGAGTATCGGTATGACCGTTACAAGATCGGCGCCGGTGAACCGAACGCCTACATCAACGGCGGTTTTCGCGTGCTCGACGGTCCTTNNATTCGGCGGGCGCAGTACCTACCGTGGGCGCTCAAGGTTTCGGCGGAATTCAACCTCGGGACGTGGTCAGCAAAAACCGTGATAGCTACTCCGTTTATACGGAAGTGGAGCAGGACTTGACGGAGCGCCTGCGTGTCAGTGCTGCGGCGCGATTCGAAGATTATAGTGACTTCGGTTCGACGGTGAATGGTAAGGTGGCGGCTCGACTTGGCTTGGTCAGCGGCTTGGCGTTGCGGGCTTCGTTGAGCAGCGGCTTCCATGCACCGGCTTTGCAGCAGCAGTTCTTCGGATCCACCTCCAGTCGTACGGATCCCAATACGAACAACATTATTTTGGCTCGGTTGTTTCCCGTGGGGGACCCCGCAGCCCAGGCGCTGGGTGCGCGAGCTCTGGAAGCGGAAGAGTCGATCAACTTTACCGGAGGAGTCACCTTTGAGCGGGAAGCGTTCACAGCCACTGTCGATTTCTATCGCATCGCGTCNNTTTTCCTCTCGAGCCAATTCATCGGCACTGCGGTGCAGAACTACCTGACTTCGATTGGAATTTCCGGTGTGGAAGGGGCGCGTTTCTTTGCCAATGCCGCCGACACCGAAACGGAAGGGGTGGATATAACCGCACGTTATCGCTTCGATCTGGCTGACTTTGGGCGAGTGACCCTCACTGCGGGTTACAACCATAATGAAACCAAGTTGAAGCGGGTGATCCCCACGCCCGCTAGCGTCGTGGCACTGGGTATCACCCAACCGCTGTTCGATATTACCGAACGCATTCGCGTCACCCGTGGCCAACCAAAGGATAACTTTCAGTTGTCAGGGACTTGGGACCTCGGGCGCTTCTCATTCCTCGCTCGGGCAGTTCGCTATGGAAACTATGAAGCGGTGGCTCTGACGAACCTAGCGCCTGCACAAGTAGCTCTGTTCCCAGCCGGATCCCGCTATCGCACGCTGCCGACCGAAACCGTAGGAGCGGCGGCAGGTAATCTGGATGTCATTGGACAGTTCCGTCCCAAGGTTTTGACCGACGTCGACTTTGCCTATCGCGTGACGGACCGCTTCACGGTCTCGATCGGAGCTAACAACGTCTTCGATATCTATCCGGATGAAGTCATTCGGAGCACGCCGTCCCGCCTTGGTGCAGATGCGGGCGGCGTCTTCCGCTACAGTGAGTTCAACCCATTCCCCTACAGTGGGGCGTTCTATTACACGCGTCTTTCAATCAAACTGTAACGCGCTGTTTCGTAAATGAGGTGCGCTTAAACGTCGTGTCGAGCGCACCTCATTAAAAGTTCGTGGGAGCTTGGCAAGACGTCAGGCTCTGCCGTCAAGCTGGTGTTCTGCTGCCGACCCGCCATTTTCGATTCATCCTATGAAGACCTTTGCGTTGTCCCTATGTCCGCTGCGCATGCATCGGTATCTCGGCGTTTTTTTGCTCAGCGCGATGCTGGCGACGGCCACGTCTGTTTCGGCCACCATCCAACTGACGTTGAATGAGAATCCTTATGGACCCTCACCCAAGGCCGTGAAGGCGATTGAAGAGGCTCTGCCAACGCTTTCCCGATACACCCGCGCTGAGGCGGCGGCGGCGTTAGTCGCGCAGCTGGCCAAAAAGGAAGGGGTGGCTCCGGAACAAATCGTTTTAGGCGATCTGCTCAGTGAACTCGGCTTTCAGCTGGGTCTCAAAGGTGGACGAGGTTCTGAGTTTATTTATTCAGTTCCTGGATACCCAGCGTTGGTCAATGCGGCGCAGCCCGCGGGAGGAGTGGTNNGGTCGTGTCGGTTCCTTTGAACGCGAACCTGGAAAATGATCTGCCCGCGTTGCTCGCGGCAATTACGCCGAAGACGCAGGCCGTGTTTGTCGTCAATCCACACAATCCGTCGGGAACGGTCAGTGAGACGGCTGCCTTTCACGCCTTCCTTACCGACGCAGCTCGACGCACCTTGGTGATCGTCGACGAAGCGTATCTAGATTATCTGCCCGATTACGAGCAGCGCACCGCAGTTTCACATACCCGATCGGGCGAAAATGTCCTTGTTTACCGGACATTCGACAAATTTTTCGGTCTGGCTGGAGCCAGTTTGGGCTACGCCGTGGCTCCCCGGGCGGTCGACGATTTTCTTCGCGCAAAAGGATTGGGAAGTCCTCGCGATCTAAGTCCGCTGGCGGTGGCGGGAGCTGTTGCGAGCCTCACGGACGTCGTTTATGCCGAGACCTTGAAGACGACGATGGCCAAAGAGCTGGCGGCCTGGAATGCATTCTTTGCCCAACATGGGCTGGAGCATACACCATCGGTGGGAAACTTCGTCTTTTTCAAAGCGGGTCGTCCTCAGAAAGAGGTAGCGGCCGCGCTTGAGGCGCGGGGGGTGGCGATCGGACGGGACTTTTCCCCGTTGAATGACTGNNGCAGCTCGCGAGGCTTTGGCCGCATTCCTCAAGGGATTGCCCAGTCGTTAACGTCGAGAATAACGAGGCTGTATCGGCTGTTTGAGTAACGAGTCGTTCGCTGAATGCCTGGGAACTATTTACCTAGCTGGGTGACCTCATCTCTTATCCTCCTGCGCCTTCTTAAGCAGTAAACGTAGCGATTCATGACGGCTCTCTCTTCCTCGCGCAGCATTGCAATCATCGGTGGCGGACTCAGCGGTGCCCTCGTCGCGGTGCATCTTTTGCGCTTGGCCAGGGCGGGCACGCACATCGTCATTGTTGAAAAAAATCCACCTATCTNNCGAGCATCTCTTAAATGTGCCGGTTGGGCGCATGAGTGTTTGGCCCGATGAACCAGACCACTTTTTCCATTGGGTGTGTGAGCGGCTGGGACGGCTTGGCTACCCTGACACTGTGGATCGGAATGACTTTCTACCACGCTGGATCTTTGGCGAGTACGTTGCTCAGGTGTTCGCCGTAGCGCGTCAGGGAGCCTCACCCGAGGTGAAAGTTGAAACGGTGGTAGGAGAAGCGATTGACGTGGAGGAACGGGAGTCTGGAGCTCGAGTGACTTTGGTCGACGGACGGACGTATCAGGTGGATCGAGTCGTTTTGGCACTGGGAAATCTCCCGGGTGAATATCCGATTCGCCGTTCGCTGCGATTTTACGATGGTCGCCACTATGTCCACACTCCCTGGNNACGTCGTACGGACGACATTCTGATCGTAGGGCAGGGCTTAACCGGACACGACATGATCGCCCAGTTGGATCGACTGGGTCACATAGGAAAGATCCATGCGGTCTCGCGTCGAGGACTTCGTCCGCTGGTCCATGAGTTGGGTCAGACGTGGCCTCCTTTCTTCGCGGGCAAGGTCATCCCTCGCACGGTTCGTGAAATGCTCCATCGCGTGCGAGAAGAAGTGCGCACCGCGTCTCAAGCGGGCATCGGATGGCGAGCGGTGGTGGATGCTCTCCGTCCTCAGGCGGCGGAATTGTGGACGGCGTTGTCCTGGGAAGAGAGGTCCCGCTTCATGCGCCATCTCCGTCCGTTCTGGGAGATTCATCGCCATCGCATTCCTCCCCAAACCGCAGAGGTCATTCAGCGTTTGGTCGCGGCGGGTCGGCTGAAGTTTTATGCAGGCAGACTGGAGTCCTTGAGAGACCTACCCTCTGGCGGAGCCGAGGCGGTTTTCAGGAGGCGAGGGACCTCGGACTGGGTCACGTTAAAAGTTGCCAAGGTGATTAACTGCACCGGACCTAGGTCGGATTATTCGAAATACCAGCATCCTTTGCTAATCAATCTTCTTGCCCGGGGTCTGATTGATCATGACCCCTTGGCGTTGGGCTTGCACGCATTGCCTGGAGGTGAGGTGTTTCGTTACCGGGGTGCGCCGGTCGGATGGCTTTATACCCTGGGCGCGCCTTTAAAGAGTTCCTTGTGGGAATGTACCGCGGTCCCGGAGATTCGCGTGCACGCGTTGACCCTGGCGCGTGTCTTGTTGGCGACCTAGCGGCCGGATTTTCCTAGCGTGCAGGGCGGGAGCCCCGATTACGGCCAAGGGAGTCACTGGTGACATACCAGCGGTAGAAGGCGAAGGCCAGGGCACAGAATGTCACAGCCATTCCCCCTAGCTTCATGATTGCGGCTCCTAGCAGCTGGTCTTCCGCTGGATCAAAATCCGCGAAGAGGCGGGGTGCAAATTCGTAGGTGGGGTAGAGGATCTCTTCAGAAAATGCTAGAAAAGCGAAAAGGGGGGTCATGCCGATCGTAACGGCCAGGAGGTAGAGGATTTGAGCACCCGGCTTAATCGGCGGAATCTCGCGCGCCGGACTGAGCAGCGGCCACCAGTAAAAAAGCGCGGCGACGAAGAACATCAGGTGCTCGATGACGTGCACAATCTTATCCTGCAGTGCCCAGTCGTAGATGGCGGGAACATGCCACGCAGAGAGTACGCTGATATAGATCAGCGCGCAGCTGATGGGGTGGGTGATGAGGCGAAAAAACCGCTGACGGGAAGTACTGCGCAGCAACGACGAAAAAAGCCAGGAAGGGAGTCCGCAAAGGAACAGGATGGCGGCCGGGTACAGCAACAACTGGTGCTGTATCATGTGGGCGCTGAGGAGGTAACGCTCGCCTACCTGATCTAGCGGCGAACCTACCGCGAGGTAGAAGATGACCAGAGCACTGTAGAAGGCGATTGCCTTCGCCTTCGGATAGGGGAGATCAGAGCCAAAAAGGGATCTCAGGGGCCCACAAAAGAGGGTGTAAGCCCAGCCCAGGAGTATGAGCCCTCCCACGAGGTAGGGCTCGTTGTGCCAGTGGCGCCAATCAATCATCACACCTCCGCTCAGAGCAGCACACGGTAGCGAACGGTGGAGATTACGCCTGGGCAGCCCAGGACCGCACTAAGTCACGCCTGTGAGATGTGACGGACAGAATAACTGCGGTTAAGGAAGGCCCCTTCATAAGCGGGCCCCACGGGCTTGCTGTCCTTGGCGGCGAACAAAGTGTGCAGGGCAATCGCAGTGCCGGTCGCTAACACCAGTCCTATGAAAAACATGACCGTGCAGAAGAACTTGTCCCAGCGCAGGTGCATGAAAATGAAGATCACGAACATGAACTTCACCAGGGACATGCCCACGAGCGAGAGGAACACCACTAGGTGCGGCAAAGGTAGGTAGATCACGACAATTTCCAAGCCGGTGATAACGGCTAAGAGCATGGCAACCTGCACGAAGACGTGAAACTTACTGGGATGGTGGCCAGCGTCGTGAGAAGAGGAGCCGTGGGCAGCGGTGATGGCGCTCATGAACGAAGAGGGATCGAAAAGGACCGAAAAAGCGGCGAAGGGCAGGGCTATTTATTAAATATATTCGAGCAGGTACACCACCGGGAAGATAATGATCCAGACGATGTCGACGAAGTGCCAGTAGAGNNAGAGACCCATGGATTCGACGTCGATGGCGTGCGACTCATTGAAGTCAACCTGCCCTGAGCTGCGGCCCAGCGCGTATAACCCGGCCATACTGGCGAGGAAGCCGACGATCGGGATGAGGTGGCCGCTGAAGAAGCCTCCGACACTGAACCCGGCGACCTGCATCTTGTGAGCGAACTCCACGACCACATAGACGCCCAAAACCACAGCCACCGCGAACACCGCAAAGTGCACCAAGCTCATGATAAACCAAGGCTTAGTGAAAGAGTCGGCATTGACCGGCTTGAACGTTCGGATGTACATCAGGATCAGCCAAAGAACACCGATCGCCACGTGACAGCCGTGAGTTCCGGTCAACGTGTAGAAGGTCGAACCGAAGATGCTGTTCGACAAAGTCAGGTTACGCTCATGGACGAAGTGCTGGAATTCATACACTTGGCACGCCAGGAAGATCAGTCCGAAGAAAATCGTGCCGAGCAGGTTGTTCCGGGTACTGCGAACGTTGCCCTTCTGAATCGCATTGACGGCGAGCGCCATCAACAGCGACGACATCAACAAGATGAAGGTCGAAAACGACGTCAGCTCGATTGAAAAGATGCTCCGTGGGTCGGGTGAGCCTGCCGGAGGATGAATCCGGTAGATCACGTGTGTTGAAATCAACACCCCGAAGAACATACAGTCGGACGCCAGAAACGTCCACATGAACAGCTTCTTGTTCGGGATGCCGGTCGACGTCGTGGCGTCGTGGTGATGGTCGATGGGTCCGTGGGCCGCGTGACTGCTCATGGAAAAGCGAAAAGTAGGAAAGGGAGGAACGTTGAGACGGGACCGGACTTAGTGAGAAGAACCGTGGCTAGAGCCGGGCTTTTCAGGGATGACATTGCCATCCTTGTCGAGGTGCAGGTGGTAGCCACCAGGACCTTCCCACGCCCACAGATAGACACCGGCGAGGACCACCACTCCGGCACAAATCGCGCCGATGAAGTTGTGGTTGGTAAAGAAAAGACTGCCGGTGAGCATGGCCATGGCCGTGATGAACGGGAACCAGGACTGGCTGGGCATGTGGATACCACCGTGTGCCTCCTCCGCTTGTGCGTGGGCTGCTTTCTCCTTGGCGATCTCAGCCTGGTGATGCTTTTCGTACCAGAAAGCATCGCGGGCGTGAACGGTGGGGATGACGGCGAAGTTGTATTCGGGGGGCGGATTAGGGATGGACCACTCCAACGTGCGGCCATTCCACGGATCGCGGCCCACTTTTTCACCCTTGAAGTAGGTGTAGACCATTACGGCGAAGTAGACGGCGATACCGATCCCGAGCACCAGTGCGCCGATCGTAGCAATCATGTTAGCCGAATTCCAGCCCATGTTGCCGTCGTACGTGAAGGTACGGCGGGGCATCCCGTTCAGACCGAGGAAGTGCATCGGGAAGAACGTGACATTGAACCCGACGAAAATGACCCAGAAGGAGAGCTTGCCCCACACCTCGGAAACCTTGCGTCCGAAGATCAGCGGGAACCAGTAATGGATCCCAGCGAGCAACGAGAAGATAGAGCCACCGATGAGAACGTAGTGGAAGTGCGCCACGACGAAGTAGCTGTCCTGCTGCTGGGCGTCTGCGGGAGCGGCTGAGTGCATGATGCCGGAGAAGCCGCCAAACATGAACATCCAGACGAAGCCCAGGGCGAACATCATCGGGGTTCGCATGTGCAGCTGGCCGCCCCAGAGGGTGCCGATCCAGTTGAAAATCTTAACTCCGGTCGGGACTGCAATCGCCATGGTAGCCAGCGAGAAGGCTGCTGTAGCTACGGTGCCCATCCCCGTGGTGAATTCGTGGTGGGACCACACACCGAAACCGAGAAGGCCGATGACCGCGCCCGAGAAGACGATAATAGGATAGCCGAAGAGAGGCTTGCGGGAGAACGTGGGGAGGATCTCGGAGATGATACCCATCGCGGGCAAAATCAAGATGTACACTTCAGGATGGCCGAAGACCCAGAACAAGTGCTGCCAAAGAATGGGGAGACCACCGTTGGAGACTTCGAAGAAGTTAGCGGAGAAAGAGCGGTCCATCATCAAGCCGACTAACGCGATGGTGATCGCGGGGAACGACAGCACGATGAGGAAGGCTGTCACCAGAGTCATCCACGTGAAAACGGGGAGACGCATCATCGTCATGCCCGGAGCGCGCATATTGATGATGGTGACGATGAAATTGAGAGAGCCGATGATCGAGGATACCCCGAGAATCTGAAGACCCATGATCCACAGGTCGGTCGACATATCGGTCGCGAACTGATTGGAGTAGGCCTTCGAGGTCAGAGGGGCGTAACCGAACCAGCCCACGTCAGGGGCGCCGGATTTCACAAACCAGCCGACATTAAGAATGATCGCGCCTGCCAGGAACACCCAGAAGGCGAATCCATTGAGACGAGGGAACGCGACATCGCGTGCACCAATCTGCAATGGCATGATGTAGTTGAAGAACGCAGCCGAAAGTGGCATGACGGCGAGGAAGATCATCGTCGTGCCGTGCATCGTGAACATCTCGTTGTAGGTCTGCGCGCTCAGGAACGTGTTGTTCGGCACCGCGAGCTGGATACGGATGAGCAGCGCTTCGAACCCGCCCACCAGGAAGAAGAACAGCGCTGAGATACCGTAGAGCAGACCGACCCGCTTGTGGTCCACGGTCGTCAGCCAGCTGACGAGCCCGGTTTTGGCGGTGGGGCGGGTAAAGATAGCGGGACGCTGGGAGGCAGCGGCGGCGTCTTTGCCGATGAAATCTGACTTGGCGATAGCTTCCATGACGGAGGAGAGTCGAAAATAAGGACTTACTTCAGGCTGTTGAGGTAGGCGACCAGTGCGCGAGCCTCATCGTCGTTGATGGTAAACTGAGGATCCCAAGCACCGGTGTCATTGTTTTTCACCAGGTAACCACCGAACCACATCTTGTTGCCGGGCTTCACTTCATTCGGTTCCACCAGCCAGCGATGCAGGTTCTGCGGGCTGTTTTCCAGGAGTCCGCCAGCGACGGTGGAGCGGGCGCCAATGCGAGTCAGATCCGGGCCAGTGACACCGGCACCTTCGTGACCGCGTACGGTGTGACAGCCAGCACACTTCTTTTCCAAGAAGAGTTTGCGACCCCGATCAACGAGGGCGGCATCTTCGCTAGCCGGAATTTCTTGATGCTTCTTCCAGGCACCGAACGGATCCGCGTCAAACTCATGCGTCCAACCGGGGGCGTTGCGCGGTTGCTTGGTGTAGTTGTACGAGGCGAGCTGAATCCGAGGCTGTTCCGCGTTCGAGTTCGCTGCAGCGGTCATCGCTGGTTGACGGGCTGGTTTCTTTTGGTTGGCGAGCCATCCTGCGAACTCATTGGCTTCGAGCGCAATCACGCGAAAACGCATAACTGCATGGGACTCACCGCAATATTCAGCGCATTGACCCCAGTAGTAACCGGCCTTGTCTGCTTTTAGCCAGAGGTGATTGCCGCGATTGGGCATCATGTCGACCTTACCGGCGAGTTTGGGCACCCAGAAGGAGTGAATGACGTCCACCGTGCGGAGGTTCACGCGAACAGGGCGTCCAACGGGAATGACTAACTCATTGCCCGTGACCAATGCTCCAGAGCCATCNNGCACCATTGATAACCTACTGCCGTGACTTCGTAAGCATTATCGCGTTCTTCTGCGGGTACATCGTAGGAATACCAGATGCCTTTGAGGGTGGGAACGGCAATGATCACCAGGGCTAAAACGGAGACACCGATGAGGCCGAGCTCGATCAGAGGGTTGCCGTGGCTTTGCTCGGGAGGTGGACGCTCTTTATCGCTGTTACTTGCTTTGAACTTGATGGTTGCGTAGCTGAGCACTCCCGCGACCAGCACAAAAATCACGCCGCACACCCAAAGGGTGACATAGAACAAGTCCAGCTGGCTCTTGGCGACTGGACCCTCGGTCTCGAATGTCGATTGAGGCCCGCGGGTCCAACCGGCGAGCAACAGAGGCAAGCAAGCGAGTAAAACCGCCTGGGACACCCGACGGAATGTTGTGCGAAGAGAGGAGGGAAGAGTCATGTCACCGAAAAAGAAAGAGAACCGCTCGACTGCGGACACTGTTGCGAGGGAGCGTCCGCAGGCGTACTGCGTATTTCAAGCCATATCTGAGCGAAGTGTCAGGCGACATTTTCGACGAGGTGCCAAACGGCTGACGTTTATAAGCAGCGAATCCGAGCGTATAAGCGGAAGGTGCGGTCGCGAGGACTTTCTTTCCACGGCTTTCACGACTTTTGTGGGCAGAATCGGAGGGGCCGGGGCGGTCGTGAAGAGAAGAGAATAAACAAGGCCAGGGCTCACGAACCCCGTATTCGCCCGGATTCTACCTTGGCCATCAGGCGAGCGATGACCGTTCCCACCGTCTCTTCCTCATTATAATGGGTGTAGATGCGCCGTCTCTCGGATAGGGGAAGGTCGAGAGCGCGCTCACAGGCCTGACGCAGGGAGGAAAGATCGCCGTGATCGTAGCGAAGGAGCAATCCAGCCGCATGAAGCGACTCAAGACGATCACCTTGAGCGGAGTTTTCGCTTACGGGAACCATACCGAGGCACCCCGACCAAAAGGGGCGATCCGTGTGGGTCGCGCTCATGGCCGCCGTGGCGAACTTCCGACCTTCGGGACAGACACTTATCTTATAGCGATTAAGCGCGGCTCGTTCGGCTACTGGTACGGAGTGGTCATGAAAGGCGATGAACTTGTCTTTGAATGTTCTTTGCAGGAATTCGACTTGGCGCTGCCGGTGTGGGGTCAAGCCCAGTTTGGAGCCGAGAAAAATGAGGATCGACGCCGGATCTTCGTTAAAAGGCACTGCGAACGGAACGAAATTGGCGACCCAGCTTCGATGTACGCGAAGGCAGGCCGCTGGGAGTTTGGCGGCATGAGGCGGATGCAAGGGGCTTTCATCATGCACGTAGACATCGATGAAGGGCGCCAGCTCGGGGAAACACGGCATGAAGCGACTGGCTTCATCAAACGCATAGTAGAAAAGCTTGATGCCGAAGCGTTGGAGCATCGGGCCAAGCTTGGACCAGGTGCCCGCGAGCGACTGTGGCTGGTGCCCCATCAAAATGAGCCACCACTGCTCTTCAGGAGGCTTTTGACGGGCGCGTTGCAGCAATTCGACGACATGGGGAACGTTGAACACCATTCCCGGTAGGAAATGGAGGTCCGGGTGCCGCAGTGCATCGAAGACGCGGGCATTCTCCCCGTACCAATCGCAATCGAGCCGAGCCATTTTCAAGAGGCTCTCGTCCTGCGGGTCACTTACCCGCGGACGCACGTCCATCTGCGGAAGTTGGTCTAGGAAAGTTTCAATTGGCTCCAAACGCGGAGCCCAAGTGTTGAAATGAAAAACCCTTAAACGAGGCGCGTTCGGACGCGCAGGAAGGCGTCCGTCGTTCACCGGAAATTAAGCGGCGTCGTCGCCGAAGGGGGTTTCTGTCCAAAGGCGGGTGGGCGGCGTGGAAGGCTGATTCTNNTCGTCGTCACTGTCATGGGTCTCATTCCAAACCAACGATGGCAATGCGGCGACCCTGCGCGTCCAGGCTTCGATTTCTGGAGTGGAAAACGCGTCCATGAGATCGTCTGATCCGAACTCCGAAACAAAAGAAGGCATCGAAAGGTCCATGTGTAGAGGCCTTATCGGTTCGGAAAAGTACGCGATTGAACACGAATGAGCCTACTAGGGTTTTCACGCCAGGGGCGCAAGAATTCACTCCTAGTGGCTAAAGTGATCGAGACTCGCCGTCGCGGCCACTTCTTGTGTGATACCCGCGTGTCCCAGTCCACGTCTTCCTTTCAGCCTGCTCGATCGACGTCACTGCCTCGCGCGCTTTTCCTCGATCGTGACGNNTATTCCCTATTTGCATAAACCGGATGAAGTGGCGCTGGCTCCCCGAGCCCGCGAAGCCCTTCTCCGCGCTCGGGAAGCCGGGTTTTTGCTCTATCTTTTTACTAATCAATCGGGCGTCGGCCGTGGAATGTTTGGGCTCGAGGACGTGCACGCTGTCAATCGACGGATGATCGAACTCTTGGACCTTGGAGAGGCCATCTTCGCGGGAATCTGCATCGCGCCTGAATCTCCCGATATGCCCCCTGTCTACCGCAAACCCTCGCCGCGCTACATCCTAGAAACGTGAGCTGCAGATGGCTTGGATCCTCGGCAATGTTGGATGATCGGAGACTCACCCACGGATTGGGAAGCGGGTCGCGCGGCCGGGTNNGTGGGGTGCGACGCACAGGAATCTTCCCAACAGCGCGCTTACCGTGAGGAACGTGGGGTCCCCGGTTACGACACCCTGGAGGACGCCGTCGATGCCATCCTCCGAGGCGCTGCCGATCCGATTTCGGCTAAACCGTGACCAGGCGTTCGCGCACCCAGGCAATGACGGGCTTGAGACCAGAGGCTAAAGAGACGGGTTGAAACGTAGGCATCAGGCGTCGTAGCCGAGCGATTTCCAGACACTTGGAACGAGCACCGGTGTATTTGCNNAGAATACGTGAGGGGTCGTAACCGACCTCCAGACAGATCAATTCGGCGAAGGTCCGGATGGGGTACTCTTCACCCGCGCCAATATTAACCAGTTGGCCTTCGGCGGAGTCGGTCAAGGCCAAGGCTGCAGAAACGAAGTCATTGATGTGAATCAGTTCTCGTCGCTGATGTCCGTCCCCCCAAAGCACCACGGGTTCGTTGAAGAGGTGCCCACGGAGAATTTTCCGGATGAGATCAAAAATAAAATGCAGCTGTCGTCCGTCTGCATGGTAGTCGGGTCCGTAGAGCGTAGACGGAACCAGTGTCAGGTGACGCAATCCATATTGTTTCGCCAAAGCGAGCTGACCAACCCAAAGCATCCGCTTGGTCATCGCGTAGGTGAAGAGGCTTTCGATCGGCTGTCCCTCTAAATAATTTTCTTCGCGAAGCGCCCGGTCCGGTGCGTACGCGCAACTGGTTCCGATGGAAATCAATTTGGCTTGGCGTTGCGACGAGGACCACCAGTCGAGGACCGCGGTATTCAGACGTTGGTTATGCACCCACTGTTCGCCGGGATGATGCAGGCAGAAGTCACCGGCCTGGGTCCAGGCCGCGAGGTGGTAGATACGATCGAACCGTTCTTCGTTCCACGGCGTCAACGCGCCTTCTCGCAGGAGGTTGGCCTCGCGGGAGCGGGGAGCTACCACCCGGTGTCCCTGGCGTTCGAGAGTCTGACAGAGGTGTCGACCGAGGAAGCCGTGTCCCCCGGTGACAAAAATAGAGAGGGAAGCGCTCATGCGTCCTTGGGATTCACCGGGAAGTAAAACTCGACCCCTTGGGCAATGAGCGAAGCATAACGAGCCAGGATCTCCTTTTTGAAATTCCAGGCCAGGACGTAGTAAACATCCGGGGGACCGGTAAGTTCATCCTCGATACGCACGGGGATGTGACTTCCTGGGGCGGTGAGGCCGCGGCGGTGTGGATTCCGTTCCACCAAGCATTCGATCAAATCGGGGCCGATGCCATAATAGTTGAGGAGGGTGTTGCCTTTCACCGGTGCGCCCAGACCAAAGACCCGTTTACCGGCCGCCTGGCAGGCCTGAAGGAACGCGCGGTTTTCTTCCCGGCGTTGCGCAATTCTGCGAGCGAAGGCCTGATACCAGGGGAGGGTGTTGGCACCGACGTGGTCTTCTTCCGCGATGAACGCCTGCAGCCGCGCACTCGGTTGAGCCTTCTCGGCGTGGGTGGCGTGAGCGATGATGGATCCTCCGTGGATGGGAGAGAGTTCAGCATCGAAAAGGGCCAAGCCGTGACGGCGCAGGAGTGTGTCCAGCGTGCGCACGTTGTAGTAGAGCAAATGTTCGTGGTAAATCTGGTCGAACGCGTCGTTTTCCACGATGCGTTTCATGTAGAGGAATTGAATTACGAAGACGCCGTTGTCGGCAAGGCAGGCACGGATTCCTCGGGTGACGGAATGGAGCTCCTCCAAATGGAAAAAAACTCCCGAGGCATTGATCACTTGAAACGTGCGACCGAGGTTCTTGGCCGTCTCTTCGTTGAAAAACGCCCGCAAGGTGGTCAGTCCTTCGGCATTGGCCAGATCGGAAGGGAGCTTGGCTGGTTCGACGCCCAGGATGTCGTAACCGAGATCTCGATACTGGCGGAGCTGGGTTCCGTCGTTGGATCCGATATCAAGCATCGCTTTAGTGGTGTGGCCAGAAAAGTAACGCTGGTCCACAGCTCGAGCCACCGATTGAAAGTGATCGCTGAGCGTCTTGGTCGTTCCCGAAAGGTAAGTGTGGTCGGCAAACATCGTCTCTTTGGGGACGGTGTAGTCGAGCTGGACGGTGCCACAGTCTTCACACAGGACCACCTTGAGCGGATAAACGGGTTCGTGTCCGATCTCTGCTGGCTTGAGAAAATGGTTGGCCCACGGTTGCGTTCCGAGATCGACAGCGGGCGTCAGGCGGGTGGAGTCACAGACACGACAGATCATAGAATGTGGGCGTGATGCTTGGTGATGAAGCGTTCGGCTTCAGCGAGCGTCTCGGGAGTTCCGATATCAAGGAAAGGAGCCTCAACGGTCGTCACATGAATGCGGTGCTGACGTGACAACTCGGGGAAGACATCGAATTCAAAACTGAGTGGACGGCGGAAGGGGAGCGCGCGTAGCGCGCGTTCTGAAAATGCGTAGACGCCGGCGTTGATGGTGCCAGCGCCGGGGCGTTTTTCGAGAAAAGAGGTGAGCCGGCCATCGGGGCCGATTTCCAACGAGCCGAAGCGGCTAGCGTCTTCGAGGGCGAGTCCGAGCAGAGCAGCGTCGGCCACCCCAGCGTCCACCGGGAGGAGAAGAGGGCGGGGATCGGCAAAGACGAGTGAGTCCCCATTCACGACCAACCAACGACGTTTGGGGTCGTGGTCGGCGGGCAAAGCATTGAGGCAGCCGCCGGCCGTGCCCAGGGCCGTGGTCTCGACTTTGCAGGTGATGGAAAGGCCGTCGAGCGGGGTGCTGGAAAAATGCTGTTCGACCACGGAGGCGAGGTGACCGGTGGCGAGGACAAACTCGCGGCAACCCCACCGGGCAAAATAGCGGACCACCCATTCGACAAAAGGCCGGCCGGCTACGGGAGCCATCGGCTTCGGAATTCCCGGCAGCAGATGACTGACTCGTGTGCCGAAGCCTCCAGCGAGGATGATCACTCCGGGAGGTGGAAGGGGATCAGACATTGCTGAAGCGGGCGTTACGCAGCAGGGCATAGCCCTTGATCAGTTCGCGAATCCCGCGATCGAGGTCCCACTCCGTGCGAAAGCCGGTCGCGAGCAAGCGTTGATTGGAAACGATGTAGTCGCGTTTGTCGGGATCTTCGCCGACGGGCGCTTCGAGATACGTGAAGGCGGGAAGGTGTTTTTTGATCACCGCGCACAGTTCGAGCTTCGAGAGATTGGCTTCTTCCAAACCTGCGTTGTACGCGCGACCTTTCATCCGCTCGAAGTTATCGAGGGCGAAGGTGAAGGCGCGGGCGACGTCTTGGATGTGGATGTAGTTTCTCTTGAAGTGACCTTCGAAAATAACGACCGCGCGATCTGTGATGGCACGGTGGACGAAGTCGTTCACCAGGAGATCCACTCGCATGCGAGGCGACAGGCCAAAGACGGTGGCGAGACGGAACGTGAGGCCGTTCGTGCGTTGGAGCACGGCTTCTTCGGCAGCGACCTTAGTGGTTCCGTAAAGGGAGAGAGGGCGGAGTGGGGTGTCTTCCGTGCAAAACTTACCGGATTCTCCAATTCCGTAGCCGCTATTCGTCACCGGCATGAGAATCCATTGAGACGGCGAAGCGAGTCGGCAGAGCATCTCCACGGCGTCTTGATTGATGGTGCGGGCGCCAATCGGATCGTTTTTGCAGAGCGGAGCGCCTACCAAGGCCGCCAGCGGAATAATGGCATCTGCTTTTGGGACCAACGACTTAATTAAGCCTTCGTCACGACAATCACCTCGAACCGCCTGGAAACCGTCGTATTTACAGCACTCCAACAGAGTCGTTTGTCCGAATAGGTAGTTGTCGACGACGGTGACGTCGTGACCCTGGGCGAGGAGATGGGGAGTGAGAACGGAGCCGATGTAACCGGCGCCGCCCGTAATGAGGAGTTTCATGGCTATGTCGTGTGGCTTGACTGAGGACAAATCACTATTCGGCACACTTCTCTGGCAATTAATCGTCAAAACGACACTGGCCTGCGTCGAGTCCCCCCAGCCTCATCCGCCCCGACACCGCTTTCGGTCGTCTACGCCCACAGAAACGGTGCCGGTACCGAGCGTTGGCTCGGCGCTGAAAACGGCTTGCGCGATTTTGCCTTAATCCAGGCGTCCCAGGTGCCGATCTCTAGGGGGATGTCCGTCGCCACACTTTCATCACCGTCCGAGCGGGTGGCTCCTGAACCAGCCCGCTCCGTCCGTTCCTCCGGCGTGTTTACGTCGGACGCGGCACCTGCTTACCCTANNTGGAGTGCGCGATAGCATGGTGATCGCACGGGCACCGGTCCGGGTGAGTTTTCTCGGTGGGGGCACTGATTTTCCTGATCACTTTCGTCAGCACGGCGGCGCGGTGCTTGTCACCGCGATCAATCGCTACGCTCACGTGACGGTGCAGCCCTTTCTCGAAGAGTACTTCGATCACAAGATCCGCCTTTGTTACCGGCGCAATGAAGCGGTGAAATCCACCGCGGAAATTCAGCATCCCGCCATTCGAGCTGCGTTAGAAAAATTGGGTTTAGGCTCCGGTTTGGAAATGCATGTCATGGCGGACCTGCCCGCACGCACGGGCCTGGGCTCCTCTTCGACGTTTGTTGTCGCCATGCTTCATGCCTTGCACGCGCATGGCGGCCGTTTCCGCTCCGCCCGCGATTTGGCCGATGAGGCGATTGAGATCGAACGCGTCATTCTCGGCGAGGCGGGCGGTTGGCAGGATCAAATTGCCGCGGCTCACGGGGGCCTATGTCTGGTCCAATTCAACTCAGATGGACGCTATCAGGTGCAACCGATTCCACTGCCCGGAGAGCGTATCCAGGCTTTGGAACAGCACATGCTTCTGGTGTACACGGAAATTCAGCGGGATAGTTTTTCGGTCCTCGGACAAAAGAGCCCAGCCGCTCCGGCCGACCGGACCCGTGTGTTGAATCGATTGTCGCAACTGGCGCATTTAGGTGTGGATTACTTGGCATCCGACCGCCCGATTCTCCGTTTCGGTGAACTCCTTCATGCAGGGTGGGAACTTAAAAAAGAGGCAGGCGCAGTTTCCCTGCCACAGATCGACGAATGGTACGACGCGGGAATGAAGGCAGGAGCCACCGGAGGAAAACTTCTGGGCGCCGGGCAGGGCGGATTTCTCCTCTTTATTGCCGAGCCGCGTCATCACGACGCTATCCGCAAGGCGGTCGGGGGACGTCCGGTCGTCAATGTGCGGGTGGGCGCGCCGGGATCACAGATCATTTTTTCGCAACGCTGACCGCAGGTGTTTCCTAGCATCCGCTCTCGTTGAGTGGTGCATTTTCTTTCGACCTCTCCCATGCGTGTTCATCTTTTCGATCCCCAACTTTCCGGCCACGGCGGCCACTATTTGAATCATGATGCGCAACTGGTGCGTGATTTGCACCGACGTGGAATTGAGGTTTTGCTCTATGGTCGCAAAGGTGCGACGGTGACCGTGGAAGGTCTGGTGCCGAAGCCGACGTTTTCGCAGGATATTTTTCAGGAAGCCGCCGCGGATCCGGCCGTTTGGGCCATGGAAAATTTCCACGCCATCAATGACGCGACCTTTGCTGATCTCGCCACGCTTCCTCGCGAGCAGTTTGCGAGCACAGATCTGATTTACTTGCCCAATCTCCTTCAGAATCAACTGCACGGCGTGGCTCGATGGTTGGCTACGCTCCCAGAGGAGAATCGTCCTGCGGTTGCGGTGATGCTGCGCTACCTCAATCACGCGATGGATTATGTGCAGGCGCGGGCAAACAAGGAGCTCATTGCCCTGTACTACCGGTTTGCCGCGAAAGCCTTGCAGGCGATACAACCTCGAATGCTCCTCTGTGCTGACACCCGGGAGTTAGCCAAGGCCTATCAGCAAATCACCGGTTTGCCGGTTCTCGAACTGCCGAATCCGATGGAGGTGTCATCGCTCCTGAACTCGAGCGCCACTGAAGCGAAGTCGGCAGGAGCGGCTCCCGTGATTTTGTATCAAGGCCACACGAGTCCCTTGCGTGGTTTCCACTTTCTGCCGGATCTGATCGATCGGTGCGCTAAGCTTACACCGCGCCCCCGCTTTGTGGTGCAGGTTCAGAATCGAGCGGGGGCGGCCGCATCCGGTCTATCGGCCACTTTGACGCGACTGGATCGTATTGCCGCGACTCCGGGGGCGGGTCTGCGGTTAGTCGAAGGAGCGTTGGAGGCTGCCGACTNNTACTACGCGTTACTAGCGGAGGCGGATATCGTGGTGCTCCCGTATTCACCCAGCTTCTACGGGGTAGGCTCTTCCGGTGTTTTCACCGAGGCGGCTTCGGTAGGTAAAGTGGTGGTGGTTTCTCCCAACACCGTTCCTGCACGGCAGGGTGCTGAGTATGGACTGGGTGTTGTCGCGGCGACAAAGTGGGATCCTGCGTCGATGGCGGAAGCGGTGTCGACTGCCTTGCGAACGCTGCCTGAGTTGCAAGCGAAGGCGCGGGTAGGTGCTCCTCGCTTTCGAGCGGAGCAGTGTGCGTCGGCGCTCTGGGATAAGGTTTTTGCCGCCCTTTCCGCGCTCAAGCCAAGCGTGCCCGTTGCCGCTTGATCAGGCCGCAGAACGCTGGGTTCGCGTCCGGGCTTTTTTGGCGATCGGAGCGGTTTCCTGCAGTTCCTCAATAAACGAGTGGGCCAAGCTTGCGCGCTCGTTTTCCCGCCATACTGCGGAGATGGCGATTTCCACGTCGGTTCCGGTTTCCTTGAGGGGCCGAATCACCACATTGTCGATACGAGTAAGTCCAGTCCGCCCGGCGAGAAGAGAGACTCCCTGGCCGCCAGCGATCATGGCGAGGAGGGATTCAAACCCTTTCACGTCGATCAGTGTTTGTGCCTTCAGTCCGCGTCCCTCCAGAAGATTACGAATGTAGACTCGATGCAGCGACTGTTTACCGCTTCCGACGCAAAGGAGGCGTTCCTTGGCGAGTTCGGCCAAAGGAATGGTGGTGAGAGCGGCGAGACGATGGTCGGAACCGAGCGCGGTAAAGAGAGGCGTCGTGAGGAGCGGAACGTGGATGACATCACGGGGAAGCTGAGCGACGGCTGCGGCGGCGATGAAGCCCACATGGATCTCGCCACGTTCTAGAGCAGAGATCTGCGAGGCTACATCCATGTCGATCAGGTCGATTTCGATATCAGGATAACGACTACAAAAAGTGGCCAGCCGGGTGGCGATGAGGTTGGCGGTGATGGGACCGATGTTGCCAATGGAGAGACGACCGCGGTGGCCTTTAGCGGCTTCTCGTGCCAACTCCGTGGCGCGTTTAGCGCGCGCAAGGATATCGCGCGCCTCAGCCAAGAAAACTGTTCCCGCGTTGGTCAAGCGGACTCCCGAAGTATTGCGCTCCATCAAGCGCACGCCGAGTTCTTCTTCCAGATCCTTGATTTGTTTGCTCAGGGCCGGCGTGGAGAGGTGCAGGTCCTCAGAGGCCTCACGAAAGCTGAGGGTGCGGGCAACCGCAGCGAAATAGCGGAGATGTCTCAGTTCCATGCGAGCAGAGGTGTTAACTAAAAGTTATCAGCGTGGAAACTTCAAAGTCATTCCGAAGTGGGCGAACCGGTGTTAAAGTGACTCTCTGGCCGGTTCCCGACGTTCCTATGCAGACTCACGATCCACTCAGGAAAACCCTTCATTCTCTTGCCCCGACATGCGCGGCAAAAGATGCAGGGCGTTTTCATGCGCTGGTGCAGTTTATCCAGTCCGGAGACGAAGTCATGAAGTCACTACGAGGCCTTCTCGCGAGTGAAGGGCTTACTGCTGAAGGGTTTCAAGCATTGGCCGCACTAAATCCTGACGCGGAGGCGACGGCCTTGGCGGATTTGGTCGATCGGGTGGACAGTCCTCGCGCTTTGCTGAGTCAAACGCTGAGCCGACTTGAGCTTTCCGGACTGATTTCCCGTCAACGTGGAACTGAGGATCGACGAGCGATTTGGGTCCGGGTGACACCAGAAGGTCGAAAAGCGGTCCAGCGAGCGTGGGCTCTTCTCTACCGAGGAGTTCTCGATTTGGTTGACGATTTTGATGATTTGACCCTCCGCGAATTTAACACCCGTTGTACCAGTATGTCCCGACGGGCGCAAAAGCTCCGCTCGTTGTCCGCGGTGACCTGATTTTTTACTTATGAAACCCACCTCGTTTCGACGGCAGCGCCTTGTTCCCCGGATTTTGATTCCCGCAGTCCTGAGTCTGCTTCTCGCGGGAATGATGGGGGGATGCTCCAAGAAAGCAGCTCCGGCCAAACCTGCGGCCGCTGCTGCGGTTGAGGTGGGCACAGTGACCCTGGCAGCGAAACCGTTCACGCTTACGCGAGAGCTTCCCGGCCGTACCTCGGCGTACCGGGTGGCCGAAGTCCGCGCACGCGTCAGTGGCATTGTGTTGAAGCGGCTTTTTGAAGAAGGCGGTGAAGTCAAAGAAGGCCAGCCTCTCTATGAAATCGATCCTGCTCCTTATCAAGCAGCCCTTGATAGTACGAAAGCGACGTTGGCTCGTGCGGAAGCGAGTTATGCCTCCGCCAAGTTGCAGGGAGATCGTTATGAATCCCTGATCAATGCCAACGCAATCAGCCGACAAGAGTACGAGGATGTGGAAGCGACCTTGCGCGTATCGACGGCGGATGTCGCGGCTGGAAAAGCGGCTGTCCAGGCTGCGAGTATCAATCTGGAATATACCAAAGTGCTCTCCCCGATCTCAGGTCGAATCGGACGCTCGGAGGTCACCGAGGGTGCCTATGTCCAAGCGGGTCAAGCGACTCTCTTGGCGACCGTGCAGCAGATCGACCAGCTGTATATCGATGTGAATCAATCGAGCACGGAGGTTCTCCNNGCGTCGCGACCTCCAGAGCGGAGCCATCAAGTCAGCGGGAAAAGATGAAGCCCGCGTCACCGTGCTCTTGGATGACGGTTCTGAATATGCTCACTCGGGCGTTTTGCAGTTTGCGGATATCACGGTCGATGCCTCCACGGGGTCGATTCGTGTCCGCGCGCTCGTGCCGAACCCAGAGAGGGAGCTTCTCCCTGGGATGTTCGTGCGCGCCCGGATTGAGGAGGGCGTGAACCCGCAGGCGATTTTGGTGCCCCAAGTTGCGGTGTCGCGAAATCAACGGGGCCAACCCACTGCTATGGTGGTTTCCAGCGACGGAAAAGCTGAAGTTCGAGTCCTCGTGACCGATCGGGCGGCTGGAGATCAATGGGTGGTCTCCTCCGGCCTCAACGCTGGTGATCAAGTGATCGTGCAGAATCTCCAGCGCGTCCGTCCAGGTGTATCCGTAAAAACGATTCCGGCCACGAATGTCTCCGGTGTCGGCGGTTCGCCCGTGACTTCGGTCAAGTAACGGCGTCGTTTTTCAGTATCCTTTTCTCTCCAGGAGACTTTTCTCATGGCCAAGTTTTTTATCGATAGACCCATTTTTGCATGGGTGATCGCACTCGTGATCATGCTGTCTGGACTGGCAGCGATCACCTCGCTCCCAGTCTCGCAATATCCTAGTATCGCCCCACCGGCGATTTCAGTGGCTGCGACCTATCCGGGCGCTTCCGCTAAGACGCTTGAAGACACCGTGACGCAGGTGATCGAGCAGCGCATGAACGGGATCGACAATCTCAGCTACATGGCGTCGAGCAGTGACTCCGGTGGCAATGTCACCATCACCCTGACGTTCAAGGCGGGGACGGATCCCGATATTGCGCAGGTTCAGGTGCAGAATAAGCTGCAGCTGGCCATGCCGCTTCTTCCGCAGGAAGTGCAGCAGCAGGGCGTGCGCGTCACGAAATCCGTGCGAAACTTCCTCATGGTCCTGGGATTTGTTTCCAAGGATGGCAGCATGACCCGCAACGATATTTCCGACTACGTTGCGGCAAATGTACAGGATGCGATCAGTCGTATCCAAGGTGTCGGAGATATCCAGCTCTTCGGGACCCAATATGCGATGCGCATCTGGCTGAACCCCGACAGCCTCGCCAACTATCGAATGACAGTGGGGGACATCACGTCGGCGCTGCAGGCTCAGAATGCGCAGGTGTCGGCGGGCCAACTCGGCGGAGTTCCGGCAGTGCCAGGTCAGCGGCTCACTGCTACTATCACCGCGCAAACTCGTCTGGAAACACCCGAGCAGTTCGGGGATGTGTTGCTGCGGGTAAACCCCGATGGTTCGCAAGTACGGTTGCGCGATGTTGCCCGGGTCGAGTTGGGCGGAGAAAATTACGCGATCGAAACGCGCTTCAATGGTTCTCCGGCTTCGGGGATGGCGATTCGTCCGGCCACAGGTTCGAACGCCTTGGAAACGGCTCGGTTGGTGCGTGAGAAGCTCACGGAGCTTTCACAATTTTTCCCACCCGGACTCGTGGTCGAGTACCCGTTGGATAC
>DKKJ01000289.1:0-6165 GCA_002455175.1 Opitutaceae bacterium UBA6669
GATCCACCTTTCTCACGCATGGATCTGGTGAGCTGCCGCAATCTGCTGATCTACCTGCGACCACCCCTGCAAGAGCGAGTGCTGGACACGCTCACCTATGCTCTGAAGCCGCAGGGAGTTCTGTTCCTGGGAATTTCAGAAAGTATCGGCAAGTTTTCCCACTTGTACGAGACGCTTGACCGACGGGCGCGAATATTCCGTAGAACCGGACTGAGTGTACCGGGAATACGTAGCAGCCAATGGGTTCCGCGACGTCTACTAAACGAACGTGGAGAGGATATAGTCCCCTCGCGGGATCCGGGCGAGAGCGAGCTCAAGTACCTCACCGAATCTGCACTGCTCAAGGAGCATACTCCTGTCTGCGTCATCGTNNGTAGGTCGCGCCAGCATGTACATCCTCAAGATGGCCCGTGACGGATTGCGCAATGATCTGGCCGGAGCACTGCGCGAAGTTGCCAGCAGTGGGAATCTCTGTCGCATCGAGAGCTTACGAGTGAAGTCCGACGAGAGTGAACGGCTTGTCAATCTCACCGTTCGGCAGTTCCCAGGCGAACATCCTAAAGTTGGAGCGTTCATGGTTCTGTTTGAGGATGCCGGTCCGCTCCCGCAGCAGACGAATGAACAGACCCGAGATCCTGTTGACTTATTGCATGGCGCCGACCGGTTGGTGTGGCTGGAGAAGGAGTTGGCAGTTAACAGGGAATCCCTGCAAAACGCCAACGAGGAACTCGAAACCAGCAACGAGGAACTCCAGTCGACTGTGGAAGAATTGCAGTCCTCGAACGAGGAGTTGATGACCTCTCAAGAAGAGCTAAGCTCGATCAACGAGGAGTTGCTCACGGTCAATGTGGAACTCGAAGACAAGATCCGTCAGCTCGAGGCCACCAGCGACGACCTGGAAAATCTGCTGCAATGTACCGAATTGGGAACAATCTTTCTCGATGTCGACCTGCGGGTTCGGCGTTTCACCCCGGCAGCGACCAAAGTGATCAATCNNTCGGCCGACCGGTAGAGCACATCGTTCACAAGCTCGAATACACGGCTCTGATCGCCGACGCCGAACAGGTTCTCGACACCCTGCAGCGGAAGACTGTTGAAGTACGCGGTACTGACGGCGTTTGGTATTCTTTGCGGATCACGGCCTATCGCACTGGCAACAACGCCGTCGGTGGTGTGGTACTCACGTTCGTCGACCGGACCGACTACATGCTGGCCGAGCAGCGCTTTCACCAACTGCTGGAAAGCGTGCCGGATGCAATGATCTTGTCCAACAATATTGGCGAGATTGTTCAGGTCAATCGACACGCCGAGAGATTGTTCGGCTACGAGCCCGGCAACATGATCGGACTTCCGCTGGACTCCCTGTTGCCCGAACGCTTCCGCGAGCGCCACCAGGAGAATCGCCTTCAATTCTATCGCAAGCCGCTGGCTCGCCCGATGGGTCGGCCCGGACTACAATTGTTTGCACTGCGAGCCGATGGGAACGAGTTTCCGGCTGATATTGCCATTGGGCCGATCCCTGGATACTATGACCAAATGTATGTCGCGACGGTCAGGGATATCGGCACGCGGCGTTGTCAGGAGTTCTCCTTGGCCCGGGCGAACAAAATGTTTTATGTCTTCGCAAACTGGACCCAAGCACACTACCTTTCGAGTGACAAGATGGGTAGGTCACTTGAACTGCTGTGTAGAAATCTAGTATCTGTGGAAGGTTGTTCCCGATGCTGGATCTGCCTGGATGACACGGCCCCAGGGATGGGACTAACGCTGATTGCCCACGGCGGGTTTGCATCGACCGAATCGACTCTTCCAGAGCCGGATTGGATTGATCCAGGCTACGGACTCACCCCACTGGTGATACGCCGCTTGGTGGACAAAGGAGTGACGGATAAGCTTCGCCAGGCTGCATTTGGCTGGGGCTGCAATTCGATCCTATCCATACCGATGATGGCAGCTGATCGCCGTGTCGGAGTGCTGGTCGTCTGTTCCATGGCATCAGATGCATTCAGCGTGGATGAGGTTTCGTTATGGCAGACCTTGTCGAGCAGTCTGGCTGCGACATTGGCCATGTTGCCACATTCATCATTGGCATCGAAAGGGTCATGAGCGGCAAATCAGTCGCCAACGGATTATCTCGTTCGACATGCGACTCCCAAGCGAATGTAGTATGCCTATCCTCTGCGGCACGCCTCGGCAAAATAGGCACTTATTCCAAGCCTCTTCAGGGGGACTTTGGAAGCCTGATGGACACAACTTGTCACGAGAACGACGCGCGAGATCTACGGAACTCTATATCTGCCAAGGGTCTTTGTCCGCGACGTCAACACACGAGTCGTACATGCCGATTGTTCACTGGTCGGCGACGAGCATAATCAGACCGAGCAATCACGCACAAAACTTCGAGCGATCCAGGGAACTCCGTGCGTGAGAACACAATCAATTTGAACTCAGAGACAACCCTGACCGAACCGATAAAGCCAGCGACACAGGCAGGCTTCGGAGCNNATTGAAGGGAATCGAAATGGACGACAGAACGCACAAACTGCCCCAAGAGAATATGCTGCGTCGGCGAGCAGAAGCTGAGTTGCAGGTTACCAGCGAAAAGCTTGCAGCCATGTCGGAATCCGACGTGTTGCGACTGGTTCACGAACTCCAAGTGCATCAGATTGAGTTGCGGATGCAGAACGAGGATCTGCGCGAAGCTCAGTCGGCTCTCGAACAATCCCGCGATCGCTACAACAATCTGTTCGACTTTGCGCCGGTCGGTTATCTCACGCTGGATGATAGGCAGCACATCCGGGAATCGAACCTCACCATGAGTACCCAACTGGGCATCGAACGCGTCAACCTCGTCGGGCGGCGATTCAGCGATTTCGTGGTACCGGAGTCGCAGGATCTTCTCCACTTGGAATGGCGCGCCGCCTTGGAAACCGGCCGACGCCAGATGGAACTCGAACTGGAATTACATCGAGGTGACGGCAGTCGCATGTGTGCGCAGATCACCTGTGTGAAGGAACCGGATTTTGATTCCGATTACGACACCATCACCTATCGCTGCGCGGTCACTGATATAACTTTCAGACGGGAAGTAGAGGCTTTGCGACGCGAAAAGGAAATGGAGTTGGAATATCTAGCGCATCACGATATGTTGACGGGCCTCGCCAATCGGGTGATGTTCCAGCAGCGCGTTACCCACGTGCTCACCCGAGCCCGGCGGCAGAAGCGCGACATCGCGTTGCTCTACCTAGATCTCGACGGATTCAAGCAGATTAACGACAGCTTTGGGCACGAGATGGGTGACAGGCTGCTAGTGCTCGTTGCCCAGCGTCTACGGACCTGCGTCCGGGAGGAAGACATTCTCGCTAGGCTGGGCGGGGACGAGTTCGGTATTGTCCTAGAAGAAGTCTCTGAACCATGGGGAGCCCCGAGGGTAGCCGACAAAGTCATTGAGGCGCTGCGCGTCCCCTTTGTAATCGAGGATCGTGAACTGGTGCTGGGCATCAGTGTCGGTGTTTGCCTATTCCCGGCTGACAGTACTGATGCCTCGGAACTCATTCGCAATGCCGATATCGCCATGTATCAGGCCAAACGGCGTGGTGGCAATGCCGTCCATTTCTATACCCCGGCCCTTACCGAGGCGGTGCACCTTCGCGTCAGCACCGAGTCGGCCCTGCGCCGGGCGATTGACGGCGGTGAGCTGGAAGTCCATTACCAGCCGATGATGGAGCTGGCCACCGGGCGTATTGTCGGCGCCGAGGTCCTGCTACGCTGGCGTGATAGCTGTCGTGGTCTGTTGTTGCCGGATACTTTCTTGCCTATCGCCGAACTGTCCGACCTGATTGTCCAGGTTGGCAATCAGGTAATCCACTTGGTTTGCGCCCAGATCGCAGCGTGGCGCGCTCGCTCACTAGTTACGCCGCGCCTGTCCGTTAACATTTCTGCCAGACAGTGCATGAGCGATGAATNNTCGAAATTGTCACAATGCTGCGGCAGGCGCTGGAACACTATGCCGTGCCGCCACTGGCGTTGGAGCTCGAAATTACTGAAAGCTGCTGTCTCGACAAGGTGGCCATCGGTACTGTGCTGCCCATGCTCAAGACTCTCGGTGTCAGCCTGACCATAGACGATTTCGGAACTGGTTATGCCAGCTTGACTTCACTGCGCAACCTTCCCATTACCTCTATCAAGATCGATCGCAGCTTCGTTGCAGAGATAGCCCAANNACCCATGCATCCGGTGATGGGGCCATTGCCCGTGCTGTGGTCGCATTGGGTCGGAGCCAGGGGCTACGCGTCATCGCCGAAGGTGTAGAAGAAACGAGACAACTCGACGCCCTGCGGAAAATGGGTTGTGATGTCTGTCAGGGCTATCTGATCGCTCCTCCAATGCCAGCAGAGGAGTACATCCAATGGCTGCAGGATAATGCCTGCATGAATCAAACCCCAACGTGAGCTTCCCCTCGAAATTTGGTCTTCCAAAGGTGACTTAAGATGGACGTTACTTTGGAGANNTTAAGCCATCCTATACGCCTGAGTTCAGAAAACCGGCGGTCAAGCGGGTGAAGGAAGTACAAGGGTTCGGCGTTGTGGCAAAGGAACTGGGGCTGGTCGAGCTCAACTACACAACTGGATCCAGGCCGCAGGGACAGGCAAACTCAACAGCGCTGGTGAAAGGACAATCACCCTGGATGAGAGGCAGCTTTCCCTGCTGCACGCCGAGAATTCCTGGCTGAAGCGGGAGCTTGCAATCATCAAAATGGCGGTGGCGTACCGCGCGAAGGAGGCGCTGTNNCTTGCCCGCCGGCCGAGTTATGTGCGGTACTGGCGGTGAGCGTCAGCGATGACTGCTCGTGGAAGCGGAGTGGCACCCCCAATCGGCAGCGACTGACCTTCAGCCAGTTACTGGCACGGAGCCGCGCGATTCATGCCGAACTCAAGGGAGCCTATGGCAACCTGCGTATACGTGTATGCGCGAACTTCGCGCTCCGGGCTGGCCAGTTCCTGGAACATTGGATCAGCGCTCAGGAAGCAGAAAACCTGGCAGCATGAAATCGACATATAGGAAGACGAAAACCAAGGGAAGCTCGTTTCATGCGAGATCTACCCAGTTCAAGAAAACAACTCAAAGTGGGAGCAGGCGATGGCGTTGATCCGATCCTCGCTACCACTCCAACGCACAGAATCCGTGCAACCCACATGACCCCAACAGATCAGGGATGACACCCGTGAAACTGAACTTGACGTCACTTCAGACACCCGTTTCTGGCGCTGACAATTTCGCCGAACTGAAGGCTCTCCTGACATTGGACCGCGACGCCTATTGGGCACAGTACGGGCCCCTGAAACTGACGACTTACTTGCAGCCCATTTTCAGTTTTTCGCACCGACGTATCATCGGACATGAAGGACTCCTTCGCGCATTCGATCCGGATGGTGAGGCCGTCTCCCCACTGACAGTCATCAACTCTACGGCTTCATTCGACGAGGCACGGCGCCTCGACCGCCTAGCGCGGCTACTCCATGTGTGTAACCACCATTTGCACGGCATCGAAAATGACTGGTTATTCCTCAATATGCATCCGTTGGTTTTCAACCAAGCAAAACAGAGCGACAGTATCGGATTTTTGGGTCAAGTGCTGGCCAACGTGAACTATCCTGCGTCACGGGTTGTCGTCGAACTACTCGAACAAGCAGTAGCCAACAATGGCCAATTTGCCGATGGGGTCGCCTACCTGCGTCAGTTAGGCGTTTTGATTGCACTTGATGATTTTGGCGCCGGTCACTCAAACTTCGATCGTATTTGGNNCGATCGTTCGTTCGCAGTACAAGTAGACACGAACATTCGGGCTCGTCGCCTACTCCCCAGGATTGTCTCACTGCTTCACGAAGCTGGCTCGCTCGTATTGATCGAGGGCGTTGAAACCGAAGAGCAAGCATTACTGGCTATGGACGCGGATATTGACTTTGTTCAGGGCTACTATTTTCCCAAGCCCGCTGCACATGTCATGTCTGACACTCTTGCCTTGACTCGTCTCAAAGCACTCTGGAAGAATTTTGACAATAGTCGTGGAAGTGACTACTCAAACTACCGAAAGACGATATCCCCTTATATTAATGCGATCGGATATGCATCAACTATGCTTGCTGTCGGTCATCGGATCGAACT
>DKKJ01000289.1:6243-6439 GCA_002455175.1 Opitutaceae bacterium UBA6669
CACAGTGTCGGTTTGTTACACATCCCGTCGCGAGCAGTTTGTTCTTTGCGGCGACCTAGCCTGGATTTGAGTGTTTAGGAGGCGCTGATTTATTGACTTGAGTGCCGCGTGTTGGACTTGAAGCGCGTTGCCGGTTCGCAAAACGTCCTTGTTTTATGATAATTGCCCCATATTTTGCTGATTAACGCATCATCTT
>DKKJ01000174.1 GCA_002455175.1 Opitutaceae bacterium UBA6669
CTGGAACGATCAATAAGGGCATGTCGCTTTACAATCCCCGCACCCGCCGGTCGGAACGGGTGTCTCGATTGGTGCTCATGCGTGCGGTGGAGCGTGAGGAAATTGAAAAGGCGTACTCTGGTGACATCTGCGCTCTCGTGGGCGTGAAGGAGGTGATTACGGGAGATACGCTCTGTGATGAGAACTTCGACATTCGCTTGGAGCCGCCTTCGTTCCCGGAGCCGGTCATCGCGATGTCGATCGAGCCTAACTCCAAGGCAGACCAAGAGAAGATGAGCACGGCCCTGCAACGCCTGGTGGCGGAGGATCCGACACTGCGCGTGAAGACCGATCCGGATACGGGTCAGACCATTCTGGCGGGCATGGGCGAGCTGCACCTCGACATTATTCGCGACCGTATGAAGCGAGAATTCAAAGTCGAAGCGACGTCGGGCAAGCCACAGATTGCCTATCGAGAAACTATTGGCGGAACCGCTGAAGCCGAAGGGAAGTTCATCCGGCAATCTGGCGGTAAAGGCCAATACGGTCATGTGGTCGTGCGCATCGAACCCAACGAAAAAGGCAAAGGGGTGGAGGTCATCAACGAGATTGTGGGTGGCGCTATTCCAAAGGAATTCATTCGGCCGGCGACCGATGGAATTCTCGAGGGTGCGAATAACGGAGTGGTGGCCGGCTATCCTGTCGTGGACGTGAAAGTCCATCTCATCGATGGCTCCTTCCATGAGGTTGATTCGTCGGAATTGGCCTTCAAGATGGCAGGCATCTTCGGATTCAAGGAAGCGATGAAGAAGGCCAACCCCATCCTCCTTGAGCCGATCATGGGGGTGGAGGTGACGACTCCTGAAGAGTATCAGGGTGACTTNNCGCCGCGGGGCGATTCAAGGGATGGAGAACAAAACCGGGGCCTGTATCATCACGGCGCACGTCCCCTTGGAGTTGCTCTTTGGATACGTTACCGATATTCGTTCCCTTTCAAAAGGACGCGCGAGCGCCTCGATCACGCCTTCTCATTTCGAGCAGGTGCCAAACTCGCTCTTGGCGAAGATTGTGGAAACGTCCTCAAAGGCGCCGGCTCGCAGCTAGTGTAGCTCGCTCCACACTTCCCGTGAGGTCCCTGCTTGTTGTGAGTAGAGGGCCTCCGGGATCGTGATTTCAGGTGACGTGAGCGAGGGAGAACGACCTAGTGGGTTTTTTTCGATCTTCGCTTTTCCTTCCCTAAGCCTGATCGAGGCTTTTTTGTCTTCATGGCGTGAGACCGGGATAACTCAAGTTCTTCGCGGAGCCCCGATGGGTGTTCCGCTCGATTGTGTGCAATCGGATTCTTGGCCAGGGCGGTGCGTTTCAACTGTGGATTTTCCGCTGCGAGATCGTCTTGCGGTGCGTACCCCACGGCTTCGCGTGCATCGGTGATGTCGAGCCGCTTGAAACGGTTGTTGCTCAAACCATGGAAAATGGCGAATTTCAGATGGTCGTCATCGACGCAGCGCACGATCAACTGGTGCAGGTCGCGCTCAGAAACAAATGCATCGAGGAGACTGGAATTTTTAGATGCTTGGGCTACGGAAATTGGCTGGAACGCTCCGATGCGGAGCGCAATTACGGAAAGCCCTTCCTGCTCCGCCATGTAGNNGTAGCGGCCAAGTGCTTCGCCAAAGCATTTGCTGACTCCGTAGAGGTCGCCGGGATTTACGGGCTCTGACGTCTTGACTTGGACGTCAAGCGGATAGCCGGAAACGGCATGGATCGAAGATGCGTAGATCACGCGACGGACCCCTGCGGTTTTCGCCGCGACAAAAAGGTGATAGGTTCCGACGATGTTGGCGGGGAGCAAACTGCTCCAGGTCGCATCAGGGCTCGGGTCGCCTCCCAGGTGGATCACCGTGTCAACGCCATCGCATATATCTGTGAGCTGGCGTAAGCTGCTCAGTTCGGCTTGGACCACGGTCCCGTATTTCTTCAGGGCCTCAGCTCGATCATCCCAGGAGTGAACCATCAATTTGAGCCGGTGATGAGGAGGAGCGTGACGCGCGTAGTATTTCCCGATGACCCCAGCCGCGCCTGTCACGAGGATCTTACGCGCGATCTTCTTTTTGGACGATGGATAACGAACAGGTTGAATACCCGCCGCGCCGCGTTGATGCACGGGCGTTCTGAAACGTGAAAGAGAAGACGGCATAGAACGAGGATAGCTCGTGGCTCACTTCAGAGGTATCGGGATGCCAACGTGTTCCAGGGTGGGGGATGGTACGGAAAAATCCGGGCCGGCTCGGAGGGGCGACTCTACCGACCGCCGATTATAAACTACACCTTTCATGCGGCCGTTTTTCCCTTGCGCGCCGTCAATGACCGGCACGCGATGGCAAGTCACCCAACGTGTGTACCTTGCCATCCACGTGTGCGACAAACCTATGCGATCTACCCGCCTGCTGGTGTTGATGATTTGCGGACTGTGCGAAACGGTCCTGTCGGCTGAAGTGAAAATCCAGGAGCAAGTGATGGGCCCCGCGCCCGATGCGGCGTTGCCCTCCTACACGGTCAGTGAGCGAGGCGTGCACTATGCGATCCTCACTATGAAAGGAAGTCGGAGCGTCGTTGTCGTGGATGGACAGGAAGGCCCTCTCTTCGACGAGCTGTTGACTACGACAGGCGAACGCTCGCTCACGGCGCAAAATGCGGTCATCTTTTCGCAGGACGGCGATCACTACGCCTATCTCGCGCGGACCGGAAACGAGTATATTCTCGTCAAAGATGGCAAAGAGGTGTTTCGGGCGCCGTACTGGATTTCTGCTTTGCGGTACGGAAAGTTAGCGTTTTCTCCAACGGGCAAGCACCTCCATTTTGTGGCGGCGGAACAACGAGCGTCCACCGGTGCGGTCTGGCGAGTCGTGATGAATGGCAAGGCAGGGCCTGAGGTTTTACAGATGTTGGCTCCGGTTTTCAGTCCGGATGATAGCCGTTGGGCTTATCAGGCGCGTAAGATGGGCAGCCGAGATGACGAATGGTTTGTAGTGACGGACGGGAAAGAGGGGCCAGCAGGCATGCTCCGTCCCATCTTTACTGGCGACGGACGCTTGATCACGACCTCTGCGACGANNTGCCACGACGGCACCGCAGCTCTGGGTGGACGGTAAGGTGGCGATCAAGAGTCCGGCCATCGCGGAGAAGGTCTGGGTAGCGAAAACCGGATCGCGATATGCCGTGGCGGCGCAGGTGAAGGCGGGCGGGCCCCTGACCTTGTTTGTGGACGGCAAGGCGGTCGAGGGTGCGACCGACCCACAAAACGTCGTGTTTAGTCCCGACGGGAAGCGTTACCTCGCTGCCTGTCGGGTGGCGGCGGGGCAGGCCTTTGTTGTCACGGACGGCAAGCTGAGTCAGCAGTATCAAGGAGTCACAGCACTGAATTTCACGCCCGACTCGACCAAGGCGCTCTATCAAGCCTATAGCGGATCGAAGTCCTTTCTCGTGGTGGAAGGCGTGGAGTCGAATGGGTTTGGCTTGTTGGCTGGCCAGGTGCGGCCCGTAACGCTGAGTGCACAGGGTGCGCGGATTGCGTACGGTACCCTGGATGGGATGAACCAGAATTTCTCGGCGGTGGTGGACGGAAAGAATGTTTTGCCTCCAGGTAGGCGGGTGGTGGGTGACAGTTTTGTTTTTAGCCCGGACGGCAAACGCTACGCCTTTACCACGCTCCCGGCGGCTCGAAACGACGATCGCTCACTGGTGATTGATGGCGTGGAAGTGCCTGGAATCGAGCCACAGCTCTTTTCACGTCTTGAATCTGAAGCGGTGCCCTACGTGACGTTTAGCCCCGATGGCCAACAGGCGATCTGGCGAGGAATGGATAAAGCTAATCGCAATCGTGCCGGCTTGGTCGTCAACGGACAACTCGTACCAGCGTTTTTCGGTTACACCATTCGTCAGCCGGTCTTTACGCCTGATAGCCAGCATGTGTTGTGGATGACACGTGAATCGAGCCCGACGCAGCGACCCGCTTATCATCTGTATGTCGACGGTCGCAAAGCGGGGGTGTACGAAGAGTCCTTTGAACTGTTTCCAGCCGCGTGGGCCATGGGCGCGGATGGAGTCCTCCAATTTCTCGCCCGAGCGGGTGACGTCGTAAAACGGTACCGAGTCACGCCCGGAAGCGAGACCAGCCTCGCTACTTTGGTGTCCGATGCCCAAGCTGCGGAAGCGGCAGCGCTTGCAGCGGCCGCTTCCGCCAAAGCGAAGGCTGAGGCGGATAAGGCAAAAGCGCAGGCGGACGCAGCGGCTGCCCAAGCCAAGCAGAAAGCCGATGCCGAGGCAGCCCTCCTAGCGAAAACCAAGGCCAGAGAAGACGCACTTGCGGCAAAGACCAAAGCGCGCGAGGATGCGTTGGCGGCCAAGCAGAAGGCTAGGGAGGATGCGCTCGCGAAAAAGAAGTCTCAGTAGCTATGCGTTCGAGTGACCCCGCCTGTGCAGACGAAGGAAAGGGTCACGCCCCCTGAGCCGTGGCTGAAGGTTTGACGCTGCCGTGAGATTGCGGAGATTGTCCGGGATGGTCAGTCTCTGCTTTCCGGATTGGTCGCGTGCATGAAAATTGACGCTCACATTCATATCGTCGGCACCGGAAAAGGGGGCACAGGTTGTTGGTATCGACCCCGAGGGCTGACCAAACTGGGGGCGCCCTTTCTTGTGCGAAGCGTGGGGCTGACCGTGCGTGACTTGGAGGGAGAGACCTTCGATGAGACCTATGTCCAGCAGATGCGGGCGTATCTGAAAAACTCGTCGGTGGATAAGGCTCTCATCCTCGCTCACGAGTTGCCGTATCGAGAAGATGGAACCCCGATTCCCGAACGAGCGTCGTTCTATGTTCCCAATCGCTACGTGCTCGAGCTGGCGGCCAAGTATCCGGAGTTCCTCGCGGCGGTTTCGATTCATCCGTCACGTAAAGACGCTTTTGAGGAGCTTGAGTTGGCACTGGCCGGAGGCGCCGCCGCGTTGAAGTGCCTTCCGAACGTCCAAGGAATCGACTGGAATGACCGACGACATACCCGCTTTCTGGAGCGGATGGCAGAAGCAGGGTTACCGTTGCTCGCGCACACCGGGAGTGAGCGGACGATGCCCGTCGTTGATGCAAAGTTAGCGGATCCGCGCGTGCTCACGCGTCCACTCGAAATCGGCGTCACGTGTATTGCTGCGCACTGCGGCACGGGCACCCTCCTCGTTGACCCGGACTATCTCGATGTCTTTGCGCAGATGACCGAGCGTTTTCCACGTCTTTACGGGGACAATAGTGCGCTTGCGGCGCTGNNCCCATCGGCGTTGAAACGGCTGACCTCGGGCGCCCTCGCCGGACGGATCCTCCACGGCAGTGATTTGCCGGTGCCCGTGAGCGGCTGGCTGGCGTGGGCGGGTGGTGTCCTTTCGTGGGCGCACCACCGGACGGCGTCAGGCATCGCTAATCCCTTGGAGAGAGACGCCTACCTAAAACGCGCTTTGGGCTTTGGGGACGAGGTATTTACGCAAGCTGGTCGCGTGTTGCGTTTGCCGGCCCGTTCTCCGGCTGCCTGAGGCCGGTGAGGCGGTCCTTTACTTCCAGAGAAACGCGGATTCTATGACTGCCAAGACGCTCGACTAACTCGCGAGGNNACATGAAATCCCGAATCCTTTTGGCGCTCACCTTGTGCGCGCTCCCTGTTTCTGCCGCGGTGCCTTTCGATCTCGGGCTGCCACCGTTTGAGGTTCTGCTGCAGGCTCTTCCGAAGTGGGGTGACAATTTGGTCGAAGTCAGTGTGGCCAAGGAACGTTATGCCGTCGCTACGAATGAGAACGCTCAGCGAAAAAGTCCTCAGATCTATTCCTCTCCAGTGCTGATCCCGGCTGCCTGGCCTCGCGAATTGAAACGCGAATCAATCCAAGGCGTCTTTTCGTTCACCGTGCTCCCTGATGGGTCGACCCGGGATGTGCGCCGCCTTTCTGATCTGCATCCCGACTTGGAGCGCGTCGCTACGACTTATCTCCTCCGTCTTCGCTATACCCCCGCGGAACAAGACGGAAATGCCGTGCCCTCGTCTGCAGAGGTGACACTCCGGTTTCAGACGGACGGCTTTTTTCCGGAGTAAGACGAGGCGGCCTTGGTTTTGCTCTCCAGGCCAAGACCCTGCGGCTGTGTTTGGAAGGCGGTACCGTGCGGCGACAATTCCAGCGAGGAAGCGCTGATAGGAGTCAATTACTCGCTTGGTCGAAGGTAAGGGTGCTTCGACCGCTTTTGAGGAATCGCGCTTGGCTTGACGGTTGAGAGCACGGTCAGCCTAAGAATTTTTTCTAAGATTCGTGGAGAAGCCGCGTTACTAGGATATTCGAGCTTCTCGCTTTTGAGCTGGCCACGGTACGGTCGTTGCAAAAAGGTGGAGGTTCCTGGATTGCTCCGAATCCCCCTTGCCGTTTTGCGAAGAGTTCTGCCGTGAAGACATCCACTCTGCTTCTGATTGCGTTGCTGGTTGCTAACGGGGCTCTGGCGATTGGGTTGCTGATCCGAGGGAGCGCTGGTAGCGAGACTGGCGCGGCCCTGACCTCGACGCGCGGAGTTAGTGGTGTCGTTACGCAGACCGGTGCGGGTGGCGTGCGGACCGATGGGGCGGTGGAATCGGCGGCAGCGAAGCCAGCCGAACTCGATGCCGTCTGGATGCTCTTGGAAACGGAAGACCTTCCCGTGTTGGTCGCCCGACTCCGCTTGGCGGGATTTCCCCCTGAAGTCATACGCGCCTGGGTGGCAAAACGGGTGAAAGCCCAATTTGAGGGGCGACGCCAAGCATTGTTTCNNTTTTCCGCGAATCGTCAGCGAAGTGCCGTCCTTCGCGATCTCGCGCGAGAAGAGGCAGCGATGCTCCGCTCCCTGTTAGGAGAAGACACCACTCTGGCTGGGAAAGAGGCCGAGATACGCAGGCGAAATCAGTTCGGAAATTTGAGTCAGGAGAAAGCAGATCAACTATCTCGGGTCTTGGCTGACTACGAAGATATGGAGCGTTCTATCTCAGACCAGGCGCGCATCCACGCGTTACCGGACGATGCCAAAAGCCTCGCGTTTTTGGAAGCGGAGAAGAGAAAGGACCTGGAGTTGTTTTTGACTCCGGAAGAAATCGCAGAGTACGAAGTGCGTTCATCGCGAAGTGCGTCGACACTCCGTCAGCGCACGCGCGAGTTGAATTTGACGGAAGCGCAGTTTCGTCAGCTGTACTCCTATCAAAAAGCGTATAGTGATAAGTTTCGCCAGATACCGGGCGTAGCCACTGACCTCTCCGCGAACGGTCGCAAAGAAGCCCAAGAAGCGTTGGTAGAAGCGATGCGGACAATCGTGGGGCAGAAGGAAGCGGAGCAATTCAGGTTAGCGATGGAACCGGCGTATGGAATGACAAAAGGGGTGGTCACCCGACTGGGATTACCTATAGATACCGCTCAGAAGCTCCTTCAAGCCCGCGATGACTTTAATCGCGTGGCCAACGAGATTCGTCGGAGCTCGACGGGTACGCGTGACGAGCGGAACGCCAAGCTGGCAGCAGCGATTGCAGCGTCGACGGCTCACGTGAGCGGCCTGTTAGGTGGCGAAAAGGGGGTCGAGCTTTATAAGGCGAACGGAGGTTACTGGCTCAATTCGAACTTTCCGCCGCGCTGAGAAACGCTTGGTCTTTTGATCTTCTTTTTCCGTGAAACGCTCTTGGCTTCTCCTTTCGGCACTTGTGAACGTTGCGTTGCTCGTCGCTTGGTTCAAAGTTCCCACGGAAGGACAATTGGTAAAAATGCAGGGCGGAACGCTTGATGCATCGGACACCAAGGTGGAAGGACTGACGACGTCCCCTCGCGATGGCGTGACCCAGGCTGATGCGCAGGCGGTGAAGCTTTCGTTAGTGGATGCGCAGCGGATCAAAGCGATGAGCACGGATTGGTCATTGACGGATCTGGCGGCCTTGCGAGATCGCCTGCGCGCGCGGGGTCTTCCCGAAGAACACGTGCGGAGCGCCATCCGTGCACTTGCTGCGAAGTCCTTTGGTTTGGGAGCCGAATACCTACGGTATCAGACCGATGTCCCCTATTGGCAGCAGGTTTTTCCTTCGTCTTTGTTTCACAAGGAGCGTCAAATGCAAAAGGCCTATCAAGCAGCATTGCTATCCCTTTTCGGAGACGGATTTGATGCAGAAACGGGATCGAGTAGCGCCACGTCTCTCGATCTGGCATTCGATGGATTGAGCCCGGAGAAAAGAGCCCGGGTCCAAGCGATCCTCAGGGATTACGGGGAAATGAGGAACGATGTTTTTATGGCTACCGTCGTGGACAACATGGTGATTCAAACGCCGGAAGAAGCCGAGAAACTCAAGTACCTGGACCGTCAAAAAGTGGAGGATCTTCGTCGCGTGCTGACCTCAGAAGAGTTGGAAAACTATCTCCTCAGAACAGACCAAGCTGCAGACCAAATGAGGCGGAGCCTCGCGGGGTTTCGCCCAACTGAGGAGGAGTTTCGTGCGATTTATCGTTACACCGAGCAGCAGCTGCAAGCTGCGTCCACAAATGGTACGGGGGCGTTTAATGACTTTGCCCTGCGCGATAAAACATTGCGTGAAGCTCATAGCGCGCTCGTCGATATTTTAGGCGCCGAACGAGCCATGGAATACAAGTTAGCAACTGATCCTGCGACGGCGCAGGTCACGCGTTTGCTGACGAGGCTGGAATTACCTATCGCCAAAGCTGCGGAGGTGGCCGCGGTGCAGCGTGATACCCAAGCTGAGGCCGCTCGGATCCGCGCGGATGCCTCCCTGACACCCGGGCAGAAGCAAGATCAGCTCAAACGTCTAGTCGACGGCGTGACCACGTCACTTACGACCGTGTTAGGGAATCGCGGCTACGAAGCGTACCAACACAGCTCAACCACGAGTTATTGGCTGAAATCACTTACCGGCTCACCTCCGCCTCGCTAAGGTCGTGCGGGATCGTCGTCACGTTCTCGTTAGAGGACCAGACCACTCCATAACGTGAACGCAAGCTTTGGGGTTTACACCAAGTTAGGGCGAGTCCTGGGCTCTGGTTACGCTTCGTCCTTCAGGTCATAAACCCGCTGTTCTGGGTCTTTCTTGCCGCGAGCTGTCTGTTCCAAACTGCCGATCCTCCGCTCGATCTTTTCTACCGCTGCGGCCAGCCGTTGATTTGCGGCCTCAACCGAGGTTTCTCCGACATCGATCGAAGTTGGGGACTGTCCAGACCACGCGCCTAGGCGGGTCTGCTCCAGCGCATCGGGCGACACGTGGACCGCGTGAGCGATCCTATGGATGGCTTGGGATTGCAAGCGCGCCATGACCACCAACGTCAGGAGGAGGGCGCCCCCCACCACACCCGCGATCCAGAAAAGGGAGCGTTGTGAGCGTCGCGTTTCCTCCTGCTGCTGTTGGCTTCTGTACTCCAAGCGGAAGGTGTCCTCGCGCTGCCGCTCGTTCATCTCGGTCAGACGGTGCTTCATCGCTTCGAGCTGCGTGGTGATCTCACTGGCTTGACGGCGGGCGGCTTATTGGGCGTCGAGCCGTTGCGCCGCGATTGCGGCTTGGGTGGTGTAGAGCTGCTCGCGTAAAAACTGGTAGGAGTCGAGGAGCTCCGAGCGCAGGCGCTCCTCGTTGGGGTCAGCGGTTCGCCCTCGTGTACCGGGAGCGACTGTGTTGGATGATGTCCGCTCAGGTGTCGGGGATGACGACGCGCTTGGCGGGGGGGTGTTATTCGCGGGTTGAGCGAGACACGTTGCCCCCAGGACCATTCCCAGCAACAGCAGTGCTCCCCTACGGATGGCGANNCACGGCGGAAGCCGGTGATGTCAACCGGACAGACATCCTTACGCTTATCCTGGGCTTTACATCGGCAAAAGAGCCGACCTCGTGCACCCTTCCGAAGCGCCGGGCGCAATGCGACTTGCTGTGCAGCCCTGTGAGCGCAGTTTTACGGATTGCGCAGGTGTCGTTTAGCACTGAGCATGGGCGTCTGTTCCAGGCAGGCAGCGATCGCATGTATTCGAGGAAAACCGAGACAGCCGTATCCGAGTGTCGGATATTTCCTGGAAAAAGTGGTGGGTGACTCTACTCGGGTTGGACGGGCAATTCATGGTTTCCGTTTGACTGCAATCCCCACGACCTCGAAACGCGCCCCAAAGAGGAGGCGGTCGGTACCGAGGAAGGCGCGGGCGGGAAACTCCTTTTTGAAATAGCTTTTGTAGATGGCGTTGAAGCGTGCGTAAAGAGAGAGGTCGGTACAGGTGATGGTTACGCTCACCAAGTCGTCCATCGACATGCCTGCGGCGTGAAGCGTGGCTTTCACATTGTCCAGCACGTGACGTGCTTCGATCTCTGGGTCGGCCGGCAACTGGCGATTTGGATCCAACCCCAGGTGTCCAGAAAGGTAGAGGGTATCGCCGACCAGGACTGCATCGCTGAAGGCGTAGCCAGCGGGAACGTCTGCGTTAGAACGCGAACCAATATAAGTACGTTGATCAGCCGCGTTGAGCGTGGAGGAAGCCACGGAAAGAGCACTTGCGCCTACGAATAGAAGACCGCGAAGACGAGCGAAGGAGCGAAAGTCAGGGAGGGAAGTCATGGTGACTCCGGGGCAGCCCATCTCGTGCCAGCAAGGTAAGGTGGAGCGACGGCGACTGTGGTGGAAGCTGACGGTGCAAGTTAGTTTCGTCTGTTCTGCGGACCGGTTTTCTGCCTCATTGTGAAGTAAACGTACCCCGCCTATGAAACCTTTCGGTTGGATTCTTACCGGTTCAGCCTTGGTAAATGTCCTCCTCGCGACTGCCTGGGGAGTTTGGCATACCGGAGTTTTGTCGACCCGCGCTGAGGATTCGCCCAACAGCGGCCACGGATTGACGTCCCCGGTCGAGGCGAAATCCATAAGCGGTCAAAAAAGCAGTGAGTCGGTGGAGCACTCCGCCGATTCGTCTCTAGCTCAAAAAAACGTGTGGGCTCGGACTGATACCGATGACTTGCCGGCGTTGGTGGCGCGTTTGAAGGTCATCGGGATTCCTTCCACGCTTCTGCGCTCGATTATCACCGCACGCGTTCAGGACCAATTTGCCGAACGTCGCAAGGCGGTGGTAGGTGATGTGCGCCCAAGTGAGTATTGGAAAGTTGGCCAGTCGCATTACGAAATCAATCGGAAGCGCTACGCGGCTTTGCGCGATCTCTCGCGAGAGCAATCCGCGCTGATCAAATCGCTTGTGGGGGAGGACCAAGGTCAGAGCGCTTGGATCGACGAGGCGCATAGGAAGAACCGGTATGGTGACATCGATCCGTCGAAGGCGGAACAGCTGCAGCAACTCTTGTCAGACTACGCGGAGATGGAGGCTGGTTTGAGAGGTCAATCTCAAGTGTACTCCTTGCCGGAAGACGCCCGCATGCGCGAATTTTTGGAGGCGGAGAAGCGCAAAGACATTGAGGCAATTCTCACTCCCGCGGAGGTCGCCGATTGGGATCTCCGGTCCTCTCGCACGGCTTTTAGTCTCCGCAGTCGACTGTACGACTTGGACATTTCAGAAGAGCAGTACCGGCAGATCTTCGCTCTACAGAAACAGTTCGATAACAAGTTTCGCCCCGCTACGGGAGGAACAATTTTTTCCTCCGACCCCGAGTACCGGTCCGCGGAGGCGGCATTGGAGGGAGAATTTGCGACGATTCTTGGCACGGAGGCCGCAGCTGCCTTCAAGAAGGCAGGTGACTACCATTACCGGCATCTCGCGGCGTTTTCGAGTCGGTTGGGTTTGGCCGTGGACACACCGCAAAAAATTATTCGGCTTCAGGACGATTACAATGAGACTGTAAAGGGTTTCGCCTCATTGCCGGCGGCTGAACGGCAGCAGCGCGTTCGCGCTGCCCAGGAAGTAGCTGCCTCCCAAGTTGAGGCATTCCTCGGAAGCAAAGCGGCGTTAAGCCTTTACCAAGACTCGGTAGGATTTTGGCTGAAACCATCCACCCCGGTGACAGCACCTACCTCTGGTCCCAGGTGAGCGTGCCCCATTCCTAAATCGATGAAGACGAAATCCCTTTGGCTAGCCGCTTCGCTCGTTCTCAATGTCGTTCTCGCGACGCTTTACCTGCAATCAAGACTGGGCGGGGTCGGCGTGTCAGATGCCAGCGACGGCTCGTCCAGTGGTGCCTCGGTGGTCACTGTGGAGGAAAGCGCGCATTCGAGGCAAATTTCGGAAGCTGATCTAGCAGCGATGCGGATGTCTCTTCCTGATGCCATGAGAATGAGGCAGGAGTGGGGAAATCTGGATACGGCCGATCTAAAACACCTGATCGCCCAATTGCGGGAGAGGGGGCTTCCTGAGCCGCTGATTCGTCGTATCCTCGATCAACTGGTCAGAGAAAAATTTCAGGTCGGAGCCCACCATGCACGGTATAATTTGGAAAATCCCTATTGGAAGGATGTTTGGGGCAGTGATGCAGTGAGGAAGGACATAGACGCCGCGCGGGCGTCTCAGAGGTTCCTCAAGGAGTTGTTTGGGGCAGAAGCGGAAGCGACTGAAAACGAAAGTGATCCTGTGTCGATGGCGTTATCCACGTTGCCACCGGCCAAGTATAACCGAGTACAGACCATCTTGGCAGATTATGAAGACATGATCAGCGACCTTCGTATGGGTGCGATGGTAAACGGCCTGCAAGTGTTCACTCCGGAGGAGTTGGAGAAACTTCAGTTTCTGGAAAGACAGAGAAGAGAGGATCTGCAGCGTGAGCTGAGTTCGTCGGAGCTCGAGGACTACCTGATGCGACGCAGTACAGGTGCAGATCTGCTGCGGCGGGCATTGGCAGGGTTTCAGCCTTCCGAGAGTGAGTTCAAAAATATTTTCCGCGTGATGGAACAGCGGGTGGCGATGAAAGGTGGACCGGTGGGTGATCCTTCGAGGGACTACCAGCTCTACAACTCGACCTTGCGCGAACTCCAGCAAGAGCTGACTTCCGTTCTGGGACCAGAACGTGCTGCCCAGTATGCTTTGGCGACTGAACCTCAAACCGCTTCGCTTACACGGCTACTGACGCGACTGGAGTTGCCGATGGAACGGGCAAAGGAGATTACGTCGCTGCAGGCGCAGACTATGAGCAGGGTGATGCAAGTCAGGGCTAACTCTGCTTTGTCCGCGCAGGACAAACAGGCCCAACTCGCTGCACTCCAGACTGAAACCCGGCAGAAAATCACCGGAATTTTGGGTGAACGAGGCATTGAGGCGTATCAACAGAACATGGGCCGCTGGTTGAGCCAGATTACCTCGACTACCAACAGAACCGTGCCTCCGCCGCCTCGTTAGCGATGTGGTATTTGGGAGCGCTTCGGTCTCGAGGCTGGCTCAAAACATCACCACTCGCCGAAAAGGCATGAAAGGAGGCCCACGATCGGTCTTGTCCGGGTTTGTTCTCGTAGGCACCGCATTTACGTGAATCAGCCGGCCTTGCGTGCAGCACGAGATCTCCAGACGCGAGAGACCACATTCCTCCCAGATTCTTTTCCTACCGCCGTGGTGAACGGTGAACAACTGCGGGATTGGCGACGGGGCAGGTTCGATTCATCGTGTCTCCACCCTATGAAGAAGATCCTACTCCTCGGTCTTTTGGCCGGGTTTGGCGTTGTGGTTGGGCATTCGGCTGACCGCCCTAAGCCTCTGAAAGCGTTGATGGTCACAGGTGGCTGCTGCCACGACTATGAAAACCAGAAGCTAATACTCTCCGAGGGGATCTCAGCTCGGGCCAATGTGGAGTGGACCATCGTTCACGAGGGTGACGATCGAGAGCACAAAGTTTCCATCTATAACAACCCGGATTGGTACAAGGGTTATGACGTTGTACTGCACAACGAATGCTTCGGTTTCGTGGAGGATCCGGCGTTCATTGAACGGATCACGGCGCCGCATAAAGCGGGGCTTCCAGCGGTGATGCTCCATTGCTCCACGCATAGTTACCGCAAAACCACCACGGACGAGTGGCGAAAGATGATCGGCATGAGTTCGTTCAGTCACGAAAAGCGCCGCGACATGTTGGTTAAATCCAACGGAACGTCTCACCCGGTCATGAAAGGGTTTCCATCGGAGTGGGCGAATCCTCAGGACGAGCTGTACAAAAACGATCACGTCTGGCCGGACGCCGTGTTGCTGGCTCGCGCTTACGGAGAAGAAACCAAGAAGGAGCATGCCGTGATCTGGGTGAATACCTATGGCAAGGCCCGCACCTTTACCACCACCTTGGGCCACACCAACGAAACCATGAGCCAACCCGTCTTCCTTGATTTGGTCACCCGCGGACTGCTCTGGTCGTGTGGGCGTCTTACCGACGACGGAAAGCCGGCTAAAGGCTACGGTCCAGGCGGTAAGTGAGAGGATGTGGGCGCAGGGAGCGAGAGTGCATAGATCTTCACTGCCTGTGCCTTGCCTTTGACAGTGACCTCGCCCAAATCCCGTGCGTGTGGACGCGGTTGGGCTGAGTGGTAGGTGCCTTCACTGAAAAGAATAGGTGTGGCGTAACGAGGATCGCGAGTCAGGGCCTGGAGCCGGGCTGCCAGGTTTACGCCGTCGCCAATGACGGTGTAGTTGAGTCGGCTGCGCGATCCCATATTCCCAGCGATTACGCGGGCGGTGTTGATCCCAATGCCGAAAGCGAGCGTAGGGGAACCTTCAGCACGCAACTCGTGATTGAGTTGATCCAATGCGTCCACCATTTCGCGAGCGGTGAGGAGTGCCAGCGACGCGCCGTGTGGAGAGGTAACAGGTGCGCCGTAAAGTGCCATGATCGCGTCGCCGATGTATTTGTCGATGACCCCTCCGTTGCGTTCGATGATCGTGGCCATTCGATCGAGGTAACGGTTGAGCAAACGGAGTAAATCCGTCGGGCCGAGTCGTTCGCTCAGACTGCTGAAGCCGCAGAGGTCGCAGAAGAGCACAGTTACTTCTCGCTCTTCCCCGCCTAAAGCCAAATCGGACTTGAGGAGTTGTGAGGCGATTTCCGGCGAAACGACTTTTCCGAGTAAGCCTTGGACGCGATCGCGTTCCGCCAGACCGGTGGTCATGACGTTAAAAGAGTCGGCGAGCTGCCCTAGTTCGTCCTTCCGATCAAGGACCACTTTCTGAGTGTAGTCGCCTTTGGCCACATGCTCCGTGTGGCGTGCGAGTGCGCGCAACGGCTCGCTGATACTGCCGGCCAAGGCGCTGGCCACGAGAGAGGCAATGACGAGAGAAACGAAAGCGACAACTGCGATGATACGCTCGAGACGTCGGGCGGGCGCCAACTCGGCGTTGAGGGAACGCTGCAAGATGACCTGTGAGTCCTCACCTTCAATGAGAGGCAGTGTCACGCGGTGGGTGATGAATGGTTCAGATCCCAACATTAAGGTGGTCTCCGCTGGGAGCGGTGTCATGATGTCCCGTAAAGCGAGGCCCAGATGGTTTGCGGCTGAAGGCGTCAGGGTGGTGGAGAGGATTTGGCCGCTTCCTTGAACACGAAGGGAGACGAAACTCACCTCCAGCTGGGTGAGTTCCTGGATGGACTTCGCGAAAGGAGCGTCGATGGGATACGCCAGCACAAACCAGGCAGCGATGTGGGGAAACGGTGCATACAAAGGGACGGCGACGGCAATAAAGAGCCGGTTCTCCCATTGCACATAACCGCTGGCGTGTTCTTCCTCCGCGGAAGCGGCACGCGTGATCAAGCTTTGGAAGGCAGAGGAGGGTCCTCGCGGGAGGTTTTCTCCAGCGAGTGCAAGAAGCGCGCCCTCAGAATCAAAGAGGCCGATCATCGGTGCCTTCACGCGTTCGGTATAACTCGCGAGAATGGAGCGCAGCGTCGCTTCATCCGGTTCACGCATCAGGAGAGGTTTGATGGCGTAATCACCACTCAACACTNNGTTCGTAGTGATTCCACCCGTTCGTCGAAAACGCGCTGAAAAACTCGCGCTCCCGTTTGCAGGTTTTCTCGAATGTGCAGACGGGCGCTGCGTTCGTTGGCGCCGGCGATGAGCCAGAAGACAATCAGCTGGAGAATGGCAAGCAGACCGACCCAGAGGAAAATGAGCTGGCGACTGAAACGTCGAAAGCGGAAGAAGGGCACGGAGGAAGGGAGAGGCGTTAGCGATACCCGCCCGCCTTGCCATCAATGGAACGCCGAATTTTTCGCTCAGGCTTCAGCAGTAAGGTGACCGTTTTTTCCATCTGGCCAGAGGATGGGACGACCACGTCTTCGACGACGGCCTTGGAGAGACGAGGGTGGAGAATCTCCAGTCGATAGCGTCCAGAGGGCGCCGTGATTGCTGTTCGGCCGCTGGGATCCGTTTTTCCAAAAAAAGGCGTCGGTACCACGATCACATAGGCCACCATCCAATCGTGGATATTACATCCTAATGTCACCATTCCAGAAACGTCAAAGACCACGGATTCTGCCTGGCCAGGATCGTAGAGTGGGAACTCGAATTTGTTCGCTTTCGAGAGGGAGTAGACGTGGTGCTGGACCGCATCATGATTGGGAAAGACAACTCGAGAGCCTGCTTGAACAACGGTGACGTAGGTCGTGAACTCCTGCTTTTCTTGGACGACCTCCGAGAGGGATGCCGGTGGCGGAGAATCGGTCAGGGGGCGGTCAAGCGGTATTAGAATCGCGACGCCGTCAGCAATCGCCTCGCCTTGGGGAGTCTTTAAGCTGACGGTGATGGCCGCCTGGATACGAGCGATGCCAACGGTCATTACCAGAAATAGCAGGAGAGCGCTGCGCATGAGCGTCGAGGTTAGAAAGGGTAGATGAAAGAGAGGGAGAGGCTTTGTGACGGGTACCGTTGGACGGCCTCGTCCTTGGTGCGCGTGGCGCTGGCTTGAGCTTCGAGACTCCAGCGGTCAACGCTTTGGTAGCGCAGGCTCAACGTGCCCTCCCAAGATTTGGCTTCTGGTGAGTACGAGAGCCATCCTGGGCCGTAGAGTTCGGTCACTTCGTTGGGGAGGGTCTGGTAATAACGAGCTACGTTATCTCCCTTTACTCCCGAAAGGGCATCGGCCCATCGTTGAGGATTGGCGTTCGCGGTCTGTGGTCCGTCGATTATTGAGGCCGCTCCGCGGACCGACCACTGATCGAGGAAGTCGAAAGTGGCTTCTACCCTGGCGTAACGTTGGGAGTGATCGAACACGGCGCCTCGTGCTTGCCGATCTTGGATCCCCACATGCGCACCGACTTTAAGTGGTTCGCTAAGGCGTTTCGAGAAACGGAGGCTGGTGTTACTGATCTCGCCTCGCGCCGAACGCAGCTCGTGGCCCTGATAGTGGTACGACGTCTCCAAACTGAGAACAGGCGCAAAAGGTCCGAGGCCAAACTTTTTCTGGAGAGAGAGGAGCGGTCCGAGAGCGTGTCGATCATTGCGTGAGAACTTCGGCTCGAACAGGAGATCGCCTTCGAGGCTGAGACCCAGAAACCAGGAGCGCGCGATCTGACGGGTTTGTCCCGCAGAAAAGGCGACGGTGTAGAGCGTGGCGTCTTTTCTTGTTCCCGGATCGACCGTGCGGCTGATGTTTTCCACTCGGCTGACGGAAGGGGAGACCGATCCGGTAACTCCCGCCCAAGCTCCTTGGGCCTGGTAGGAACTGCTGAGAAAAAACAGGGCCAGGGCGGTGGATAAAAGGCGGCTAAACGAATTTTTCCTCATACAGACTCGGAAGGCAAAAGGAGGGGAGTTCGGAAGGCCACTCAGTTGTTAAGTTCGAAAAACACGCGCAGTCGTTGCATGACGCTGCTGCGAGCGGCATCCAGACGAGACTGTGTGGTGGTCGAGAGCGTCACTTTTTCGTTGGAGAGCTGACGCGTGGCCAATACCTCGGTGAGCCGCTGCAAAAGTTCAGGGTGCGTTTGAATCAGGCGGGAAAACGCAGCCTTGGGAATTTCGATGGCAGCGACCTCGTCCCGTGCTACCACGGTGGCGGAGCGCCGTTCTCCAGTAAGGACGGACATTTCCCCAAAGCAATCTCCGGCTTTTAGGCNNCACTGTGATGCGTTCTTCGGTGCGAGTCAGGAAAACTTCGACGCGGCCCTGGGCGATGAAAAACATCGAAGCGCCTTCGCTCCCCTGGGTGACAATGTACTCGTTGATTCCATACAGGCTGACTTTTCCGGAGCCGAGGAGTTCGTCGACTTGGCTTTCGCTGAGAAAGTTGAATACCGGATGGGCACGCAGGGCTTCTGCGGCCGCGGTCTTGAAGGAATGCGTGGTAGAGAGATTGGCGGCGGGGCGATGGAGAGTAAGTTGAGGATAGGGGATTTCGAAGCCGGCGCGTTTGCATGCATACCAGCAGTTGACGCGCACATCACTCATCACCGGATCCATCANNTCGGCAAATTCTTTGAGATAAACGACGGGAACGGGATCGCTGCATACGCCGGGAACGGTTGCAGCTGCTTGTTGGAGTACTCGTTGGGCCTGTGCAGGAGGAATGTCGTAGTGGAGTCCGATCAGCGGTTTGACGGCATGTTTTCGCGTGGGTTTCTCGAAGTTGAGGATCGTGGATTTGACGATGTTGCTGTTGGGGACATCGATCATCACGTCGTCGTTGGTGATCAGTCGGGTGGAGCGCCACGAAAGTTCGATTACCTTGGCGNNGATGCAGCCCCACGCCCGCTAAGAGATTCCCCAGCAAATCCTGCATGGCCAAACCAACGATGATCGCGATGACTCCCGAGCCGGCGAGAAGACCGGGTACCTCGACGTGGTAAATGTACTGCAGAACTATTAGGGTGATCGCGATGACGATGACTAGACCCGTGGCGTCGGGAAGGACACGAGGGACTTCCTTTCCAGTATTGTGNNATGCGGTTGACGATCTTGGCCAAGGGGAACGCCGACAAGAGTAGCGCGAGGGCGGTTAGCTGCTGGAGCGCGATGGATGCGACGTCGTTTTTCCAGTTGGAAAGGTGGATGCCGATAACCAAGCCGCTCAGCAGAGCGAAGCCGTGGTACGTCCAACCGAAACGTAATCCGCGCGCTCGGCGAATCACCTGAGCCAAGGCCACCAGCAGGAGGTAGACCCCAAGCGCGATGGCGATGATGAGGAGAGAGTCTCGCAGGCTGGGAAGGCTTTCGAGCATGTGTCACTCGACTGTGGCGATCGAGGGGAGCCGGTGCACCACTTTTCGCAGAGAAGCGTGCTGAAAGGCAAAAGCTGAAAGCGGAAATCTGANNGTTCCATCGAGTCTTGTCTTGGTTCCTTCTCATTGCTTCTGGACGGAGTTGCTTTAGGCGGGGTCGAACGTTTCGGACTGCCTAAAGCCAGGACTCCAAACTCGATCCGGTCCATCCTATCGGCCTCAATCCAGACCAGACGGAGCGGGTCCTCCTCTGAAGATGGAAACTAGCGTTCTCGCTCTCTCGTGTCCGGGGCTCGCGGTGTATAAAAACGCCGGTTGATTGACATCAAAACGGCGTGTCCATTCCGACTTTCAGCGTGTCAGTTTTTCAACATTTCCGCTTTTCTTCTGTCGTCTACGGGCCTGACGGCTCGGGGTCGTTGGGCAGGCGTTTCAAACGCTCGTCAAGCGGAGGGTGGGTGGAGAATACGGTCTTGGCGCTTCCGCCAGTGTCGGCGCGTAGGCGAGCCAGCACCGCGCGCAGGCCACCGGGGGCGTATCCGGTGGTCGTCGCCAAATCACGTCCTTCCTTGTCGGCCTCGTATTCGGTGTTTGGATCAAACCCTTTTTCGAGAATCTGCTGAGTGACGAGAGAGATGGCTTGGTCGAACTGAGCGAAGTCTTTGCTGCGTTCGGAGACCAGTCCCGTTACACCGCTCAGGAATTCTCCGCGAGCAATGATTTTGAGGGCGTGGCGTTCGTCGATGTGTTCGATCTCGTGGGCGAGAGCACCCGCGAGTTTGTCGTCGGAGTCGAGACGCTGATACAGCCCGCGCGTNNGAGTTGAGCAGCCCGAACGACCAGATCAAATCCTGACGATCTGCATACCGCGCGAGACCGCGTCCAATCACGTTGATCCGGCGCGTGGCCGCTTCATCGCGCCAAATGCCGCCGTAGAGACTGACGATTTCAACGGAGACGGCATCACCCACCGCCATCTCCTCCTCGAGACTGAGTCCGGTGGCGCCTTTCACGACCTTGCCGACTTTGGTCGCGGTACCCTCGGCTTTTTTAAATTTTCCGCCGAGATCGCCTAGATTGGGGAACGCGGCGAAGGTCGTCTAAATCCAGGTGACGAGGCTGACGGCTCCGATAAGACGTTTGTAGCAGGAACGTTTCATTGGCGGTACTCTCCTTTTTTGTTGGTCTTCAGGTAGGCATCGACGTCGGTCGACTTGGTTTTGGCCGCGGTTGCCTCCAGCCAATTCAAGTCATCCCGCGCATTTCCTGCCTGATGGCGGCTAGCGTAGGCAGAACCGGCTTCACTGAGTGGACGGGCAGCGGCGACGGTGTTGGTGGAGGAGGCATCGAGCGAGGTCAGACCTGCCGCGGGAGCGAGCGTTGGTTTGTCATCGTCGACATTTCCCTGGAAGATCCACCCTCGGGATGTCTTGCCTTTGACCTGGAGCCAGGCGCCTCGGACCTCGATCACATTGAGCGCTTCCGCAAAGCCGGCCTTTCCGGCGCTGGCGGCCAGCGCATTAGGTTCAGCGAGCAGCGAGGTGTCCGCGCGCTTGGCATAAGCAGTGTCGCCTTTCTTGAAGGCAAAGACGCCGCTGGTGACGCCGAGGCAGAGAAGCAACGTCCCTAACGGACGGTACACGGGGAGCAGTGAGTTCATTTGGTTTCGAGAATAAGAGTCGGTTGCCAACCAGGCNNTTCGGCAGCGAGTGTTCTCGCCTGGTGTAAACAACGCAGGGTGACCGCATCGTTTGGACGCAGGAGTGCGGCTTTGGCGTACGCGCTTTCAGCGCGGGGAAAATCAGCAGAGAGGTAGGCGCGAAATCCGGTGTGAGAGAGTTCGGAAAACCGCCGTGTCGTCTCTTCGGCAGACACTGTCGCTGCCAGTGGTTCGTAGACCTCCACCGCCTCCGTTTTTCCTTTAACGCGGAGAAGCGCTACCGGACGAGTGAGGATTTTCCCCTCGACGGCGCGTGCGGTCTGCGGACCGATCAGAATGGCGGTGTCGAGCATCTTGTTGGCTCCCTCGAGACGTGAAGCGAGATTCACGGCATCGCCTAGGACGGTGAAGTTTTTCTTTCTACTGGAGCCAACATTGCCCACGACGGCTTCTCCCGTGTTGAGGCCGATGCGGATCTTAAGCTGCACCCCGTGCTCGCGTTGCAGCGTTTGGTTGAGGGCCTCAAGGCGACGGCCGCATTCGAGTGCGGCGAGGCAGGCTGCCGAGGCATGATCGGGTAGGTCTTCAGGGTTCCCGAAAACGGCCATGATGGCATCGCCGATGTATTTGTCGACGTACCCGCCACGATCGAAGATCACGCTGCTGAGCTCTTCCAAGCACAGGTTGATGACCTTGACCAAATTCTCTGCGGGCATGCTTTCTGCCAAAGCCGTAAATCCGACTAAGTCAGAGAAAAACACGGTCACTTCTCGCCGTTCGCCTCCGAGCTGAAGAGCCTCTGGATCAGCGATCAGTTTTTTCACTACGGCGGGTGAAACGTAGGCACCGAACCAGCCTTGAATCTCGCGTTTCCGAGCACGTTCGAGTCGGAAGCTGGCCACCGCCACGGCAGAAAAGGCGACCGCGGCTCCGATCGCTGGGGCGGCTGGCCCGACCCAAACTCCCTGTAAGAAGGCAACGATACTCAATCCCAACGCTAAAAGGAGCGCGACGCTGGCAACGAGGGCCGGGGCGACGAGACCGACGCCATGCCGACCCGCCCAAGCGATCATCCCGACCATCACTACAAGCGTGAGCACGACGACTCCGCGCGGCGCATCATCTAGGAAACCTCTATCCTGTGCGTTGGCGTAAGCAGTCCACTGCGTGATCACTCCGGGCTCTGGAGCGTGCAAGGGCGTCGCGACATCGTCGAACGTCCCAGCCGCGTTCGCTCCGACGAAAACGACTTTGCCGCGCACACGATTGAAAATCTCGCCAGCAGGTGCGGGTTGGCGATCGATCGCCTCGGCTAACGCGTGAGGTTCAAGATCAGGAGCCTGTTCCAAAGCGGGACCCAGCAGTTCCAGCCCAGCGGCGACAAACGGAGCGGCGGGTAGTATGGGGATTCCCCGCTGACGCAGTTGCTCCAGGCTGCCGCGCCACCGCAACCGCATGTGCTTAGGAATGGCTGAGGAGGCGCTAACAGGCAGGGCGGCCTGGGCGAGTGATCCTGGCCAGGAATAATTTCGGATGACCCCGTCATCGTCGGGGTGAGATTGAACCGATCCCCAGCGAGGCCGCGTGCTAAAAAGTGAGGCGTGCGCCTGACGAAAATCCTTCGACCAAAAAATGGGTAGGTCATTCTGAACAGAGCCAAGGACTGTTTTTGGTTGTCCCGCTGCGACGGTCCCAAGCAAGAAGTCTTGTTCAGCGGCGTCGGAGTTTTCCAAGAAAATGAAGTCGGCTACAATCGCCTTGGCGCCTGCTCGGTGCAGCGCTGCGAAAAGACCGGCGAACGCTTTGCGCGGCCACGGCCAGCGCATGGCGTACGTCTCGCTGCCTAAGGCGTCTAACGACTGTTCGTCCACCAAGACAAAGGCAGTCTCCTCGGGTAGATCGGCGTGTGCTGAAAAATGGCGCTGCAGTCCATCATGCCAAGCACGATCCAACGAAGTGAGTACGCCCAGTTCTGCCAGAACTGCTACGAACACCAGAGCGAGCAGAGGTGGACTGACCCGCGCAAACAGAGACCGGGTGGACGGCAACGACATAGTGTCTCGGTGAACGCGCGATGCTGCGAGGGAAGGAAAGGAAATTGGCTAGCGACCGTACTTGAGCACCGTCAGCAAAGAAGACCGCTAGTTTATGGACAAGCTTGGTAGAGCGTGGAAACCTGGGCCGACCGGCTAGCGTGTGATTGAGCAGCGAAGAGGCGTTTGGGGTTGGCTATTGCAATTTTGAGTCAGTTTTGGCGGGGAAAGGCCCCAGCAGTTGGCGGTAAAAAGGAGGAGTTTACGTCGTCAGGGACGGTTTGCGTGCGGTGCGCAGAATGGGTGGGAGGAGCGCGGAGGGCGGAGGGATCGATTCCGTGATTTCCCATAGTTCGAGCCTCTGAGAAAAAAAGTGCGCGACCGCGAGAGATTCGTCTTCGCCGCCCGGGTGTCCACGATAGGCGATCACGGAAAGTATCCCCCCAGGAGAGAGCCATGCAGAGGCCTGCTCTAGGGCTGACACGGTGGACCCCACCTGAGTCGTCAGGCTGCCTCGTCCCTTGGAAGGAAGGTAGCCCAAATTGAACATCACCGCGGATAAGCGCCCCTCTGCCTGTGGAGGTAAATGTCGTGCCAACTCAGCGTGACTGTGGTCTAGCAGCGTCACTTGGGCTGAGGCGTGCTCGGACTCTAGGCGAAGGCGGGTTTGAGTGAGCGCTTCGTTCTGGATATCGAAGGCGAAAACCCGTCCGGAGATGCCTACCAGCAGTGAGAGAAACAGAGTGTCCTGTCCGTCCCCCGCCGTGGCATCGACCACCCAATCGCCGGCGCGCACATGAGCGCGAACCTGGTCATGCGCCTGTGTAATGACATTTCCAGGACGGCGCTGCACGGGGGATGAAATCGAATCGGCCATTGAGAAAACTCTATTGGCTGGGGAGCGCCGGATTACTCGCGAGGGGTAAATGTGACAGTTGCTTGCTGGGTAGAAGGCACGGTTTTCCCGTAGGACTTCGCAGGTTCATAGGTCCAGGTGAGGACGGCATCGATGGCGGCCTGTCGGAGCTCGGGAGAAGTGGGCGTGAGAACCGTGGCCGAGCTAACAGTACCATTGGTTTCGATAAACACGACCACCTTGAGTTCGGTCGAAACGGAAGGAGGATGGACATGGGGTGGAAACATGGGAGCCGACTGTGAGCGTGGCGTAGCGGGCTCGAAATCGCGAAATGGCTCCGTATACGTAGGAGAAACGAAGGGCACCATCCATACATAACGGATTTTACCGACGAACGGAATCTTTGCATCTACCTTGAATTTGAGCCCTGCCACGGCTTTGAGCGCGAAGGGCTCGAGTTCGGGATAATCTGAAATTGTCGCTTTCAGATCCTGCGTGGATCCGTCCTGTGCTATGGAGTACTCGACTACCACGGAGCCCTTGATGCCCGAGGCGTAAAGGCTGTTTGGATACTCAAGGGGAAGCCAGCTTTTCAGCTCCGGGGTACGCAGGAGAAAAGATAGGGTCGTTGTCTGTTGTTCGTTCTCAACTACCGAATCTGGATCGTAGCGACGCTGGCGAATTTCGGCCAAGGCCGCCTCATTAAATCCGGGGTCGGTCGATTCTACAACGCGAGGCGAGATCGGAATCCCATTTTGATCGATGGTGAAGGAGACAACCGCCATCCCTTCAACTCCTTCTTCTTTGAGCTTGGAGGGATGAACCAAGGGACCTCGTCTAATGAGTTTAGCGTCCTTTTCGAAAGAGAAAACCATAGGTACCGAGATCCGACGCAAGTAGGGAAGAGGGGCTTCTTCGTTGGCCTCGAAACGCCAGTCGGCGACTGCGTTCAAAGCAGCGTCGTTGAAGCCCTTGTTGGTCGATTTATCGACCTGCAAGTCGAAGGGATTCCCGTCGGCATCAACCAGAAAGCTGATATGCACGGTCCCTTGCCGCTGGGCCAGTCGCATTTCGACCGGAAAATTTGGCCTGGTCTGTTTTATTACGGTAGGGAGCGAGGACCCTGCTCTCTTAGTTGAAGGAGCCGGTNNGCGAGATGGGGTGAGGAGTTGATGGAAGCCGCCTCGGTTTTTGTCGGCGGCGGACTCACCTCGGGTGGCAACTCTTCGCCAGTGTCGAAAAGTGCGGTGCGTTCGCTGGTGGACGGATGCGTGCTGAGATAGCTGACATTCAGGCCCAAGGGTGGCTGGCGTTCCGCGAGCCGACGCAGGATGACGGAAAATCGGCGAAGTGGGATTCCGCGTTTCATCATCAGATCGTGCGCATAGCGGTCGGCTTCGCGTTCGAACTCCCGACTGTATCCATTCCGAATCAACACAGACGGAAGAGATCCAGCAAACGTGGCGAGTGTAGACAGATCACCGGTGATGCCTGCCACCACCAGCAAGGCGAGCGAACTCCGCAAGGCGCTTTGCAGGCCGTGTCGGTAATGAAGGTGTCCTAACTCGTGCGCGAGTACCGCCGCGAGTTCGTCTTCGTGTGACACCAACTGGAGAAACTCGTCTGAAACGACGATATGGTTCCCTAGCAATGCGAAGGCGTTGGGCTGCAATCCTCCCATGCTGACGAAGTGGACCTTGGGGCGATCTGCAGAGGGGATATCGGGCAGGAGCCGGGCCAACTGGGTATGCACCCGTTGGCGCTGGGTATAGTTCAGGCGGGATGAGGGTAATGCGCCGCGCAATCCTGCAACAGCCCGTTCCCCTGCTTCCTGCTCGATTTCTAGAGGGGTTTTTTGGGCGATCTGGTGGGTAAGCCTTGGAATACCGATGTAGATCAGCGTCGCGGCCAGTGCCACGATGACGACTGTTGCGGCGGCCGCTAGTCGACTGTGGTTTTCAAGGCGGTGAAGCAAGGCCGGCAGACGAGCGCGTTTTCGCGTTGCGAGGATCGCGTCGATGAATGCGTTGTCTGGAGTTTCGACCACCGCGCCACCAGGAAAGTAAAGAAAACGCGGGATCTCCGCCAGACGTTCACTCACTCCCACGTCATCAAAGGGCACCGTGATTTCCACGCCCTCACCTCCCACGTGCAAGCTGCCGTCCTCGAGAAGGTGCAAAGAGACCTCCATGGAATGGAGGCGATTCCCTTCGGAGTAGCGTCCGTGTGCCGTGTTCATAGCCCGAAATCCACTCCGCTGAATTCCGCGGCACTGTCCCCCGCCGCATTTCCCTGCGAACGCCCCATGTTCTCGATGGTATCCAAAGTTCCCTGCACATGTAGACCAAGGCAAGAGGCAGTATATCGATGAGACCGAATGACCCCACAGGGATAGAGCATGCCGGCAGTGATCAGAATAGCACCGAGGTTGGTCAGCTGTAATCCTATCCATTTACCTAACTCCATGCGTGCGACAAACCGGTGTTCGTCCAAGCGCGTGTGGTTCCAGAGGTGGTTGAACATCTGCGCAAAAATAAACTGACGTCCCAGAAATAGCCCGAAGCCGTAGACAATGAAATAGGGGATCATCCAGGCGAGCGGGAGTTGTCCGGTCTTTTGCCAAGCGACCATTCCCACGAGGTACAAGCTGGCTACACCAACCAACCCCGCTATAATGAGACCTCCGAGGAGGTAGGTGGCGTAAAACTGACCCGTTGACGTCTCTTGATGGAAATACGCATCGCCCAGTCGGTGGCCCTGAACCGTGTAACGTCGCCGTTCTCTTACCCAGGCCGGATAATAGATACCCAAGCTGAGGGGGATCAGCAACGGCTTGAAAAGATAGATCTTGGCCGCACCCGAGAGCGAAGGGTGAAAGCGGAAACGCAGGCCGCGGTACACGGTGTTATGTGCGTTGAATGACAGGGACCGCACGACGATCCAGGGCAAAAGCAGAATCCCTAAGCCGATGGCCGAAAGCTGGACCGGGCGATAGAGGCTGCCCAGGAATGCGTAGCCCAAGAAGAAGAGGAGGACGATGATATTGCCTACCAGCAAGCCGCGGGGATTGGCGCGGTAGTCGAAGCGGTGGCCGAGGAGTTCGGTGTTCCCGCGGAGGTAGCGACGTTTTCTCACTTTGGCCCATGCGAGAAAAATGCCGCCAGTGAGGAGCGTGAGCAATGTATTGACGATCCAGATGCGGAAGTACTCTGCGGCGCGACCGTGAAAAACAAAGGGTGCGGGTGGCGGTGGCGGCGGCTGAACTGGCGCAGGCAGCACCGGTGGCAGGAAAGGCGGGATCTGGTCCAGCAGTGCTGGCGGTGCTAACAACGGATTCGCGGCGGGTTCTGAGCCGGATGGAAGCGGCGACGAAGGGGCGGATGAACCGGAAGGGGATTCAGGCCGGCCGTCGGATGACGAGAGAGAAGAAGTTTCCATACCGAAGCGGCACGAGCGGTAACAACCCGCCAAAGAAGAAGGCTGCTAGAGGTAAATGCAAACCTAAGTCGACCAACCGAAGCGTAAGAGGGCGGGCGCGACGCTATCCACTTATCCCTCTGTGCGATGGAACGAAAAATCCCCGTGCCGCTAGGCAACGGGGAGGAAACTGTGTCGTGTCGGCGATTTATCGCTTAGGTCTGCAGTGCNNCATAGAAGATCGCAGCCGAATTTTCCATTACCGTAAGTAGAATAGGTACGAAGGTGTCCCAATCTTGACTGGAAATAAATTGGCTGTCCCACGTGACAAATAGCTGTCCCGGGAAGATGTTAGAAGGCTCGATCACAATGCGGATTTCCTTCTCCCAATCCGCAATCTTTACGTAGTTGAGCGCAGCTGGTTTTTCGATTCCTGGCACCACGGCGAAGCGTTCGAGAAAACCCGAAGCGGAAAACGGTTCTTCCAGTTTGAGGTGAGCGGAAGCGGAGAACATGCGCACGGTGGTATCGCTGCCGGGTTCCTGATGAAGGAAACGCACAAAGAGCTGGANNCAGTCCGCTGCGGTGCGGGCATTTTTCACTCCGACACGGACGCGGTCGGCGGTGCGAACGATGAAGCCATTCTCGCCAAAAAATTGGGCGAAGATCTCATAGCCGAAAAGTTGGTCCCAGGCCTTCAGTCGTACCTGATCCGCACGCAGCCGTGCGCCTTCTGGATCGCACAGCCACTCAGAAAACTTGCGGACATCTTCATGTTCCAGCGTCCGAGCCTTGGGAAGCGGCATGTCGAGCTGGAGGTTGAAAAGGTCGATCTTGCAGGGAGTCATGCGTGTAGTGGGGGACTGGAAGGTTTTACTCTGCGAACGTAAACCCTAAATGCCCGATGATCTCCTTTTGAAGAACCACTGGGAGCTTTTTTCCAGGAGATTGCTTTAGTTCTCGCTTTCACGCTTCAGCAGGATGGTCAGTGCGCCGCGCTGCAGCCGCGTCATGCGTTGAAGCGAGCGGAAGTAGCCCCAGATCTTTTCGAGCCAGAGTTTTCCGGGCTTCCCTCCAAGATCGAGGAAATTTCGGCGGTAGAGCGTGCGCGCGAGGTCGTGGGGTGTTGGCACGCTCACAGTCGCACGAAACCCAACCGATTGCCCCAACGTTTTGAGGTAGCGCGGTGGCATTTCCTTTTCATGCACGCCGAACTCGCGGACCGCACGGACTGAGCTCTCGCTTCCGCCATGGCCTTCGCCGGGTTCGAACGCAAAGACCGCTCCGATAGGTTTGAGGGCGTCGTAGGCACAGCGAAGTGCTGCCGTTTCGTCTTCCGCGTGATGGAGAGCGTCGTAAAAGAGAACGTAATCAAAAACTCCTTTTGCCGGCGGCGTCTCGTAGTCTCCTACTTGAAAGGTGACACGTCCGCCTTCTTCGGGGCCGAGTGAGTCGGTTGCGGCTTGGATGGCCTCGGGGGCGATATCGATTCCTACTACCGTGTAACCCGCTTTGCCGAGGAAGCGCGAGGTCCACCCTGTTCCGCAACCGAGATCAAGTATCCGCGCAGGCGGAGGAGGTAATAGGATCAACAGAGCGCCGAGATCCGCCAGGTAGTGCCCGGTTCGGTGGTCGCTGAAAGGCTTGGCCTTGGCGTGGGCGAGTCCTTCGGCACCNNAAGTAGTCGCGTTCGCCTTGTTTGGGATCAGGAGAGGCCTGCACGTACCCAATCTCCTGACACGGACGACTCCCTGCAAGCTTCGGGAATGCGTCAACGCTTCAACCGACGAAGCCGAGATTGCGGGTATTAAAGTGGGAGAGATTGGGAAACACGGTGGTCATGGCCTCGGGGCTCACCCCGAACCACGCACCTAGGGTGGCTCCGAATTGATCGAGTGAGGTGGTCGGAATAAGCACGCCGCGACTTCCTGAATCGTCAGGTCCGCCGAGCGCTAGTGAGGGAAACGTCCCGTAAAGATCACCTCCGCGGACCGCACCGCCGAGAATGAGCTGATGATTTCCCCAGCCGTGATCGCTGCCGCTGCCACTGGGTTGGAGAGTGCGGCCAAACTCGCTCGCAGTGAACGTGACGACGTTGTTGGCGATGCCCATTTCTTGGGTGGCGTTGTAGAAGGCGGCCATCCCCTCGCTGACTTGACGAAGTAAATCCCACTGCGCCCAGCTTTGGGCGGAATGCGTATCAAATCCTCCCAAAGCGCAGAAAAAGACCTGACGTTTCATTCCGGTGGAGGCGCGCAGCTGGATAACTTGCGCCACCTGTTTGAGCTGTTGCCCGAGGCTGGTTCCCGGAAAAGTCGTGCCGAGCGTTCCGGCGTTGGAAAGTCCTCGGAGCATGCGATTGAGTTCGAGGGCGTCGCGGCGGACCTGGTTGGCGGCCTGCACCATCGAAAGCCCGCTGTCGAACATCAGCATTTCCTGCAACCCCTCGACTCGAGCGGCAGAGGCGCTTNNGGCCGTCAGATCGAAGCCTGGCAGCAGGCTTGTCGATTGGATGACTTGTCCTGAACAAAACAACGAAGAACCCGCCACGGAGATCGCCGGAGGAAAGGTCGCGGCGCCGTTGAGCGAACGCGTGGCGTCGGCAATCCGCCCTGCCCATCCTGTTCCGCCAGAGCCCTGTGGATTCCCAGCTTGCATTTGAATCACCTGGTCGGAATGCGAGAAGAGATTGCTGGGTAATCCCACCGTGGCATTCTGGTACTGGGCGCGGGTGGTGGGTCGCACCAACATGCCGAGATTGGCAATCGCGGCGAGTTTGCCCGTGGCCCACAGAGGGTGAATGGCTTGGAGGCCGCTGTTCAATCCGTAAGGTACGCCGCTGCGTGTGGTGACGGGAAGAAGCTGGGTGTTACCGTCGGGCAGGGCCAGTGAACCGCGGACAGAGCGAAATGCGGTGTGATCGGCTCCATTGAGCGGAACGATGAGATTGTGACCATCATTTCCGCCCATCAGAAAAATACAAACCAGCGCCCGATAATCCGGTGCGCTTTGAGCATAGGCGTTGAGCAGACCCAGGCTCCCGAGTCCGGTGCTTGTGGCCAGAAGCGTGCTGCGTCGAAGGAAGGCGCGTCTCGAGAGAGGGGATACGGAAGGCATGGGCGGTGGGCTTTAGTGCTGGACTGCGTACAGGCCGGAAAGAGCGGTGAGATAAACGGCAGTGAGAACGCGGCTGCGGACATCGCCCTGGGCATTGACGGCGGTGGCGAGACGGTCACGCATGCCGGCGGGCATGCGGCCGTAGAGAAGGCGTTGATCGACTAAATCGATGAGGGCTGCTGTGTTGGCTCCCACTGCGAGAAAGGGTGAAAGGTCGACCGGAAAATCCGATCCAGGATGGTAGAGGATTTGCCAAAAGGTGTTTCCGCGGAGTACGGCCTCGGTCGGTCCGTAAATCTGGAATTCAGGCCCAGCCAGGGAGGAACGCGGAATTCGATAAAGAGGAGAGTAAAACCCAAAAACAGACGGTGGCGCGAGCGGTGTTTGGCCCATGCGACCGAGGTACCAGGACTGACCATTGGTCGGCGAAAGGCTGCCTCCCAGCGCGCGCACAAAGGACACCACGTGATAGATGGGATCCTTCAGACGACCGCCCTGAGCTGTGGGGATTCCGGAGCGAGCCTCAGGATCGAGGAGGATCGCCCGAACAACCGCTCGTAGGTCTCCACGCACGCCGGTACCATTGTTCTCAAAAACCAACGCGATGCGCTCCACGTAGGCGGGTGAGGGATTGCTGACCACCAGCGCGCGGATCAATCGGGTGGCGACGAAAGGGGCGACGTTGGGATGGTGAAAGAGCCAGTCAAGGGTGCCCTGGAGGTCGGCCGTCGCACTTTGCCCAGCGGGAAGAGATGTTCCGATGAAGAATTTTTCCCGGGTGTCATGGTTCACCTCGCGGGGTTGCAGCGGGCCGGAGAAATTCTCCCAGTTGTTGTTACCACTTCCCGGATACGTCCATCCCGTGAGGGCGAGGGCCACCTGTTGAACCGTGAACTGGTCGTAGGCGCGGATGGGATTTCCGAGGTCGTCCAGAACTGGGGAGCCGTCGCGATGCAGCTCATGAAGACCAATCGTGAAGAGCTGCATCAGTTCACGCGCGTAGTTTTCGTTCGCAGCGCTGCCCAGCGTCGGCTTGTTGCTATTGGCCAGATCGAGGTATTTGCCCATCTGCGAACTGGTGGTGATCTCTCCCAAAAGTGTGCGATAGTTGCCAAAGGCGTTGCGACTTAGGATCTGAAGATAAGGGACGATCTCGTCGGGATAGTTATTTTTGTTGATTGAGATGACAAAGATCTGGCTCAGGGCATGGACCATACGTTGGCGCAGCTGATCCGGTGCCTGCGACAAGCGGTTTAAGTATTGGGATTGGACCAAGCTGTTGGTCATACCCGCGCCTTGGGCGATGGGGCTCTCTGGGAGTAAGAACTGCTCATTCAGCCAGCCCTCGATTCCAAGAGTCTGCACGCGGCTAAGATCCGTGGGGTTGGGGCCAAACGCCGCTTGTTCGAGGAGTCGGCCGGCAACGAGAGAGGAAACCTGCGGGGTTGGACCGGGTGTCGGAGAAGGCGTTGGTCCTGGGGTGGGTGTGGGAGTGGATACAGGCGTTGGAATAGGCGTGGGTGTCGGACGCGGAGGCGGAGTGGGCGAGGGAGTAGGGGTCGGGGTCGGAC
>DKKJ01000319.1 GCA_002455175.1 Opitutaceae bacterium UBA6669
CAGGCAGTTTCGACCGACGAATGGAAAATCGACCCGGCTCGGGCTAAAACCGATTAACTACGTTCGGCTTTACGCCAAGTGCGGCAGACGCCATCGTACGCGGTCTTTCCATGACGTTTTCTATTCTCACGGTCGACGACGCTAAAGGGCTCCGATTGATGGTCGCAAAAGCACTTTTGCCTTTCGCCTGTAAAGCGAGGGAGGCAACGAACGGTTTCAATGCGTTCTTCGCCATCGAGCATGAGCGGCCCGACCTCATTTTACTCGATATCAATATGCCGGTGATGGACGGCCTGGANNCCTGCCGATCACGCGGTGCTGTCGGACCTAAAGGCTCGTGGTGCCAGCGGCCTTTTGATAAAGCCTTTTACCGCGGAGGCGTTGCTCCGCGAGATCGCGCAAGTTCTTCCTCTTCGAGAAAAGAGTACAGGGAGTCAGGGCGCTAAATGAGTCGGTCACGCCACTCTCACTCTAGCGACGGCCCGGGTGGCGCTTTCCGCTTGGTGATTCATTTCCTTCCCAACCTTTTAGCTGAGAGATCAGCGCGTTATCCAGCTCGAGCAAGCTATTGAACTGGCGTTTGTGTCGGGCCATTTTTTCAACGAGTCGGTCGGTCGCTAAGATCAATTCCTGATAGTAGGCGATATGCTTAGGCTTGGTCAGAGGGCCGTTCTCTCGGACGTCAGGCCAAGCGGCTTTGTTCGCTTTGTAGCCGTCCAGGTCCATCCGATACTCGTTCAGCGACTGCGCAATCAAATCGTCTGTCTCTCCCCGACTCAGTCGGTCTCGACTGATCAGCAGGATGGCTGCGAGCGCAGCGCGCACGCGGCGTCGCTCCATTTGATCTTTGACGTCATTCTTCGTTGTTTCGCAGCCGAGCCCCGAGGTCAATGGCGGTGGAATCGGAAAGCCAGGGAATCAAAACGAGCCTTTCGCATCTTAACCTAGCGTCAAATACCTCGTGTGACGTTTACGCTGAGTCACGCGGCCGGAATGACTATTCCGATGCGGCGCTTCGCTGTGAACCGGTTTTCCGGCTACAGCCGCACCGGCGTCGGCTACTCCCTTCTTTTGGGTCGATCCTTGCTTCGGACGACTCGGCTCTTCCTCTGGGTATTTCGGTCGCGTTCAATGATGTCCGCGGTGATTGCGCAGGAATAAAGGTCCGCTACGTCGGTTGGCACTCCTGCCTCTACAAAAACCTTCCTCCCTGCTCGGTCCATCTGCTTCGCACATTTCTCGAGGTTGTTCTTGGCAGGCCAGGCGAGGAAGACTGCGTTACTGGCGGCCTCTGCCTGCGCATAGAGCTGTCGGTTGGTGACGGGATTGAGATCTCGGACGGGTGTAGAATCGTTTTTAGTGGGCTTCATGACATCTAAACTGAGCCTTATTCTGTCCCACCGATCCAGAGTACCGACGCCCCTAACCAGGGGTGTGGAGGTTACGGCAACTCCACGGGGATCAAATCGAACCCCTCACTCTGTATTTTATTTCAGATACATAACAAAGCAGTCGACCTAGCCTCAGAATCGGACTGGGAGTCCCCGGTCCAGCGCGCGGATTACAGGCTGAAGGCCGTCTTGGTCGGCTTGATCTTTTCGGACTGCCTAAAGGCAGGACTCCTAACTCGGAGAAGGCATTCAAGGCACGGGCACGACGGCGAGTGCCGCTGAAAGCTGATGCCTTAAAGGCAGGTCGCTCATCGTGGTTCTCTGCGGCTGACCGTGGTCGCTCGGAGCAAGACGTTCATCGCGGACCGCGCGTATTGGTCGCGACTTGATTCGCGACGCAGAGTCTTACGGAATTTTTCCATGCTTTCCTTCTCCTTTCTTCGGCGTGTGGCGCGCGTAGCGGCCGTTTCCCTCGTTTTGCCGGCGTGGGCGCTGGCCGCCTTGAGCATTCCTCAGAAGGAAGCGGATGCGCAGCCGCGACCGCTTTACAAAGGAAACGCCTTGGTGGTGTCGGAGGCGACACAGCCGGATAAACTCGGTTCGGAGGGTCTCGTCGCCCTCGACCCGACGAAACCCGGGATCGGCAACGGGCAGCAGATCCTTGATCCGGCGTGGACGACGATCGTCATCACGCCGAACAAGATCTTTGCCTCCAAGGGATATCCCGGAACGTTCTCTTACCTTCCGATCGAGAAGCGCGGAAAAAAGTGGGTGGTGGGAAAGCCCGAGCCGACGCCTTACGTCATCATGGAAGCGGCAAAATTACACAAGGCGCGCGCGTTCCCAGAAAAGCCGGTCTGGCTTGGTGTGCGAGTGCGGGGTGAAACCAACACGGTTGACATCCTCGACGACGCGGGAAATCCCGTCGCGACTCTCGATGGCATTGTGCCGGACGGCGGTATGCAGACGGATGGTGTATTCATGCTCTCGGAGCACACGTTGGGCGCTTGGTTCACTGACGACGTGGGCAACCAGGTCTTTGGCGTGATGAACCGACAGGGAGTATTCCTTTCGCCACCAATCGTCGGGCTCGTGGAGTTCAATCCCTCCTACGACTACTATCAGCCACCGTTTCAAGTGCGGGCGGTTCCATTAAGCGGCCAACCAGACCGCTACCTACCGTTGCGGCTCGACGGCACCTTTCCCTTAGAAACTCGGCCCGTGAAAGGCTATATGCCGCTCAATCCGAAAAACAAAAAGGTCATCGATGCGTGGTTGAAGGAGTTCGATGAGAACGGCGTTTCCTATTGGGGTTGGTGCTCGCTCGACCTCGATCAGGAGACCGGTCCAATCTGGCGCTCTATCGAGAAACGGATGTGGTCGACGACCAGTTCCTACTACTTGGCGCAGATGCGCGACGGACGATGGATGCCTTATCTCGCCGAGCGAATTGTGATCAAAAAAGGCGGCGGCGCTTATCAAATGCCCGATCCTTTATTGAAGGAACCAGTCGCGTCGGCTGACGAAGCACACAACGCGGTCGGCAAAGTGATGCATGAACGCCTCATGAACCGTTTGAAAACCGCACCCGAGTTCAACCGGCGCGTGTCGGGTTCTCGCTACTATGTGAGCGCGTCCGATCTAGCCGCGGAAAATCCCGCGGTGGCGTTGAAGGCCGCCTCACTGGATGCCTGCCTGTCAGCCGGCGACTTGATCGGGGCACGCGAACTCGCGCAGGAGCTCGGAGGCGACTACATGACGCGCTACTACTTGGCAGGAGGCCGGGACAACGGCTACCTGCCCACAAGCCATGTTTTCTGGTATCAACTGGCTGCACAAACGCTCCATCCCAAGTTACGCGCCGAGGCGGAAGCGAAGGCCAACAGCCTGGCAGAAGCGCATCAACGCGAATGGAAGGCCAACATGGCGGGGTATTGGGCCCAAAAGGACCTTGAGAACAAACGCGCCGCGGAAGCGCAGGCAGGCCGCAAAGCGTGGCTGCTCGCGGGCGGCGGCATCACGCTACCCTCCGAGCAGAAACCCACCTATGCCGAACGCGACCGGGCGGCGCAGCAATACATGACCTCTTTCGACCGCTACAGTCGAGGCCAGCAAACGTGGGAGCCGGCCCGCCCCTCCATTTTGAATAAATAGGAATTGACCGCACTTATGTTCGGTCAAACCAAAGGCTTCACACGTTGTAGTATAATTTCAGGTACACACCAAGGCCAACGTCTCTAGCGACCTCAGCTCGATCCTTTTGCTAGAGCGGCACACTTCGTAGTGACCTGATTGTGTCGGATCGAGTGTTGCTCGTCTTTCGCACACAAATACCGCCTTTAGGCGGGTTTGGTTGGCTTGAGTTTTTCGGACTACCTAAAGGCAGGACTCCAAACTCGGAGAGAGCAATTCACAGCACGGGCACGACGAAGTGCGCTCCTCTACGGAAATCACGACCTAGGACCGCCTAATGGCGGTACTCCACACAGGAACAGACGCAGACGAGTGCGAAAGCGTACTCGAGTGAGTCCGCGATGTGGAGCGAAGCGTTTTCCCGGGACTCGACGACGCGAATCCTCCACCGGAAGATGCATCTGAACGGAGAATGCGTATCCGAGTTTGGAATTCGGGCTCGGGCTCGTCCGGAAAAACGCGTGATCACGTCACCCCTCAAACGAGTAGGACACACGGACTCGCGTCTAATTGCGCGCTGCCCAGACGTTGCATCGCGCATACGAAAAATCCTCTGCTGGTGCTGCTACTTTCGAGACAATGCCAATTCGGCAATTCGCTCGCTCGATAACATCCGGATTGACTCTTTTCGACTGGTTGGGACGTCTCTACCCCGTGGATTCTCCAACCCCCTCGAACTCCGATCCCACCTCCAAAGAAAACGCGCTGCTCGATCAAGCTGCCAACGGTGGCGCGCTTCAGAAGGCTGCGATTTACACACGGTTATCCGGTCCGGGCTGGCTCCAAGGCGCGATCACCCTTGGCGGGGGGTCACTGGCGGGGGCACTCTACGTTGGGATCATTTCCGGATATCAGCTCATGTGGCTGCAGCCTTTGGCGATGATCCTCGGGGTAATCATGTTGTCGGCGATCGGCTATGTGACGCTTTCCACCGGCCGGCGGCCATTCGAGTCGATCAATTCCTGCATCTCGCCCGTTCTCGGGTGGGCATGGCTGATCGCCACAGTGATGGCCAACATCGTCTGGGCGATGCCTCAATTCAGCCTAGGCATCGGCGCGATTCAGCAGAACCTACTTCCTTCGCTCGGCGGCAGTGGAAACGTCACCCAAATTTCCACCCCGGTCATTGCTCTCGTCTTTTTCATCGTCGGGATGTTGATCAACTCTTCTTACGAATCGGGGAGCAAGGGGGTGAAGATCTTTGAGAACATTCTCAAAGCAATGGTGGCTGTGATCGTAGTTTCATTCTTCCTCGTCGTCGGAGTTCTCACCTTCTCCGGGTCGATCAGCTGGGGAGAAATCTTCAAGGGCGCCATCCCCCGTATCGCCGACCTTTATAATCCCGCCGAAGGATACGTCGCCTCCATTGCCGCGACCGGCGAGTTCGCCGCCCATTGGTCGCAGCTGATTATCGACCGCCAACGCGACATCATCATCACTGCCTTTGGCACCGCCGTGGGCATTAACATGACGTTCCTGCTGCCCTACTCGATGCTCCGTCGGAAATGGGGCAAGCGCCATCGCGGCCTCGCAATCTACGATCTGTCGATTGGCCTAATCGTCCCCTTCGTCCTCGCTACATCGTGTATCGTGATCGCCGCCGCGGCCTCGTTCTACGCTAAAACTGGCGACATCTTGAACCCCGATGGCACTCCCATCCCGGCCTCTGCAAACAGTTACTACAGCGCCTTTCAGTCTCATCCCCGAGTTGTTGAGGCCGTGCGCGCCGTGATGGCACCGGCGGACCTGAATGCCGCTCGTCGGAGCGCCGTGGACGCACTGCCCGAAGCAGATCGGAAGCTAGGTGCGATGCTTGCACAGCGCGGCAACCTTCAGCTTGCCAGCACCCTGACTCCGCTCACGGGGCCAATCATCGCGCAAAAAGTGTTCGGTCTCGGGGTAGCGGGAATGGCCGTCTCGACGATCATCGTGCTCATGCTCATGAATGGCTTCGCCTTTTGCGAGATGTTCGGCCGGCCCGGCCATCGCACGATTCACATGCTCGGGTGCGCAGTTTCCGGGCTCGGCGGCTTTGCCGGTGCCTTCCTTTGGAGCAATCCCGATGCTCGCGCAGCGCTGGCGCTCCCCACCTCGGTGATTGGCGGCTCCATGATCCCAATCGCCTACTTCACCTTCTTCTTGATGATGAATTCTCGCCCCCTGCTTGGCGAAAGCATGCCGACGGGCGGACGGCGTCTCTGGTGGAATTTGCTGATGATCACAGCCACGACCATCGTCACCTGCGGCTCTATCTGGGTCCTTTCGGCGAAAGGAGTTCCCGGATACATCGGGATCGGTATTCTCGGCATACTCTTTCTGCTCGGTCTGGCGGGGTTCCTCACCAGAAACCGGATGCCGGCTCATGTTCGCTCCAGTCGGTGAGCCCGGCCCGGCCGGGGCGGGGCGGGGCGCGGCTGCCTGGATTTTTCGGACTGGCTAAAGGCGGGACTCCAAACTCGGAGGAAGCATCCAAAGGCATGAGCACGACGACTGCGCCTCTCAGCGGAGGATGATTCTGGCCCGCGGGCCCCTTGAATTCGCGGCGTGACCGCGGGGGAGACCCCTGCTTCAGTTGCGGGATGATGAGCGATCCGACACGGGCGCGCAATTGGTCGGCGGCCGCGCTGGGGTTGTCCGTAGCCGCCTTGCTGGGAGCGCGGGCCATGCCCGACGCAAACGTGGGGCGCGGGTGGCACCTGGCACTCATGCTGACAGGGATGGTGAGTGCGCCTCTCAGCGGGATCTTCATGGTGATCTGCTGGAGTGACGGGAAGAAGTATCGGCGGCTTAAAGCAGGGGTTGGCGTCATCTCGCGTTGGACAGTCGATCGCGCGCGTTGGGAGTCGTTCCGTGAGCAGAGCAAGGGCTGGGATAAACGCGAAGGCGTGCGGCCTAATCTCGTCAACCTCGACCAGCCATGCGGTGAGGCGGGCCTGGAAATCGTCNNCGGCAACCACTTCATTTCTTTCGAACCTAACGTCTCCCTCCGCGCATACCCGGGCTGGATGGAGTTTCATTTTACCATCTTTAAGCCCAAAGGCCCTCCCACACCCATTACCTTGCGCATCCCGCTCGCTCCGGCTCCAGGTAGCGACCCGCAGGCGGCGCAGATCGCCGAGGCCTTTCGCGCCGCCCGGGCGGCAGGAAATGCGCCATTCACGATGCTCTCAAAATCCAAGTTCCTGTTGATCTTCCTCGGTGGCTTCTTCGGACTCACCGGCTTGGTGATAGCGTTGGCGTATCTACTGAAGCGCGGCCCGTGATGAAACTCCACCACCACGATTCGATGACGACTCCGCGGGGTAACACTAAACCTTTTTCTGGGGTTTAAATTTAGATACCGAGTAGAGCTCCCCGAATTATCCTGACCTATCTCGTTCTTACGCTTGAGGCCACGCACGGAGTACGGTCTGAGGCGGGGGTTGATTGCTTGATCTTTTCGGACTGCGTAAAGGCGGGACTCCAAACTTGGAGGAAGCATCTAAAGGCATGAGCACGACGACGCGCGTCCTTCTAGACTTAGAACTACAATCGAGGATTTTGGACTAGCGATAGTTTTAGGTGGCTGAGGTCCCATGCATGCTCACGGCCGTAGCAACGTCGAAACCGGCTGCTGCTTGTTGTTGAGCTTCCGTATGAAGTTGAGCGACTAGGGCATTGGCGCCTTTCTTTACAAAGAGCGTCGCTCGTAACCAGCCGATGAGCTGAAACATCACCACCGCACCCGCCAGGGCACCAACGAGCTGGAATGGATAGCCCAGTATCCATCCTGAAACTATGTCGAGAAATCGGTTCGCGACCGATCCGGTGAAATCAAACACGGTGGGAAAGNNTGATTGACCGGGTACTCGATCAACGCCCGCCGATACAGCGCAACGCAGGTCAACAAGAGCAGTGAACTCACTAGGAGCGTGTAGCGTGGACGAAAGAGCGAACCAAGCGGGCCGGAAGAGCGGACAGAGTGATCGTGATCCACAAATAGCAGGTAATCGCCGTACTTCTTTTTTCCGCGGCGAAACTCGATTGCGGAGGCACGCTGCCCTTGCCCGATTTTTGCCCGGTGATGTCTGACTGCAACGATGACCGAGGTGCCATCCGGACGCCCGATCTTGAAGTGGTGAAATGGGCCCGTGACCACAGATCGCTGCTGGGGCAACGTGGGCGTGAGCGATTGGGGGTCATAATACTTTTCTTTGTGGGTGTGGCTCAAAAAGCCTTTTGCGCTCCCCACCACGATGCCGGTGACGGAGGAAAGAACGTACCGGCGCCTCCCCAAACGAAGAACATGTGTATCCCTTACACTGAGACCAAAGCGGCGCAATTCGCCGCTGACACCCCATAGCCACCAAAGCGCGCTGACGAGTGTGACGACTGCGAGTACATACGCCGGCCCCTTGTACCAGGGCAAATCGCTCAGCCATTGCGGCGCGGCGCTGGGATCATTCTGGCTGAGCTCAGCCGCTGAGTGACGTTGCACGCGGTGGCCCTCGGCGATGGCGCGAGAATAGCGCGCTCGAAAGGCAGGGCTGAAGAATCGCGAGAGGAGTTCGTCCCGTAGCGCTTCGTCGTGCTCGTAAAGCGAACACAACGCCACCCACCGTGCTCGCGGTGATTGCATCCCCAAACGCGCTGTCTCCGCCGAATCAAATGAAGCCATCACGGGCCGATCAATCGCTCCCATCGCGCGATTGTAGCTTTGACGTAAGCGTGTCTCCTCAGCCGTTTCCGGTCGTCCTCCGGTCAGACTCGCCACCATATGCCAGAGCTGGCGAAGCGCGCCAATCTGTCGGGCTTGAGTCGCTCGAGAGTCAGCCCCTTTGATTACCGCGATCACGCNNAGCAGCAGAAGCGAACACTGTGAGAAGGCCGCGCGAAAGTGCATGATGGTGAATTTCATTAGCTTACGACAAGGCGTCTGCCAAGCTCGAGATGACACCTCTCGGGGTTAAACTGAACCTTTTCACTTCGTACTCTAAAGTCAGATACAGCATGAAGCTCTGGATCAAGCCACCGTATCTAGCTTTTCGCTGACGAGGCACGCCTCGTCGTGATAGGTTTATTTCGGATTCGAACTCCGCATCCTTAACGCGGGTTACCGCCTGTAGGCGGAGCGCGGTTGGCTAGATTTTTCGGACTGCCTAAAGGCAGGACTCCGAACGCGGAAAACGCATTCCAAGACGGGGGACGACGAAGCGCATAGTAGGCGATCCCGGACGCGAAAAACCGCTACCGCCCCAATGTTTTTGAGCCCATGAATTCGCTACATGCAGAAACTGAGTGACCACTCGGAGTTTCTGGGGTCTGGTGCCGAGCCGATCATGAACCGTTCGACTCAAAAGACTTTGCAGGAGCTACGTCCATGGATCGTTGGGATTGCGCGCGTGGGTTTCGCAGCCAAGGGCACGATCTATTTTGGAGTCGGACTGTTAGCACTGTCGCTTGCCTTGGGATTCACCCAACAAGCACACGATACGCATGGTGCTGTCGAACAGCTTTCCCAAGTCGCCTTTGGTCGTTTCGTCTTATTGGCGTTGGCTTTAGGCTTGGTGTGTTTCGGTTTATGGAACCTGGTGCAATGCATCTGGGATCCTGAAGGCGTAGGAACTGATTGGGTGGGAAAGGCGCTGCGAGTCCTCTTCGGTCTCAGCACTGCCCTTAATGGTTTTCTCGCCTACAAATTCGGCGCCATCGGATTGGGTCGCAGTTGGGGCAGTGAAACCGGAGACGCGGCTGTGAAATCATGGACCGANNATGATCGTAGCCATAGTGGCAGTATCCCAAGTCGTGCGACTCGTTCGCGGAAAATTCATGGACGTGTTTTCCGACAGTGAGCTGAAGCAAACACAAAATAAGTGGGTAAAAATCAGTGCACGTTTAGGTTTTGCCGCTCAAGCGATTGTTGTCGGTCTTGTCGCCTGGTTTCTCTGGCGGGCTGGTTTGACACGCGAGTCTGATGAAGCCGGGAGCTTCACGAAGGCGCTGCAAACGTTGTTACAGCAACCGCATGGGCGGTGGATACTGGGTTTTACTGCGATTGGCGTAATCGCGCGCGGAGTCTTTATCTGGTTAATGGTGCCGTATCGAGAGATTCGCCTGAAGAGGAATCCCGAGGGCCTGGCCGCTCGATGGCGC
>DKKJ01000318.1:0-138 GCA_002455175.1 Opitutaceae bacterium UBA6669
GAGTTGACACGCGGATGGTACTGATGTGTTTTGAACCCTTTTATGAAAGTCGTTTCCTCTATCAAATCTGCGAAGAAGCGCCACCCCGCGTGCCAAGTGGTTCGCCGCCGTGGCAAGATATACGTGATCAACAAGGTC
>DKKJ01000318.1:153-5842 GCA_002455175.1 Opitutaceae bacterium UBA6669
AGCACGTCAGGGCTAAGCGGATTTCGCTCACCTCTAACCGGATTTTCGCGCCATGAAACCAGAAGGCCATCCCACTCTCAATAGCGTGTGCTTCCTCGATATCGGAACGGGGAAACGTTTCCTCACCAAGTCGACACTCAAGTCGGGTCGTAAGGAAACGATCGACGGCACCGAATACCACGTCNNCGTCGACACCGCCGGTCGCGTCGAAAAGTTCACGTCGAAGTTCAAGCGCTCGACTGGAAAGAAATAATTCCCGTTGGTCTGAGCGAACGACTCTTCGCCCCCCAGTAACGGGGGGCTTTTTTGTGGACAAAATAAGGCGTTCGGTTTCGGCTTTTTTCGCCCTGCCTCCTTTTTTCCGCACCTAATTCCCCGTGGCCTCCTCTTCCTCTCCTCGGTTGCTTCTCCTCGATTGTGATAGCACCCTCTCATCGATCGAAGGGATTGATGAGTTGGGACGTGTTCGTGGGGAGGCTGTCTTCAAACAAGTGGAAGCCATGACCAGTGAAGCGATGGACGGGAAGATCCCAGTCGAAGCGGTCTTTCGCCGTCGGCTGGAAATTATCCAGCCCCGTCGAAGCGACGTCGACGCCGTCGGGCGCCGCTATGTGGAAACGGTAGAGCCGGGAGCTGCGACGATGCTGCGGGAGGCCGTTTCGTTAGGGTGGACGCCCATTGTTCTGAGTGGTGGTTTTCGCCAGGCCATCCAGCCTCTTGCCGCTCACTTAGGCATTTCCCGCGTGGAGGCGGTAGACCTCTTCTTCAATGCCGACGGCTCTTACGCGGGCTATGATGTCGATTACCCGACAACCCGCTCCGGTGGAAAGCCAGAGGTGGTCGAACGTCTGCGCACCGAGTATCAGCCAGCAGCCATAGTTATGGTAGGCGATGGGGTGAGCGACTTGGAAACGCAATCGCGGGTGTCGCTGTTTGTTGGATTCGGCCGTTACGTGAAGCGTCCCCGCGTACAAAAAGAAGCGCAGCACTTCATTGAGTCACTCGATGGAATTCCGGAGTTACTGCGCGCTGCGGTGCGGACATGAATGCGTTCAGCTCGCCCTTGATTCGGATCGGCCCTTACAGGTAGAGGGGGTGTTATGACGGCTTTGAACGTGCGCGATTTCGGAACGGCGGGGAAACCACCGCTGATTCTTTTACACGGTCTTCTCGGCTCCTCGCGAAACTGGCAGACGGTCGGTCGTGACCTTTCGGATACGTTTCACGTCCGCGCACTGGATCTACGGAACCACGGAACGTCACCACACACGGAGGAAATCTCCTACGAAAGTATGGTGGGTGATGTCCTCGCCTGGAAGGACCGCGAGGGAATTCAGGCCAGTGCTCTCCTTGGTCATAGCATGGGTGGTAAAGTGGCTATGCTGTTAGCATGTCGAAACCCGCTGCGCGTCTCGCGGTTAATCGTAGTTCATATTGCTCCCAAAGCTTATTTATCACAGGCACATCGAGCTGAATTTGCCGCAATGAATGAACTCGATCTGGCAAGTCTGCAGTCGAGGGCGGAAGCCGAGTTGCGCTTCGAGTCACGCGTACCGGATTGGTCAATGCGGAAGTTTTTGACGACCAACTTGGAGCGAACGGATTCCGGGACGTGGCGCTGGGCGGTCAATCTCCCTCTGCTCACCCAAGCACTTCCTCTCTTAGAGGGGAATTCACTAACTCCCAACGACCGTTACGAAGGGCCCGTTCAGTTTATTCTGGGGGGAAAGTCGCGCTACGTCAGCGAAGCCGATCGTGCGAAACTGCCCGAGCATTTCCCGAATGTTCGCGTCACCGTGATTCCCGAATCAGGACACAATCCGCACATGGAGGCGCGAGCGGATTTTGTACAAGCGGTACGGTCGTCCGACTAAAGGAGACGCATTTTGCCAGCCAGAACGAACGGTGAGCGTTGACGCGCTCGCCGCTCACGAACGTCGTGACCAGATGCGCAGGCTGGAAAGCAAAAAATCTTCGAGGGCAGCGGACTCGTTTAGGTTCACGCGAAGAAGTCCCGTGGCGTGTTCGAGTCGGGCGATAGCGGCGACTAAGGAACGACGAACGTGATCGTCGCCAGCGGTCAATCGAGGTAACGAAAATCCGCGGGTGTGAGCGGCAATGTCTGCAAAGAGCCGTAGGCGGATACCATTGGCGATACCCGTCTCAATTGCGACCTGTTCATCGTCGTCAAGATCAGGAGGAAGGCGCTCTTTCTGGGATTTCCACACCGTCGATGTGGCATTTTCCAGAATGGCACCGAATCTTGCTACCAAGCCATACAGTGCAAAAACGGCGTCGGCAGTCGCTTTTTTATCCGTCGAAGGCCCGCCCGTCAGCAGTCCTAACCAGGCTTGATAATCGCTGATCCAGGCGCTCCAACCGTCAGCCGACAAAGGCGCCGCGGCTAACGGAAAGCGGAAATGGAGCACTCGGCTACGAATGGTCGGTAGGAGTGCATAGGGTCGGNNTCGGCTTCGTGGATGATGGCGACCTTCCGGGGCGAAACGTTGGCAGACACCTGTACTTTGCCGATCAGCGTACGAGTGGCTTCGGCCGAGATTTGCCGCATTTTACCCGCGGGGCGCAAACTGAAGCAATCGGGATGGTTTTCCGGCGGAAACATCGCCGAGGATTCCGGGACGTTGAGGAGACGATCGGCAATCCCCCAGGCGACTTGCTCCAACGTCTCCACATCGTCACCGGTCAGGAGAAGGCTGTGCGAGAGACGGCGCCGAGCGATGGCTCGATCGATCACCGCAATCGATGCGGTTCCGGTCAACGGCTCTGGCCAAGGCTTGGGAAACTCAGTCGCCATCAGGGCTGGAGTCGAACTCAGTCGAGTCGGTCTTTGATCGCGGCCCAGATTTTCTTTTCGATCGCGTCAGGCGTTTGAGTGCCGTCCACGACGATGAACCGTTCCGGGAGACCTTTCGCTAGCACCAGATAGCCCTCGCGGACCTTGGTGTAGAAATCGATATTCTCGCGTTCCATACGATCAGGGAGATCAGACGCGCGCTGGCGGATACGCGTGAGGCTCACTTCGGTCGGGACATCGATTACCACNNCATGACGTTTCCAACCGCAAAGAGATTGATCTGGTTGACAGGATCCATCGACAGGTTGCGGGCGACGCCTTGATACACCGTTGAAGAATCGAGGAAACGGTCGCTCAAAACGATGGTGTTTTTCAATAGAGCGGGGGCAATGACTTCGCGGACCAATTGAGCACGCGCGGCCGCAAAGAGGAGCAGTTCCGTCTCGGCGCACATCTCTTCCCCTTTGGAGTTGTGAACGATGATGTTGCGGATCTGTTCGCCAATTTCTGTTCCACCGGGTTCGCGGACAGTGACCACGTCGCGTTGGAGTTTCTGGAGATGGGCGGCCAGGCGGGCAATCTGCGTCGATTTCCCACTTCCTTCGGAACCTTCAAAGGAGATGAGTTTACCGGAGCGAGTCGTTTTTGAAGGCATGAGATTTGGCTTCGGAGAGGGTGCTACGGTGTAGGAGGATAACGCTGACCGACTTCCAGAGCCTGGAGGCAGATCAGGGTCGCCAAGGGAACGTCTGGACCCCGGTTTCCGCAAACAGATTTTCAGATCGTCGGGTTTTCCATTGAACCGCTTTGACGGACCTCATCAGAGTAGAAGCCCGCTCACTCACGCTGGCTGCTCGCAATGACCATACCTGTTTTTGCCCTCGTCAATCTCGTCGATGTTTTTCTCCGCTGTGACCTTGTCGGCCAGGCCCTCACAGTAGGGTTGGCCATCTTTAGCATGATTGCCTGGGCGGTGATGCTAGGAAAGCGCAATGAGCTCCGGCAAATGCGTGAGCTCAACCTCGCCTTTGAACAACGCTTGCGCGACGAGCGGACGTTGCTGGACCTCCCTGAGTCTTACCGCAACAAACGCTCGATTCCCTATGCGGACCTCTTTGCCGACGCTGTGGAGTCCTACTGGCGCGCCGCCTCCATTTTAAAAGAAAAGNNAAGGGGGCTGGAGCAGATTCTAGCCGCGCACGCCTTGAGCATGCAGAGAATGCGCTGCAACGAGCAATTGCCCGGCAGACGCTCCGCTACGAAGCGTCGATGATTTTCCTGGCGACGATTGTTTCGGGAGCTCCGTTTCTCGGGTTGCTCGGAACGGTGTGGGGGGTGATGGAAGCCTTCGATTCCATCGCTCTCTCGGGTGCGCAAACTGCGAGTATTCAAACCCTCGCTCCTGGGGTGTCGGCTGCATTGCTCACCACCATTGCTGGTTTGGTCGTGGCGATCCCCTCGGTTTTTGGATACAACTTTCTGCTTTCCACTACCCGTCGTTTGATCACCGAGCTGGAAAACTTTGCCAGCTCGCTCGCAGATCGCATCGAATTGGAGTCCAAATAGCGCTGACCATGGCTCGTACCTTCCGACGTCATCGCTCGTCTCACCCGTTGGCAGACTTGAACGTCACCAACCTCGTGGATTTGGCGTTCGTTCTCCTTCTTATCTTCATGATGACCGCCCCGCTCATGACGCCAGAGCAAGGGATCCCTNNCGTTCGAATCAAAAAGCACCCAGCAAGTCGACTCGAAGCAGCGCTTCCAGGTGGTGGCGGTGGACAAACAAGGAAACTTTTATTTTGGAACGACACCCCTCTCGCTGGATGAGTTAGGTCGTCGTCTCGCTGCGCTGGGAGCGGAACCCGAAGATCGCCGTCCGGTCATTCGGATACGTGCCGACTTGTCCCTGCAATGGCAAGAGGTCGTTCGTGTGATGGACCTGCTCAAAAAGGCCAACCTTTCTAAAATCGTTTTTGATACTCAAACCGAGCCCTAGTTCGGAGCTTCGGCGTTTCCTTTCATGACAGCCCAATCGCCCAGTGCCTACGTGACTTCGGTCGGCCTGCATGCGCTGATGGCCGTTTTGATTTTTCTAGCGGCTTACTACCTTAAAAAACGCGCAGATGACGGGCCACAGATCTTTGAGTTAGTGGGCGGGGAGGGGAACAAGNNTCCGCCAGCCGGTGAACCGGGAGCGACTGGGATCGATCAGGTCGTCCTCCCGCCATCGCCGGTGCGCATTCCAGAGCCCGAGCCTGTCGCTCCGGCGCCGCCGCAAGAGGCGGTCATTGTACCGGCCCCGTCTACGCCCTCTCCGGTTAAAGCGGTGGCGGAAACCAAGCCAAAGCCTGTGGTTGCTGAAAAGCCCCCCGACGTGGGGCAGAATATTTCGCGGCTGATGAACAAGCGGGCCGCTAACATCGAGCGTAAGTTTCAAGCGGAGCAGAAAGCCAAAGCCGAACGCGAACGCAAAGCCGCAGAGGCGGAAGCGAAACGCATGACCAAGGCGGAATTTGATCGCGCGAACAAAGCGGCAAAAACTCCGACTACCACTAAGTCGACCGGGACTAGTGTGAAGCCACCCTCTGTCGCGGCTGGGATACGCGGCGGGATGGCAGGCGCGCCTCCGAGTAATTCAACCTCAGGAGCGGGGGGCACCGCTATGTCGCGGGCTGAGGCGGATCTAATGAGCGCTTACCTCTCTCTTATCGTGCAACGGGTACGCCAAACCATGGAAGCAGCCAACTTCGGCGACGAGCTCAAGGCCCGCATTCAGTTTAGCATCTCCTCCTCAGGCACGCTTTCTGGGGCGAAAATTCTGACCAGCAGTGGAAGCGCCGAATTTGATCGTGCGGTGCTCGCGGCCTTGCAA
>DKKJ01000318.1:5908-6085 GCA_002455175.1 Opitutaceae bacterium UBA6669
GCGCTCTGCCAACTGAGCTACGAGCCCGTCACCAACTGTGAAGGTGCCGAAAATCATTCTTTGCTCCCTAAAAGCAAGCGGTTTTTCTAGGATGAAGAGGTTTTATTCCACAACTCTTTACTCATCAACGAGCCATGGTAGGATGAATCGCCACGTGGAAGACTCTGGCGCAACCTA
>DKKJ01000092.1 GCA_002455175.1 Opitutaceae bacterium UBA6669
AGGCGTTGGCGCGTGGCGGTGATCCCTTCTGGATTGGTGAGATTGAGAATGGGGTCACCATTGCCGCGCAGGGGGACGCCTTGAAAGGTGGTCGGGAGAAACCCGCTGCTCCAGTTGACCGCGCCGCCTCGCGGGCCACGGGGACCCGATTGGAGCACGACAAATCCTGGCAAGTCGTGCGACTCGCTCCCCAATCCATAGGTAACCCAGGAGCCCATGCTTGGCCGGCCAAACTGGCCCGACCCCGTGTTCATGAANNTCACGATCTTCGCGGTGTGAGGAAAAAGATCGGACACCCACGCGCCACTCCGGCCATGGCGCTGAAACGTCCGCCGCGTGCCGAGGAGTTTGGTGCCGTGCGTCTGACCCATGAACGCAAAGCGCTTCCCCTCGATGAGCGACGCGGGGATGGGCTGGCCATTGTATTCGATCAGCTTGGGCTTGTAGTCGAAGAGCTCGAGCTGGCTCGGCCCGCCCGCCATGAAGAGATAAATGACGTTTTTCGCCTTGGGCGCGAAGTGACCCACGCGCGGCGCCATCGGGTCAGCGAGCACCGGGGTCGACGCGGCGCGGACGGAACGGGCGGCCATCGAGGCGAGGGCGATGCCGCCCAAGCCGACGGTNNGCGGCCAGGTGCTGGGCGGGGGAGATAGGGTGGGGCGTCGACATGGGCTTATTCCCGGGTGATCGTTTCGTCGAGATTCAGGGCAACACGCGCGAGGGCAACCGTCGCCTCGCGATTCGCCGCGTCGGTTGAGCCCTCCACCGACGCGCGCACCTGCTGCATGAGTGTGGTCAGCCGTGTAGTCTCAGTGATGGTCGGAGGGCGTGCCGTGCAGAGTTGAAACGCGTAACGAATCCGTTCGCTGTCGCTGGCGCCGGCTTCGCGTTCGATCCGTTGGGCGAAGGCGACGGCCAGTTCAAAAAACTGCCGGTCGTTCAGTAAGGTAAGCGCCTGCAACGGCGTGTTGGAGCGGAGGCGACGCGTGCACGAACTGATGCCATCCGCGGCATCAAAAACCACGAGGGCAGGGTGGGGCGTGGCGCGCCAGAAATGCGTGTATAGTCCGCGGCGGTGACGCTGCGCATCCTTACTGGCGATCCACTCCCGTTTGAGTTGTCCCATCTTCATCACCCCGTCCGGCTGAGGCGGAAAAACCGGAGGCCCGCCGAGATGTGCGTCCAGTTCGCCGCTCACGGCCAAGGCGACGTCGCGCACGAGTTCGGCGTCGAGACGCAGCCGCGTTTGACGCCCGAGCAGCAGATTGGTCGGATCGACCAGCGCCAAGTCGGGCCGTGCCTTCGCGCTCTGGCGGTACGTGGCGGAGGTGACGATCAAGCGGTGCAGCGCTTTCAGGCTCCAGCCTTGCGCGACGAATTCCGTGGCCAGGAAGTCCAGCAACTCGGGATGCGTCGGCATCAACCCCTGTGTGCCGAAATCGTTCTCGCTTTCGACCAGTCCTCGACCGAAGTACGCCTGCCACACCCGATTCACCATCACCCGCGCCGTGAGCGGGTGCTCCGGCCTGAACAACCAGCGAGCCAGATCCAGCCGGGTGGGATTCTCCGCGGTCAGCGGAGGCAGGATCGACGGGGTACCCGCGGTGACCGGATCGCCCGGACGCGTGAAGTCACCCTTGATGAACATCACGGTGTCGCGCCGCTTCGGCAGCTCGGACATGACCAGCGTGGTCACGGGCCGCGGCATGCGCTTTTCCAGCTCGACCACCCGTTTTTCGCGCGTGGCAAACTCAGGGTCATCCGGACGGTAGGCGAGGTAGACCGTCCGCTTCTGCGCCAGCGTCTGAGCGTCGCGTGCCACCGCGTGAGCCGCCCGCACGGCTTCGGGCAAGGCATCGCGGGCCGCCGGGGCCAGCGCATTCCACCAGGCGTTCAGGGCGTCACCCCGCCCACCGAGGTAACGGTCGAGGTCGGAGCTGGCTTCCTCCAGTTCGCGTTCCAGGATATCGCTGGCCTGAAACTCGCCCGGAATCTCCAGGACGCCACCCGGCGAAGGCCGGCCGTGACCATCCTCCACCGTTTGATTGAAGAACGCGAACAGCTGGTAGTAGTCGCGCTGCGAAATCGGATCGAATTTGTGATCGTGACACTGGGCGCAACCCACCGTCAGCCCGAGAAACGCCGCGCCAAAGTTGTTGACCCGATCCATGACCGCCTCGACCCGAAACTGCTCAATGTCGATGCCGCCCTCCTGATTGATCTGCGTGTTCCGATTATAGCCCGTCGCGATTTTCTGCTCGAGCGTGGCGCCCGGGAGCAAGTCGCCGGCCAGTTGCTCAACCACAAATTGATCGTACGGAAGATCGCGATTCAGCGCCGCGACCACCCAATCGCGATACTTCCAAATCTGCCGCGGCGCATCAATCGAGTAGCCATTCGAATCCGCGTAACGAGCCACATCCAGACAGTGACGCCCCCAACGCTCGCCATAGTGAGGCGAAGCCAGCAACCGCTCGACCGCAGCGCGGTAAGCACTCGGCGACGGATCGGCTAAAAACGCTGTCAACTCCTCCGGCGTCGGCGGCAACCCCGTTAGATCCAGACTCACCCTCCGCAGCAACGTCGACGCCGAAGCCGCCGGCGCTGGCTCGATCTTCTTTTCTACCAACCGCGCCAGAATAAACCCATCGATCGGATTCTCCGACCACCCCGCCGGCGCCGAATCCACCCGCGGCACCTCAACCCGCACCGGCGGCACATACGCCCAATGCGGCTCATAGACCGCGCCCTCCGCGATCCAACGCCGAAACAAGTCCTTCTGCTCCGCTGTGAGTTTCTTGTGCGAGTCCTCGGGAGGCATCGGATCCACCGCGTTCCCAATCCGAAAGATCAGTTCACTCTCCTCCGGTTTCCCCGGAACAATCGGCTTCAGATCATTCTTCGTCGGCTTAATCGCGTCCTCCCGCACATCCAGCCGCATCCCCGCCTTCCGACTCCGGGCGTCGAAGCCGTGACACTGAAAACACATATCCGACATCAAAGGCCGGATCTCCCGATTAAACGAAACCGGCGCCGCCTGGCTCGCGGGCAAGCCAAACGCAAAGCCGGTAACGGTGATCACAGACCTGACAAAAACGCGGGGTAACGCGCTCGTCGTAAAAAAACGACAGCTGGTCATGGCGGGGTAACGACGACACTGGTGAGATTCACCCTTTGCCGCAAGACGCGTTTCATGATCTGAGCGGGCAGTTCCGGTTTTTAATGGGATAAGCCCTGCTTAGTCATGGCCTCCAGGGCCCACTAACATCGCATAAAAACGTCTCTGCGAATTCACCTGCAGTACGAGGTCACCGGTCGGGAGGCTTTACCGCTCACCTGGCGCGCGCGCTTTTAGTTATCCGGTATACGTTGGGGGCGAACAGTAGCCATGCTAGCACGAGATACACGAACGAAGTACAAACTACATGTTACCTGCCCCCCCCTGCTATTGGCTCCANNCAATGACGCAGACTGACCGAAAGCCAGCGTAAGGCCAAGGCTTGTGATCACGCAGATCGGGAGCCATCGGAGTCCTTTTCGACCTCAGCCACCGCGGAATCAGAAGACGAATCAGGGGATGTTTGATTTTTAGGATAGGCGGATTGCCGATCGCGAGGTAGAAACGATTCCACGCGTCACTCGCTTGAACCACTCTGCCACAAATCTCGGAGCCAATATGACCNNTTCGGACGAGCGCTAACGTTGAAGGAATGCGTCGAGACGATCTCTCAGTTCAGCCTTGAGGCGCCGATAAAACGACTCTCGTTACTCAAACACGCAAACGAAGCGAAGATCACGCACAGCAACGTTACGGAAGCCGACCGAGCGAAGCACATATCGTCTGCAATCCGGTTCTTGTTTCCACCAGCACTGCGTGGGCGCGTGTGGGAGGAGGCCAAGGCAGATGCCACATTCCGCCCGTTTTCTGATCAGGCTTTGCTTGCGACGATGGAACTGGCGCTCCGCTGCTGCCCCCGAGACGCGGCAAACGACATCGACAACGACGAGAAATCCTCGCGCTTCGCCCACGTCCTCCTCTCGTTTCAGTCCGCNNGACTTCCCATTCGCTGGGCGACGTGCCCGGACAGCAGATTTCCGAGTTCATCCGAAACTCCATGGCTCATAACACGGCCTTCGATACGAGAAACGCACTCGGGAGACTGTTCGGGCTTTGCACGATCAAGGAAGTTTCGGACTTCGTTCTCGAAAAAACCAATGCCTCGCTCGACAGCTGGTTTCAGGAGACGTTTCAGCTCTCAGCACTGGAGTATCTTAGCTGCGCGTTTCTTTCGGCCGGTCCAGCGCTGCGGATCGATTATAACAAACCCCTCGCGGATGATTTGTTTCTCACCGATGATTTCTGGGAAACGCTCGCCGGTGACGCAAAGAGTAAGACGAAACATCTCCTCGATCTGGCAGCCCAGGATGTCGCCGTCTCAACAAATCCGCCGACTGGCACGATCGAAGAATTCATGTACGACGCCGTTTCGTTTTACGTAAGACCGGTCCTTCGCATGGGCGGCGTGTCGCTTTGCACCAGTTCGAACCTCATGCTGCGCAAGTTCCTGGTGGGGATCCCGTATCTCGCTTTTGAATCCAGAGAACGAACCCTTAAGCGAGCGCTAGCTGAAAACGAACGGAAGCAGTTTCGCGCCCCATTTGGCCATGCGTTCGAAGCGTACTCGTGCTGGCTCATCCGGCAGCTACTCACGCCTCAGACGAATACCAAGATTTTCCCCAACGCGAAATATGGTGAGAACAACGAGTGCGACATCGTCCTTGTTTCCGACGACACTGCCGTCTGCATCGAGTGCAAGGCGTCGATGCCGAGTCTGGCGCTCCGTCGGAGCGGTGCTTTTGCGCAACTGGACGCGATGCTCAAAGTCGGGTCGATGCAATCGTACAAAGCGGCTCTGGCAATGAGGTGCGGAGAAATGAAGTCGTCTTCGGGCGATGCAATCGAGGCGGTCAGGTACGTAATACCGTGCGTTCTCTCCTATGACGACATCCCTCTATCCACCCTCTCCGGTCCGTTCTACGAGCGACATCTGGCCGGCGTGGCGAAAATGCCGCTCTTCGCCGGAGAGAATGGCATCGAGGCGGTCCAGTTCTTTGACATCGACTTCGTGGAATCGTGGGAGTCGAGGCTTGATTTCAGTCCCTCCAGTCGGGCGCTTTTTGGCTACCTCCTACAGCGTGCTCGGTCGCTCTCTATCCGGTACCGCTCGATTCAAGACGGGTATTCAACTAACGCCTCACCGGGTTCTCCCAAAGTGTTCGATCCGCTCGTGGAAGCATCCAAGGCTTTTCTAAATGGACAACGGGCCTCGTTTCTTCGCGGCGGGCCCCAGCAGTCGACTGCACCATGGCGCGGCGATTCCTCTAAGTCACTTGGTGTAGGTCGCTGAGCTGCCGCATCATGAAAGCGTACTCCGGAAAACTCTCCGAACAGCGCCTCATCGCTTTGAGGTAGTACCAATAGTCGTCGGTTAGTTCGGGCATAGGGGAGCCACACGATTTCAGAAGCGTTAAGCAATCGTTCCACCATCGCCGGTCTTTTTCGACCGCTTAACGGGATTGCGTGCCTTGAAAACCTCGTCGTGTTTGTGTTTTTTTCGAAGGGTCGATCGCAGCGTGGTCTGCAGATCAAATTTTACAGGCAGCCTTGCGGGATCCTGATATCCGCCGGCAGCTTTCAGCCCGGAGTGCATGTTTTCAAAGAACGCATGGAGGAAGGTAGCCATCGCCTTCTCCGTCACCTCAAACCACGCGAGTTCCCGAGCGATCGCGGACCGAAAGAGCGTTAGAGCCCTTGTTCTCGAAACCTTGTCCGTGACGTCACGCACCGCTTGTTCGATCTCATGTGAATTCGCGTATCCCAGGTACAAGCCGTGGTGATTCTCGTTACGTTTCTTGAAAAGGAGTGGATGGAAAAATCCGAGGATGTGCTCCTCGCAGCTCTTCACGAAACTTCCCTCGCCGAATCCCATGACGAGAAGGGCGGTGATCCGCTGCAGTCGTTCCATCATGACCACCAGCTCGTTGATGTAGGACCGGTAGAGAGTGTGAGCGCCGACGCTGTCCACCTGTCGTAAACGACTAAGCGCTGCCATCTGGGTTTTAATCCACTGTCGTGAGTGGACGTTTCGGAAGATGTCTCCGACGATGAAATCGAGGCAAACATAGAAGCGATCACTGCGGTCGAGTGGCTTCTCGTCGCCAACCATGAAGTGGAGAACATCCGTTTTTCCGATCCGGGCGACGCGTTGCTTGATGTAAGGCCTCAACTCCCGATAGTAGGCGGTTTCCCGGAGTTCAGCTAATTCGATAGGGGCGGAATTCGAGATCGGCACGACCCAGGTCGTGCCTGGTTCCGTCTGCTCAAAGTCGGGCGGGTTCATTTCATCAGGAAATGGTGTCGGCGAAGATGAGACAAGACCCGGTCAATCGGTGGCCGGCCTGAGTTACGGGCTCCAAACCGCGGAAGTCGTTGATTCGCCCCCGGTGGCGCGCATAGTCAACCCAAACGCCATCCTACGCACGGTCACCAAAAATCAATCCGGTCACCGCTGCTCAGCTAGAATCGAAAGTGCCGCAAGCTGCGCCAGTCTATTTCCACTATGTCGGTCGCATCAGCTACGACGATATATTCGGAAAGCCGCACGAAACCACATTCTGCAGCTATCGTTTCGGAGGAGACGGCGGAACGACCGCCCTTCTGGTCACCCCAACTGGAAATGACATGAATTGAGTTGTGCGGCTCGCTAGTCCCATCCCAGCGGAGCTTCAGTCGGTCCAAACGCGCGCTTCGCCGATTCCCCCTCCTGCTCGATCTTCACCTTGATCGCTCGCAGCCACGACAAATGTTGCGCCGACTGGGCGGGATCCGCCAAGAGGGTGTCCACGCGCGACAGCATATCGGCATACCGATCGGTGCCAAAAGAAAAGCGCCCGTCGCCTCGGAGCGCCGCGTTGGTGAGCGCAGTCCGGATCGGCACGCTTGCGGGATACTGATCGAGGAGCCGGAAGCAGAATGTGAAGAACCCCGGCTGCAGACCGTCAAGATAGGCGACCAACGTCGCGGCGGTATTTTCGCCGTCGCGCGCGATCCCCATGAGGACATCGGCGTGTCTTTCCAGGTTCGTCACCGGCCGTCGATCGTCGCGCGAGTCGACCGGGATCTCCAGAAGCGCACGGTAGGCTCGCTCCGGATTTGTGTCGCGCAGAAAATCCCAGAAATCGCGAGAACCGTGCCGACCGAGTGGATTCCAGTCCTTTCGGAAGAATCCCTTTTGCGCCCCCGCCCGGGAAACAAAAAACGGGTATGCGGCGTCCGGGTTAGTCTTTGCGATCGCTATACCGACCTGGGAGCATTCGTAAGACAGGCTCTCCGCCGAGTTGTCTACCCCATCCAGCGCGCGTAAGGCTAGAGGGACCAATTCCGGCGGGAGTGCACGGCCAGGGTGCAGGTAAAAAGTGAGCGCCTTCACAACAAGGTTCGACCCGTTGGGCGCTCGCGAAAAGACGAACTCCAAAATGAACCGGACCTCCTCGGGAGGAAGATGGTCCAACCATCGCCTGCCGAGAACGTCCGCAACTGCTTGGGGATCTACGGTGCCGGCCGTAATCCACTCCACCACACGGCGTCGGTTCTCCGGGCTCGGTCCGAAGCGATCGACGATGAAGAGCGCGCCTGTTGTCGGAAAACTCGGAGTGGCCACCAAGCGATCTAAGGTCTGGTCGGCAAAAATGGGATCCCTCGTTCTGACTGCCGCCAGGTAGTCCGCTAGGAGCATCTGCTTGCTGCGATCCGTACCCGGGTTCGCGAAGCGGGCAAGAAATCCATGCGAGAGGTCATATGCGCCGAGGGCCGCGACGAACGGACGGAGATCGAACGCCGCCGGCCCTTCGACCACGGCCCAAACCNNCATGAGCGACGGATTCGCGATGGCCTCCTTCGCCAGCGTCCGCGCCTTGGCTTCGAATCCGAACATTTTTCTCCCGTCGTAGTGGACCTCCTTATAGTTATTAATCCGATCCGCCGCCAATTTGAGGCGGACAAGAAAGGGCCCGCCCTCGCAATGGTCACGGTGGACTTCGATCCGCGCGATGAATGCGTCCCACTTCGGGGCGCTGGCCTTCTGATCCTGCGACTTCGCTTCCGCGAAATCTTCGATGAGTGTGTCCAAGGTGTGCTTGATCTCGGCGGGCTCGCAACAAACCTTTCCGTTTCGATAAAGCTCCATGTAGCGCTCGAACAACCTCAGGAATCGGTCAAGACGAAGGCTTCGCTTTGCCCTTATGAGCGCGCCAAGGAGGTCTTTATTCATCAGGGCCGCAATTTCAGGGTCGGGATGGCCCAGCAGCTCGAATCGATGCGCAAACAGCCGCTCCAGGTAATCGAAGACCTCGATCCAAAGCGGCGCCGGCGGCGGGATGCCCAGCTTCCGGGCGGTGACGGAAAACCCTGAAAGCGTTTCCGGAATGGATGTCGCGAAATGCAGCGCGCGCACGGCCAACGCGCGATCGTTCGAATTCGATGAATGGAGCAATTGTTCGAGCCAGTCGGCCCGCTCGCGCAAGGTCATGGGAACGTCCAGCCAATAGACGAAGCACNNAGCGGGGCGCGGGTTCCGCCCAAGGGTCGCGAACCGCCAGCCGCAGTTGCAGGCGAAGCGCCGCCTGATGCGTCGAGGAATCGAAGATCAGCTCTCTGAGCGCTTGTTCAATGTCCGAAACGATCTCGTTCCCTCCCGATTGAGCGGAAACGGCTTCCAATCCGGAGAAATATTTTTCGAAGCATTTAACGGTGCGACTGGGAGCGGCCCTNNGAATCGAAAAACGCACGCGCGCCTGCGGCGTGGGTGGAAAACACACGCTCAGCCAGGGCAGACGCAAACAGCGGCGGTATCACCGAGATGCTTTCGCCCCGGCGGCGCACCACGCCAAAGCCGACGAAACGGTCCAGCAGGAACGCTGCGCGAACCGGGCTCGTTTGGCTGCCGAAGGAGGTGAGGAGCTTTGGGATTTCGCTGTGCGNNTCACTCCCTCAGCCCCGACCTCCCTTTCAATTCGCTCCAAAAATTTGCCGAGCAAGGCGGACTTGAGATCATCCGTTTTCTTCCGCAAGTCCTTCCCATGGTGCGCGGCCGCGAGTATCAGCTCGGGTACGCCGCCTGCCCGGTGCAAAATCCAATCCCGGGTGTTATGATCGAGAGATTGATTCGCGGCCGTAAGCAGGCTTGCGGCTTCATCGGGTTTCAACGGATCAATGTGGATCGTGCGGACGGAGGGGTGATCCACCAGCGCCAACCGCGGCAGCTTTTCCCGCGTTGGCACCGTTACGACGAGCTTGAAGCCAGAATGCGCCACCGCCGTGCGAAAGAGATGGAGTGCCGTTTGACTGGCTGGGTCATCGAGCAGGAAATAGCGCGGCAGGGGAGTGGTTGCCAGCGATGCGAGCCCCAAACGGGCGAACTCATCGGCATCGTCGACGACGGTCGTTCGGGCCCGGTCATGTCGCGTCGCTTCCAGCGCCAGCCTCGTCTTTCCAATGNNTTGTCCTGAGATTTGGATCACGCGGACGGATTCGTCGGAGAGAAGCGTGGCCAACTGTTTCAGTTCGTCTTGTCGTCCGACAAGGTCGAGGGTGGGCACCGCGGCATATTGCGCCGTCGCCGCCCATGCTTCATCCCAGCTCCGCGCGACGCTGGCGCCGAAATAGGTCAATCGCAGCCCAGGGTGCGAATTGACCACCGCGGCCAAATCCGCCGCATCGAAGACGGTGACCTTGAGGTCTGCGGCCGAGCCGTCGCGTACTGCGGTCTCCAGCTCAGTCCGATACCGCGAAAGCACAGCGTTGGCGGAGGTCGTGGTGGATGTCTCCAACCCCAGTTGCAGGTTGGTGAAAAGCACATAGTGCGCAGGCGCCCCTTTGTTCACGGTGCGTTGCGCAATTTCCTGCGCCGCACCCCGCAGGGTCGACTTGATGCCCGAGATCTGGGCATTTCGTTGCAGGCCATANNAGGCATCCCGAACGTCGTGGAAATCGACGTGGCCGCCGGAATCGTCCACTCCCCATCGAACGAGCCATCGGGACCGGGGCGTTCTGAAAGGACGGGATAGCCAAGGGCCGCCGAAACAGATGTTGAAGTCACGACGGCGTTGCAAAAATTGGCGAAGGCAGCGCCGGAGTTCGCCTGCCCAAAGGTCATTTCGATGGTTTCCGCGGTGATGGGTCCCATGTTCATAGCTGCGCTTTACTAGATCGCAAAAACCTTGAAAATCTAGGGGAATTCAATAACGGGTCAGGTATTACCTGTTGACTTTGCGGGCGAGGAATTCTGAGGCAAAGTTGATCCATGGCTCGACCGACGCGGCTCATGTATGACGGGGCGTGCTATCAGGTCAGCAAACAGGTCGGTCTCGTGCGGCGGACAGTAGATCAGGGTAAGTGGCAGTACTGGCCCCTTGGTATGCGTAAAAATTGATGGATATATGTATACGTTATTCGTGAAATGCGAATGGGTCAATCGCACGTAGGAATGGCCCGGTCGACTGTAAGCGCCTCGCTCGTTCCCACTCCTTGACAGTGCTGCATGGTGCTACATTGTGTAGCACATGAGATCGACCACCGTGCGGGAACTGCGCAACAATTACTCCAAGGTGCTCGAATGGGTCTCGAAAGGGGAGGAAGTTGAAGTGACCCGGCGGGGCAAGGCCGTTGCCAAGGTGGTTCCGATTGCTCCCGTGAAACCGACGGAAGTGGACTGGAGCAAGAGCGCTGCCCTGAATCGCAAGGCGTGGTCTACTGTTCTAACCGCAGAACAAAGTGCGGCGATTCTGTCCGAAAGCCAAGGTGCCTGAAATGGCGATGGTGGTCACAGACACGAGTTTTCTGTTCTCGCTGTATGGCGGCGATGTCCACACCGCGGCTGCCCGTGCCTGGGCCATGCAGACCAAGCAACCCATCGCGATTACGGCGCTGAATCGTTATGAACTCGGAAACGCGATTCGGTTCGCAGTGTTTCGGAAAGTCATTTCCCAGCGGCATGCCCTCGCTTCCCTAGCTGCTTTTGAGGCCGATTTAAGGAACGGGGTACTCCAGTCCGTCTCACCCGATCTGGCGGAAATGATCAAGGAAGCCGCCCGTCTGTCCGAATCACATACGATCACGGGTGGCCACCGCTCGTTCGATATCCTCCATGTCGCGGCCGCCCGGGTGCTCAAAGCGACCCTGTTTCTTTCGTTCGATGCCAACCAACGGAAGCTTGCCGGAACCGCGAAAGTGACGGTTGGCCCGTAGCACGCCGTCAGTTAACCTTCCGGTCCATTTGCGCGCCGCCTTGGCGGCGGCACTGGGTTTGGCTGATTTGCGAGTCTTCATGGGGGCGATTCGTGTTCTAAAAGGGGCAGGGCTTGTCGCACCTCGGGTCGACAAAATCATTGCCGTTTCGTTGAGTTTTCAGACTCGCCCGGGGTGCATGAAACGGGTCAGCATTGATTTTTCTCATGTCCACACTCCGCCCTTATCCCACAGGTCTTGGTACGAAATCGTTGCATG
>DKKJ01000131.1:0-6906 GCA_002455175.1 Opitutaceae bacterium UBA6669
GTTGGCGTTGCCAGCTGGTCGCGCGAGCGATGTTTCGTCGCAGGGCGGGCCTGCTGCCCGTGTCTTGGTGGAGATATGTGAGACGGGAGTCCCTGACGATGGTCAGTTTCCCGAGGCTAAGCTTGTTGCTACGGAGACGTACTGGGAGGAGGCGTTTGGTGTCTTCGAATTGCCCCACAAGTACGTTTCTACCGGCGTGCGTGCAGATCGCGCTTTCCCCACCTTGGTGCGACTCTCTGCGGTCATTTCGCTGCCACCGGGTCGCCATCGGCTGATGCTGCGCTCGCGTGGAGTTGCTCGTGTGGCGGTTAACGGCAAAGGGGTGCTGGAGACTGNNGTAACCGGCAGGCGGTCGCCACGATCGAATTTACGGGTGGTTCTCAGACGGTGGTTCTGGAAACCTTGATCGGCGCGCGCGAACCGAAGAGCAAACGACCCTTCCGGCCTGAACTTGGGGAAACGGTCGAGGCGGTGGCTCTGGAAGGTTCGAACGACTGGACGTTACTTTCAACGGACGCGCGACGGGTGGCCTACACCGAAGCGGGCTGGGCTGGTTACGAGCGCGATCGACGGGAGCGCTTGGAAGCGATGAATGCGGCGAGGCGTGCAGAGAAACGAAAGGAACATGATGCTTATTGGGAAGCGCGGCGGCATGCGGCAAAGGCTTACCTTGCTTCGACGGCTGAGGTGTCGGTTCCTGCTTTGCCGGAGGGCTACCCCTCACACAATGCCATCGACCACTTTCTGGCGGCGAGGATNNGATCGGCGGGAGCCGCTACGACTTCGAATGGCGTCGATTTCCATCGCGAGATCAAACCGATCCTGGAAGCAAAGTGCTTCAATTGTCACCAAGGGTCGAAAGTGAAGGGCGGACTGCGACTCGACCTTCGCGAAGAAGCGCTCCTTGGAGGTGACGTTGATGGTCCAGCCATTGTCCCGCATCACCCGGAACAGAGTGCGTTGATCCAGCGGATCACCACCGATGTGACTGAAGATGTCATGCCTGCAAAAGGGGACCGGCTGCCGGCTAGAGAAGTAGACTTGCTTAGACGTTGGATTGCCGAGGGCGCGGTTTGGCCAGAGTTTGTAGCGACCACTGTGGAGCTAACGCCTCTGGCGGATGACGCCACCTTTCTGCGTCGCGTCTATTTGGATACGATCGGTGTCGTGCCTACCGAAGTCGAGTATGACACCTTCGTAGCGGATAAAGACCCCGATCGCCGTCGCATGCTGATCGACCGTTTGTTGGCCGACCCGCGCTGGGCGGATCACCAAATGGGATATTGGTTGGATGTCTTGGCGGAGAATCCTAATTTGATTCAACCGATGTTGAATAACACGGGCCCTTTTCGCTGGTGGTTGTATGAGTCGTTTCTCGACAATAAGCCGTTGGACCTTTTTGTCACTGAACTCGTTCGCATGGAGGGCAGTGAACGTTTCGGCGGGCCGGCGGGGTTTGGCGCTGCCTCGCAGAACGACGTACCGATGGCGGCCAAAGGGATCATTTTGAGTTCTGCGTTTCTAGGCATCGAGATGAAGTGCGCTCGTTGCCACGACTCTCCCACGCATCACTGGAAGCAGAAGGACGTCTTTAGCCTGGCGGCCTTGCTGGAGCAGAAGCCTCTGCAGGTGCCGGAGACGAGCAGCGTGCCCATGGGACCGCTCAGCCTGGGGGGCAGGAAGCCGTTGATCGAAGTGACGCTACCGCCCGGCAGCACCGTCGCGCCAGAGTGGCCGTTCGCTGAGCTATGTGACGAGCAGACAGCGATGGCCATTGTGCAGGATGCCAGTAATTCACGCGACCGCCTCGCGGCATTCATCACGGCTCCCCAGAATGAACGCTTTACACAAGTGATGGTAAACCGCGTGTGGCAGCGTTTGATGGGACGCGGCTTGGTGGAGTCGTTGGGTGATTGGGAAAAGTCGATACCAACCCATCCTGAATTGTTACGATGGTTGAGTCGCGAGCTCGTGCGTTCGGGCTATGACCTGAAGGCGGTGATGCGGCTGATTCTGAACTCGCACGCGTATCAACGCGCGGTGGACACGCGATTGTTGGAGCCCAGTGCGTTGTTCACGGCTCCGGCCCCCCGGCGGATCGGACCGCACCAGCTGGTTGACTCTTTGTTCTTGGCCACGGGAAAACCTTTCGAAGTGGAGCCTCTTAATATTGATCTCGATGGGATTCGCACTGCAGACCGCGCGCTCGATCTCGGTACTGCTCGGCGGGCCTGGATGCTCCCCTCGGCGTCGAATGAACGCGACCGCCCCAGCATGATGTTGCCGCGTATCCAAGCCGTGGGCGAAGTCATGGAGGTGTTTGGCTGGAGGCCGGTACGAGCTGATCCCACCGACGGAATTCAACCCAGTGAGCCCAACGTGCTGCAGCCGGCCCTGCTGGCCAACGGTACGATGATGCTCTGGCTTACGCGTCTGAGCGATGATCACGGACTGACGCAGCTCGCGTTGGTGGATCAGCCTTTGGATCGTTTGATTGATCGCTTGTACCGACGACTTTTCACGCGTGAGCCCACCCAAGACGAGCGGACACGTGTCACTGCCGCATTGGCCGCGGGGTATGCGAGCAGAGTTACACCGACTCAAGCCGCGCCTTTCCAGAAAGCTGTACGTCCTTATTACGTATCGTGGGCCAACCACATGACAGCCGAAGCGAATCGGTTACGCCTCGAAGAAGAGGCTTTGGCTCGCGAAGGTGAGCCTCCGACTCAGCGGTTGTCTGCAGATTGGCGCCAGCGCCTGGAGGATGTGGTCTGGGCGTTGCTCAACGAGCCCGAATGGATTTTTATTCGCTAACCCCTAAGTCACCCTAGCCATGAATCGCCGCACATTCCTCACCACCGTTGGATCTACCGCCGCTGCCGCCGCCCTGCCTCGCTTTCTCCACGCCCACGGAGGTGGAGGGCCCGTTTTGCGCGGACGCGCGGAGCATTGTATCTTCATCTGGCTCGGGGGCGGAATGTCTCAGATCGACACGTTTGATCCCAAAGAGCCGGGGAATTCCAAGCAGCGTAAGGCAGGTACTGACTATGGGGTGATCGATACGGCAGTGCGCGGAGTGCAATATACCGAGTTTCTGGCGGGATCGGCGCGGTTGGCTGACCGAATCACCGCCGTAAGGAGCGTCACGCACCCCTGGGGAAGCGAGCATGCGCTGGCGACGAACTTTGTTCACACCGGACGTCCCGTCAGCGGCAGCACTATTTATCCTTCCATTGGGTCGGTGGTGGCGCATGAGCGGGGAGCGGCGTCCGATCAGGCGCCTGCGTACATCATGATCGGTTATCCGAGCGTCAGCCGGGGACCTGGATTTCTGGGCCCCAAGCACGGCTATATTTATCTCTTGGATACGGAAACGGGTCCTGGCGGGTTCACCCCGCCGCCCGGTGTGAGCTTGGAGCGCATGGCTCATCGGCAGAAGCTATTGTCATCGCGTCCTCCTGGTCAGGACGGTCCTGACGCTGCCTCTCTCCTAGACGAGTATGCAATTGCTCAGCAGGAAGCACTCCGTCTGGCGGGGCCGGACTTCATGCGGAATTTCAAACTGGCTGAAGAGCCTGCTGCTCTACGCGAACGATATGGCAGTGAGTTTGGACAACGCTGTTTGCTCGCCCGGCGCTTGATTCAGAACGGCGTCCGTTTTGTCGAGGTTTCGCATAACCTGAACTTTATCAACGGTGCCGGTTGGGATACCCACAATGCGGGTCATTTGGAGCAGCATGTTTTGATCAAGCAGTTGGACAGTGCCCTCTCGACGCTGATCTCCGACCTCGAAGACAAAGGCATGTTGGATAAAACCCTCATCGCCATTGGCACCGAATTTGGGCGGCCGGGGCAATTTGACAGCGGAGGTGGGCGAGGACATCAGGCGGCGGCTTTCACCATGGTGCTTGCGGGTGGTGGACTGCGCCATCAGGGGGCGTATGGCTCGACGGACCGGTTTTCCAACAAGCCGGTTGACCATCCGGTGACGGTTCCGGATTTCCACGCGACGATCTATGCTGCCATGGGCATTGATCCGGCGAAAGACCTGACCAGCGGGGGACGCCCGGTGCCGGTTACCGACGGAGGCAAGCCCATTGCAGCGTTGTTTGGTTGAAATGGTTGGTGGTGACCGGCCGAAAAGCGTTTCGCGTCCGGTCTTTGATTTCCAGTTGTGGGCGACATAGGCATTGCCACCAGGTCGTGCTGTCGCGTCGATCACTGTTGATATGGCCTTACCCCGCTATGCTGCTGTTCTCTTTTTGGCGTTAAGCCTGCCGATGTCCGGGCAGGACGCTGACGAGCTGCCGCTGAGCCGTGCGGCTGATTTGCGAAAACTCTCGGTGGAGGAGGCGCAGGAAGGTCATCGCGTACGTTTGCGGGGGGTGGTGGTTTTTGGGGAGTCCTCGGCGGTGTTTGTCCGCGACGAAACCGCGACGATTTTTTTCCGTCCGCGGCCCGAGCACGTCGTTAAACCTGGTGACGAAGTCGAAGTCATCGGTCCCACGCGGATGGGTCTCTACCTTCCAGGAATCGCCTTGGCGGATACGGTGAAAATAATAGGCCAAAAGCCGCTACCTGAGCCCTTGCTGGTGACCTTTGATGACATCACCACGGCGAGGTACCATTACCAGCACGTGGCAGTAGAAGGAGTAGTGCGCTCTCTGCATCGACTCGCTGATGATCGCAGCATGATGCGGATCGCCGCAGATTCGCGTACGTTGGAGGTGCGGGNNGGGTGGATGCGCCGATGCCGGACGGGGAGGAACTGGTCGATTGCCGCGTGCGCGTTTCGGGGCTTGCGGCAGGCTTCATCAATGACCGGAGGCAGGTGGTGCAGTCCTATGTTCGTCTGCAGTCGTGGGCCAACGTCACGGTGCTTGAGTCGGCGACTCCAGAGAATCGAATCCCTTTACTTTCGGCAGCCGACCTTCTCGCGTATCGTCCAACAGGACCCCGGGATCGTCGTATCCAAATCGAAGGACAAGTGTTGGCGGCGTTTCCCGGAGGGGAAATCTACCTGCGACAGGGCCAGATCGGGTTTGCGGCGAACGTCGTTGGGTCACAGTCGATCCTGGTAGGGGATCAGGTGACATTACAGGGCTTTCCAGTGATGACCGCGTTCGCCGCGGCTGTAGATGACGCCAAACTAGCGTCTCGGAAACCTGGTTCAGCACCGGAGCCGATTCTGGTGGAGACGGTGGACTCGCTCGAACGCGTTCACCATGCCGAGTTGGTGCAACTGACCGCAACCGTGGTGCAGAGTTTTACGACGCCGGAAGGCGTCACCCTCCTTCTCAAGGGTAAAGGTGCGCCGATCCGGGCTCAAGGGGTGGAAGGAATGGAGACCCCGGCGGCGGGATCAAGGGTGCGTGTCGTGGGCATCTGTTTAGTCAAAGCGCAGCCTGGTGCAGGGTTTAACAGTCAAGTCGGCGCAATCAGTCTGAAGCTGCGTTCCCCGTCAGATCTTAGTGTCCTGCAAGGGCCTTCATGGTGGACCGTACGGCGATTGGCAGTGGTGTTGGTGGGCGTTTTAGGCGTGACGGCTCTGGCTGGGTTGTGGATCGCGAGCCTCCGACGCCAAGTTCGACGGCAGACGGATGCGCTGCGCCATCGCATCCAATCGGAGGCCGCAATTCAGGAGCGGCACCGCATCGCCCGTGAATTCCATGATTCGCTGGAGCAAGAGCTCGCCGGTGTGAGTCTGCGGCTTGATGCGTTGGAGACCCGCATCACAGNNGGATGAGAAGGGCAAGCAACTCGCGGCGGCCTCGCGGAATTTAGTGGCACGCATCCAAGTGGAAACCCGGAGTCTCATCGCTGATTTGCGAGACCCTGTCGAGATGGCACGGGACCTCCCGACCGCGTTGCAGCAGGTCGCTGCGCGGCAGGCGGCGGACCATGGCATTCAAACTCACGTGAATTGCGAAGACCCGACTCCGACGCTACCTGAAGCGGTGGTGCATGACTTACGCATGATCACCCGAGAGGCCATTACGAACGCACGTAAGCACGGTCAGGCGACGAAGGCCGAGGTGAGTGTGGTATCCAAAGAAGGCACACTTTGCCTACAGATTAGCGATAATGGCTCAGGCTTTGAGCCCGCTCGTCTCAAGTCGGTCCGACGAGGGCACTTTGGTTGTGCCGGAATCGTCGAGCGGGCCCGGAAATTGGGCGGAAGCGTCCGGTGGGAGAAAACGTCTGAGGGCGGGGCAGTCGTCGTCTTGCTCTTGCCGCTGCAGGGACGACCTCCTGCCAATCGCTCGGGGGAGAAACAGGGTGAGCGAGAGCATGCCGAGTCGAAGCTGCGATAAATTCATTCCATGGGAGGCCGAGGTTCCATTACTATCCTGATCGTTGATGACCACTTCGTGGTGCGCAGCGGGTTGGCTGCATCCTTAGAGCTGGAGCAGGATTTTAATGTGGTGGGGGAGGCAGATCGAGGTGAGGATGCGGTGGCCGCCTACACCGAACACCGTCCGTCGATTGTCCTGATGGACCTGCAGCTTCCGGAGATGGATGGAGTGGAGGCCACGCGTGCTCTTCGCGCCCATNNACACGAACTCATTCAAGCCGTGAAACGCATTGCACGAGGTGGGCGATGGTTGGCTCCGGACGTTTCTGCACGCTTGCGTGCGCTTCGGCTGGCACCCGCCATCACCGTTCGCGAACGTGAAATCTTGGCGATGATTGCCACGGGGCACGGCAATAAATCGATCGCGGGAGCACTTCAGATTTCCGAGGACACTGTCAAGCGACACGTCAGCCACATTCTCGACAAACTCGATGTAAACGACCGCGCAGAGGCCACTGCTGTGGCGATCCGCCGAGGCATCTTGAAGGTCAGTTAAATAGTTCATGAATAGGGCTTTGACATGTAAATTGGCTCGGAACTTGAGGCGCACG
>DKKJ01000131.1:6964-7216 GCA_002455175.1 Opitutaceae bacterium UBA6669
CCGCGCCGGTGCCTCCCGAAGAGGTGGTTCAGCTGTCACCGTTTTCGGTTTCAGCTGATCGACAGGTCGGATATCAAGCGGAGAGCACACTGGCGGGGGCAGGATTGCGGACGCCGATTGAAAATGTAGGTTCGGCCATCTCGGTGATCACGCCGCAGTTTTTCGCTGATACCGGGTCAACGAAGATGCGTGATGTGCTGGTATATCAGGCGGGTATGGAGACAGCGGGACTGGGCGGAAACTTCGGGGGAA